>CAZLLB010000379.1:0-1513 GCA_964560165.1 uncultured Parvibaculum sp. | reverse complement strand
TGGTCGCCTGAGCCGCGCGACGGGAAGCCCAAGGCGATGAAGACGAAAGAAGGTCCAGTCGAACCCTTCAAGCGCGCGCTGACGACAACCATGCGCACGATTGCGGAGAACGCTGAGCTGAATGTGACTTTCGGCACCGAGCCGCCGGGCCTGCGAGGGCTTCGCGCCCGCCTGCCATTGCCGAGCCGCGCGCTGCCGCGCGAGGAGGTCGCGCAGGTGCGTGGCGTCGCCGACGGTTATGCGCTCCGCCTCGCCCATCACGACGAAAAGATCAACACCCGCCTTCAGCCCGAAGGCGGCAACGCACTGGCCGTTTTCGATGCGGTCGAGCAGGCCCGCTGCGAGGCCATCGGCACCAATCAGATGGTCGGCATGGGCCAGAACCTCGCCGCAGCTCTTGAGCAACGCGCTCAGGCGCGCGGCTACAATCGCATCAAGACTCGCGATGAAGCCCCGCTTGCCGAAGCCGTCGCGATGATCGTGCGCGAGCAACTGACAGGTGAAGCGCCGCCGCCCTCGTCCAGAACACTGGTCGATCTCTGGCGTCCCTGGATCGAGGAGAAAGCCGGCAAGGATCTGAAGCGCCTGCAGGATGTCACCGAAGACCAGGTGGCCTTTGCCCGCGTCACTCGCGACATTCTCACCGACCTCGATATGGGCGCCGAACTCGGCCAGTCCTCGGATGACAATTCCGAAGACAGCGACGATCAGGAAGGCGATGGCGATCAGTCCACGCAGGAGAGCCAGTCCGGCGAGGCCGAACAGCCCGATGGCGCATCCGCCGAAAAGGTCGAATATTCCGAAGGCGAAGGCGAGGAAGGCGACGAGCAATCCGTCGAGGTCGAAAGCGACGACCAGTCGCTTGATGGCGACACCGACGAGACGAGCGAAGGCAACCAGCCCTGGCGTCCCAACGGCACAGATGACGGGCGTGGCCGCGAACCGGGCTACAAGGTCTTCACCGCGCAATATGATGAAGTGATCGCCGCCGAAGACCTCTGCGACCTCGAAGAACTGGCGCGCCTCCGGCAATATCTCGACCAGCAATTGCAGCAGATGCAGGGCGTCGTCTCTCGCCTCGCCAATCGCCTGCAACGCCGCCTGCTGGCAAAACAAAACCGCACTTGGGAATTCGATCTCGAGGAAGGCATCCTCGATGCCGGACGCCTCACCCGCGTCGTCACCGATCCGATGCATCCCCTGTCGTTCAAGATCGAACACGACATGAATTTCCGCGACACGGTGGTGACGCTGCTGCTCGACAATTCAGGTTCGATGCGCGGTCGCCCCATCACCGTTGCCGCTATGTGCGCCGATATTCTGGCGCGCACACTGGAGCGTTGCGCCGTGAAGGTCGAAATTCTGGGCTTCACCACCCGCGCCTGGAAGGGCGGCCAGGCGCGCGAGCGGTGGCTCGCCGATGGCAAGCCCTCCATGCCCGGACGCCTCAACGATTTACGCCACATCATCTACAAGGCTGCCGACAGCCCGTGGCGTCGCGCGCGGCGCAATC
>CAZLLB010000378.1:0-1534 GCA_964560165.1 uncultured Parvibaculum sp. | reverse complement strand
CGGCGTGCCGATCGGCAAGCGCGACTTCATCGGCTCGATCTGATCGAAACCGCTGGAACAGAAAAGCCCGCTGAAATTTTCCAGCGGGCTTTTTCTTTTGAGGAGGCTGCTTCAGTAAGCCGTGGGCCGCACGCCGTTGCCGAGACGCTGCGGCCAGAGGCGCGGACGGCCAGTAACGCCAAACGTCATCGGGCGGCGGGCCGAAAGCGGGTTCGCCCCTGCATGGGGCTGAGGCGCGTCGATGCGGAGCGAGCCAAGGCGGCGCTCGGCCTGCTGCAATTCCCCCGCACGGTCTTCGAGCAGAAGGGGCATGGCCAATGTGCGGCCCCATGAGCGCCAGCGCGCGGCGACATCCGCTCCATCAAAAGACGCATGGAGCGCAATCGAGCGGCGCTCATCGGTCGCATGAACGAGTTGCACGAGAATGACGGGTTTGTCGCCATTCCTGTCGCGCCAGGCGACGCGCAGCGCGACGCCGCGATAGGCCGACAACGGCTCATCCCAGACGAAAGGCCCGAGAATGGGCGACGAATCCGTCGCCTTCACCGCATCGCGGTGAATGACCGCATAGCGGATGAAGCCGAAAAGACGGTTCATCGTTTCACTGGCAGGAATGGTGATACGCTGGGGCAGCATGAAGGGATCGGCGTCGATCTCGCCGCCTATCCAGCGCTGGCGCGCCTGTTGTGGCTTTGCCGCCCGACCCATGATCCATCCTCAAACGCAAGTTGTGACGAAGCTAAGCTTGCGCGCTTAAGGTTTGCATCGGATTAACGGCGCCAATCCCTCATGGTTCACGAAGTGTAAATTTCATCCGATTTGGCATCGTTTGCGCTTTCCGGCATTCTCGCCGTTCACGTCAGCCTGCCCGCCCCGAGAGGCCCCGAGAGCAACATGTCCTATTCCTCAATGCGCGATTTTCTCGACAAGCTCGAAGCCGAAGGCGAACTCCTGCGCGTGAAGGCGCCCGTCTCCAGCGTTCTCGAAATGACCGAGATCCAGACGCGGTTGCTCGCGGAAAAAGGCCCCGCAGTGATTTTCGAGAATGTCCTGAAGGCCGACGGCACGGCGTCGTCCATGCCGGTTCTGGTTAACCTCTTCGGCACGGTTGAGCGCGTGGCGCTGGGCGTCACCATGGGGGCCATCGAACGGCGCTCTGCAAAGGATATGCGCGAGGTCGGTGAGATGCTGGCTTTCCTGCGCCAGCCCGAGCCGCCGGGCGGTTTCCGCGAAGCCTTTTCGATGCTGCCTTTGCTCAAAACCGTGATGACGATGAAGCCGAAGACGGTTTCATCCGCACCCTGCCAGGAAGTTGTGCTGACGGGCGACGACATTGATCTGAACGTGCTGCCGATCCAGACATGCTGGCCGGACGAACCTGCGCCGCTCATCACCTGGCCGCTCGTCGTCACCAAAGGCCCCGGCGACAAACGCGAGGATGACTACAATCTCGGCATCTACCGGATGCAGGTGCTAAATAAAAACAAGACGATCATGCGCTGGCTCGCGCATCGCGGTGGCGCACAGCATCATG
>CAZLLB010000377.1:0-1560 GCA_964560165.1 uncultured Parvibaculum sp. | reverse complement strand
ATCTTCTCACGCGCCCCAAACGCATGCCGGAGACAACCAGTCCATTGCAAGCCTTGCGCGGGTTTGATTAGCTGCTCTCAAACCTTTGCGGAGAAGAGTAGCGATGACGGCTAATCCCTATGAAATCGACCTCGACAAGAACCCGGCCAACTACCAGCCGCTGACGCCGCTGTCATTCCTGAAGCGCGCCGCCGAGGTCTATCCCGGCACCACCGCCGTCATCCATGGCGACATGCGCCGCTCCTATGCGGAATTTTATAGCCGCTGCCGCCGCCTTGCCTCCGCTTTAGCCGGGCGTGGCATCGGCCTTGGCGATACTGTGGCGGTGATCGCACCCAATATTCCCGAAATGCTCGAACTTCACTACGCCGTCCCGATGGTCGGTGCGGTGCTGAACACGCTGAATACCCGCCTCGATGGGCCGCTGCTCGGCTTCATGTTCGACCATGCCGAAGCCAAAGTCCTTTTCGTCGATCGCGAATTCGCCACGCTCGGCAAGGACGCGCTGGCCAGCGCCAAGGCAAAACCCTTCGTCATCGACATTGACGACAAGGAATATGACGGGCCGGGCGAGGCAATCGGCGAGACGGATTACGAGAGCTTCATCGCCAGGGGCGATCCGCTATTCGACTGGAACCTGCCCGCCGATGAGTGGCAGGCGATCAGCCTCAATTACACCTCGGGTACGACCGGCAATCCCAAGGGTGTCGTGTTCCATCATCGCGGTGCCTACCTGCTTGCCATGGGCAATGTCGTCACGGCGTCTATGCCGCGCCATTCCAGCTATCTCTGGACTGTGCCGATGTTTCATTGCAACGGCTGGATTTTCACCTGGTCGATGGCCGTGGTCGCGGGCACGCATGTCTGCCTGCGCCGTGTCACCGCAAAAAACATCTATGACTCGATTGCAAAAAATCGCGTCACCCATATGGGCGGCGCGCCGACCGTGATGGGCTTCCTTATCAACGCAACTGACGATGAAAAGAAGGTGCTGCCGAACACGGTGCATTTTTTCGCCGCCGCCGCACCGCCGCCCGCTGCAACGATCAGGAAGCTGGAAGATCAGGGTTTCAACGTCATCCACGTCTATGGCCTCACCGAAACCTATGGCCCCGCCGTGGTGAACGCATGGCACGACGAATGGGACGAGCTTGAGGTCAATGCCCGCGCGCAGGTGAAGGCGCGCCAAGGCGTCAACTATCCGGTTCTGGAAGGGCTCTCGGTGCGCGATCCCGAAACGATGGAAGAAGTGCCGCGCGATGGCGAAACGTTGGGCGAAGTGATGTTCCGCGGCAATGTGGTGATGAAAGGCTATCTGAAAAACCCCAAGGCGAGCGCCGAAGCCTTTGAGGGCGGCTGGTTCCATTCCGGCGATCTCGGCGTCTGGCACGCTGACAACTACATCCAGTTGAAGGACCGCTCCAAGGACATCATCATTTCCGGCGGCGAGAATATTTCATCGCTTGAGGTCGAAGATATTCTCTACAAGCATCCCTCGATCATCGAAGCCGCTGTCGTCGCGCGACCCGACGAAAAATGGGGCGAGACGCCCTGCGCCTT
>CAZLLB010000376.1:0-1573 GCA_964560165.1 uncultured Parvibaculum sp. | reverse complement strand
GCCGAGAAGATAGCCGAGCGCCGCAATGCCCAATAACCAGGGCAGCAGCGCTCCCCAATCCAGATCTCCCCACATCGTCAGCGTCCCCCCTCACCATGAACATAGACTGTGCGTCCACCGACGATTGTGCGCAAGGCGTGACCTTGCATGCGACGGTCCTCGAAGGGAGTATTCTTGGAAATGGAATGAAGGGTCGCGCTTTCAACAATCCATGGTACCCCGGCATCGAAGACGACGAGATCAGCCGGAAGGCCGACCGCGAGGCGGCCCGTCTGCAAGCCAAGGAGGTCGGCGGGCACATGCGTCATGGCGCTCAGAAGCCGCGCCAGCGTCATGTCGCCATTGTGAACCAGCGACAGGCTCGCGGGCAGCAGGGTTTCGAGGCCGATGGCGCCGAAGGCTGCTTGCGCGAAGGGGCGGCGCTTCACTTCCGGGTCTTGCGGATCGTGGCTCGAGACGATGACGTCGATGGTGCCATCGGCAAGGCCTGCCACCAGTGCGCGCCGATCAGCTTCCGAGCGTAACGGCGGTGAGAGCTTGAAGAATGTGCGATAGCCCTGCACATCGTTTTCATTGAGCGCGAGATGCGCCGCCGAAACGCCGCATGTCACCTTGAGCCCATGGCGTCGCGCCCGCGCAATGACATCAACCGAAGCACCGCACGACACTTGCGCCACGTGATAGCGCCCGCCGGTCAATTCAAGCAGGCGCAAATCGCGTTCGATCATGATGGTTTCAGCTGCCGACGAAATGCCGGAAAGGCCGAGGCGGCTCGCCAATTCGCCCTCGTTCATGACGCCGCCGGAAAGCTCGGGGACTTCGGCATGTTGTACGATCAGCGCGCCGAAATGGGCTGCATAGGAAAGCGCCCGGCGCATCACCTGCGCGTCGCTGACGGCCCTGTCACCGTCGGTAAAGGCCACGGCACCTGCCTCTTTCAGCAGGCCGATTTCCGTCATCTCCTTGCCGTTGAGGCCCTTGGTCAGAGCCGCCATCGGATGGATGTTGACGATGCCGGTGTCGCGGGCGCGGCGCTCTATGAAATCGACCAGCGCAACATCGTCGATAACCGGATTGGTGTTTGGCATGACGATCAGCGTCGTGACGCCGCCTGCCGCCGCAGCGAGGCTTGCCGTGCGCAATGTCTCGCGATGTTCCGCGCCGGGCTCGCCGGTGAAGACGCGCATGTCGATCAGGCCGGGCGCTAGCACATGGCCCCGGCAATCGACGATCTCGGCGCCGTCGGGAATACCGTCATTGAAGAGCACGGGGCCGAGATCGGCGATCTTGCCGTCCACGACCAGCAGGTTGCCCGGCTCATCCATGCCGGAGGCCGGATCGAGCAGGCGCGCGTTGATGAGGGCAGTGCGGTTCATAGCGGGCGCTCGTTCGGCAGATTGCGGGCAAGCGCATCGAGAACTGCCATCCGCACCGCCACGCCCATTTCCACCTGTTCGCGGATGACGCTGCGGTTGATGTCGTCGGCAACCGCGCTGTCGATTTCGACGCCGCGATTCATCGGGCCGGGATGCATGATGAGCGCATCCGGTTTGGCGCTGGCGAGCTTGTCGTA
>CAZLLB010000375.1:0-1656 GCA_964560165.1 uncultured Parvibaculum sp. | reverse complement strand
TTGCGAGCGGAGCGAAGCAATCCAGAGCCGCAAGGACTGGATTGCGACGGCCTTCGGCCTCGCAATGACGGCAAGTTCTGTGGTCAACAATCGCGCACTTTCTTGAGCGCCCCATCCACGCTACAAACGCCCTCCCCCGATTCCAACCGCGCGGTCCCCATGAAGTCGATCAATCAACGCATTGCAGAAGAACTTGGCGCCCGTGAAGAACAGGTCGCCGCCGCGGTGGAGCTTCTTGATGGCGGGGCGACGGTGCCTTTCATCGCGCGCTACCGCAAAGAAGTGACGGGGATGCTGGACGATACGCAGCTCCGCAATCTGGAGGAACGCCTCGCTTACTTGCGTGAGCTTGAAACACGTCGCGCGGCGATCCTTGCCAGCATCGAGGAGCAGGGGAAGCTCGACGACACGCTGCGCCACCAGATCGCAACGGCGGAAACAAAGGCGCGGCTGGAAGACATTTACCTCCCCTACAAGCCCAAGCGCCGCACCAAGGCGCAGATCGCGCGCGAGGCGGGGCTGGAGCCGCTGGCCGATGCGCTGATGGGCGATCCGAAACTCGACCCGACAGCGACGGCGGCAAGCTATGTCGATGCCGACAAGGGCGTGGCGGACGCCGCAGCGGCGCTCGATGGCGCGAGATCGATCCTGATTGAACGCTTCTCCGAAGACGCCGACCTCGTCGGCAGCTTACGCGAGGAAGTCTGGACGCGCGGCAAGCTCGCCTCGAAGGTGCAGACGGGCAAAGAGCAGGCGGGCGAAAAATTCGCCGATTATTTCGACTTCTCCGAACCGCTGATGAAGCTGCCCTCTCATCGCATCCTCGCCCTCTTCCGTGGCGAGAAGGAAGAGATGCTGAGCCTGACGCTGGTGCCTGAGGAAATCGCACCAGGACAGGAGACGCAACCGAGCAGCTATGAGCGCCGCATCGCGCATCACTTCAGCATCGCAGACCAGGGCCGCGCCGCCGACAAATGGCTCGCCGACACTGTGCGCTGGACATGGCGGACGAAAATCCTGCTGCACATCAATCTCGATCTGCGCATGAGGCTTCGTCAGATCGCGGAAGACGATGCGACGAAAGTGTTCGCCGGAAACTTGCGCGACCTGCTGCTCGCTGCGCCCGCAGGAACGCGGGCGACCATGGGTCTTGATCCCGGGTTCCGCACCGGCGTCAAGGTCGCCATCGTCGATGCGACGGGCAAGGTCGTGGCACATGACACGATCTATCCGCACCAACCCCAGCAACGCTGGGACGAAGCTATCTCGGTGCTGTCGCGTCTGGCGCGGACACATAAGGTCGATCTCATCGCCATCGGCAACGGCACGGCGTCGCGCGAGACAGACAAGCTGGCGGGTGAGCTGATTGCAAAACATCCCGACCTGAAACTGACCAAGGCGATGGTCTCGGAAGCAGGCGCGTCGGTTTATTCGGCCTCGGCCTATGCATCGGCTGAACTGCCAGATCTCGACGTCTCGATCCGTGGTGCCGTGTCGATTGCGCGCCGCTTGCAAGACCCGCTGGCGGAACTGGTGAAAATCGATCCGAAGTCGATCGGCGTCGGCCAGTACCAGCACGATATCGGCGAATATAAACTCTCGCGCTCGCTCGACGCGGTGGTCGAAGATTGTGTGAACGGCGTCGGCGTCGATGCC
>CAZLLB010000374.1:0-1656 GCA_964560165.1 uncultured Parvibaculum sp. | reverse complement strand
TTGGTGGCCAGCAGGTCAAAAAAGGCGACAAGGTCATCATGTGGTACGTCTCGGGCAACCGCGATGAGGAGGCGATCGAAAATCCGAACGCCTTCATCATCGACCGGCCGCGTCCGCGTCAGCATCTCTCCTTCGGTTTCGGCATTCATCGCTGCGTCGGCAATCGTCTCGCTGAAATGCAGCTTCGTATCGTCTGGGAAGAAATCCTGAAACGCTTCCCCAAGATCGAAGTGGTGGAGGAGCCGACGCGCGTGATGTCCACGTTCGTGAAGGGTTACGAACGCATGATGGTGCGCATCCCCGGATGAACAATGACGGCGAGGCTCTCATCGACGCCATCATGGCGTTGGTGCCGCCGCTTCTCGATGCGATGGAAGGTCTCGGCTTTATTGGCCGGCACCTCCATCCGCCGCATCTGCGCGAATTGATCGACAGTCTGGGCGAGGCGGATCAGGGTGTGCGGGCGGGGCGCGCGACTTTCAACGCTGCCGCATGGCCGCAAGACCTTGCCCGGTTTTGCACGCATATCGAAACCGCGACGGACGCGGTTATTCGGGCCTATGACGGATTGCGAGCCGCCAGGGACGAACCAAACGGCATTCTGGCGGCCTATCGCGCGCTCAGATTTTATTCGCGCGCCGCGGAGGCGCTTTATCCGGTGACGCGGATGTTACCGCCGGTCAGCCAGTTTTTTCTGGAGCCGGGGGTGCGCGAGGACAAGGAACTGGCCGCCCGTCTCGCCAGTGCCGATCTCGAGCGCCCACATATCGGCGTCCTTCATGCGAGCAACGACAAGGGGACGCGCGGCGGCTGTTCGATCTATGTGCCCGAATACTATGATCCTGCTACACCAACGCCGCTGATCGTTGCGCTGCATGGCGGCAGCGGCCATGGCCGCGACACGCTATGGAGCTGGATCGCCAATGCGCGCTCGCATGGCGCGATTCTCATTTCTCCGACATCGCTGGGCGATACGTGGTCGCTGATGGAGCCGGAGTTGGACAATGAGAATATCGGCCGGATGCTCAACCATGCTTTCGAGACATGGAACATCGACCGCTCGCATATGCTGCTGACGGGGATGAGTGACGGCGGCACTTTTTCCTATGTGCTGGGGCTCAACAGCGGCTCGCCCTTCACGCATCTCGCGCCTATCGCGGCGAGCTTCCATCCGTTTCTGCTTGAAATGGCCGATCCTGCGCGGGTCAAGGATCTGCCCGTTTACATCACCCATGGCGCGCTCGACTGGATGTTTCCCGCCGAAATGGCGCGGGTCGCCAATCGCGCGCTGACGGGCGCGGGCGCGCGGGTCGTTTATCGCGAGGTCGGCGATCTCTCGCATACTTATCCGCGCGACGAAAATCCGCGCATCATCAACTGGTTTCTCGAATCGCACTGAAAGAGGCCGTCATGATCGAAGCCATCGTCGAGATTAAAACGCGCGCGGGCATGATGGAGACATTCACGGTAGCGCCGGGAGCGGGTCGCCATCCGACCGTCATCATCTACATGGACGCGCCGGGCATCCGCGAGGAGCTTTACGATTTCGCGCGGCGCGTTGCGGGCGAAGGCTATCTCGTGCTGCTGCCGGATATGTATTACCGGAGCGGGCGTCTGCGTTTCGATCTGGCAGCGGGCGGCGACGGAGAGCGGGCG
>CAZLLB010000373.1:0-1662 GCA_964560165.1 uncultured Parvibaculum sp. | reverse complement strand
CAAGCCAAAAGCCCCCATGCCGGAAGGCAGGGAGCTTTCGCATTGTCTACCGGATCGGCAGGCGGAAGGAAAGTGGATAAGAGCGGCAAAAGCGGATAGACGGGGATGTCCGCTCCGCTTGCCCCGTCCTTACCCGAGACGCCGATGTCGCTCGCTCTCCCCCTTCACGCGCCCGCGCCGCTGAGCCTGCCCGAAGACGGGAGCCAGCATCTCGACGCCTTTATTACGACGGTGGTCTTCTCGGTCTGCCTGCATCTGCTGCTGACGCTCATCGGCGCATATCGTTTCGCCGAGCCGCCGCCGCAATGGCAACGCGCCCGCGAGCTGCCCGCCGCGATCGAGGCCCAACTGGTGCCGCCGCAGCCGCAGCTCACTGAGGCGATCGGCGAGGCGATGAAAGAGGCCGAAGAGGCGCTGCCTCCGGTCGATGGCAAGCTCGTCAATTCATTGAAAGCCGATGCGTTCAAAACACTTCTCTCCTGCCGGGGTTGCACACTGGCTGGCGCGAATTTCAATGGTTCCTATCTGAGGCTCGCCAGCCTGCAGCGCGCGGACCTGCGCAAGGCACACCTTGCCGGTGCGGAACTCTCGGGCACTTTGCTTACCAATGCCAATCTTCAGGGCGCTGATATGAGGGGCGCGAACGCGGCGGGCGCCGATCTGCGCGGCGCGAACCTCAAGGGCGCCGACCTTTCTTATGCCCGCGTCGATGCGGCCATGCTGATCAATACCGATTTCACCGGCGCGAAACTCGTCGGCGCAAACTTCCGCGCCATTGAACTGGTGCAGGGCTTGAAATTCCGCGATGTGGATTTGACCGGCGCAATATTCCGCTATGCGTTTCTGCGCGGCGTCGATTTTCGCGGCGCAAACTTGTCGGGCGCGGATTTCACGCGGGCTTTTGGATTGTCGAACGAGCAACTGGCGCTGGCCTGCGGGGACGAGAAGACGAAGCTGCCGGACGATCTCGTTATTCCCATGTGCAAGAAGAAGGCGGCGGAATAAGGCCCTCACCCAACCCTCTCCCTTTGGGAGAGGGTTGGGTGAGGGCCTTTTCTCCGTCAACGGATGGCTAAACACAAAAGCGGCGCACCTTTCGGAGCGCCGCTTTCTTGAAACGTGAAATCAGAAGCAATCAGAAGTTCAGCGCCTTCGCCTGCACGACATGCGGCAAGGCCTGTATTTCCGTCACGACGGCTTCCGGCACGACGCCGTCAACTTCGACGAGGCAGATGGCGTCGCCACCGGCCTTTTCACGACCGAGGTTGAAGTTGGCGATGTTGATATTCGCCTTGGCGAGCACCGAACCCAGCGCACCGATGAAGCCCGGCTTGTCCTGGTTCGTCACATAGAGCATGTGGCCGCTCAGCGCGCCTTCCATGTTGACGCCCTTGATCTGGATGATGCGCGGCTTGCCGCCCGAGAAAACCGTGCCCGCAACGGACTTCTGGCGCTTGCTCGTCTTCACCGTGAGGCGGATATAGGTTTCGTAAGCGCCGCGCTGCTCGCGCTTCACTTCCGACACCTGAATGCCGCGTTCCTTGGCGATGACGGGAGCCGAGACGGTGTTGACGTCTTCGAGCTGCGGCTTGAGAAGGCCCGTGAGCGCGGCGTTGGTGAGCACGCGCGTATTCATGTTGGCGACGTCGCCTTCATATTCGA
>CAZLLB010000372.1:0-1692 GCA_964560165.1 uncultured Parvibaculum sp. | reverse complement strand
CCTAACGGTTCCTTGGGTGTGGGTAAGGCGCGGGCGAACGATCTATCCGAATTCAAGACCGAACTCTCCGATCTCGACGCCGAACGCCTCGAAGCCATCGTCAAACACCGCCGCTCGAAGCGCGGGCAACTCACCGGGCTTTCGGCACGGCTGTTCCGCTCGGACGCCGCGGCCTGCGGCCTGTCGCTCCCCGAAGCAGTCGACACCTGCATTTCCCGGAACTGGATCACGGTGAAGCCGGAATTTCTGGCTGGCCGGAGCGCACCGCCGCGCCAATCAACCTCACCACCGTTCCGAGAGCGAACCGTCAGCGATGCGCTGGGCGAAATGGCAGCCGGCACATGGAAACCCCCAGGACACGATCATGAACCAGATTTCCCAACCATTGAAACCTGCTTCCATCGCCGAAACTAGCGCGGCGCTGCAATTGCTGTTCGACGCCCTTCCGTTTCAGCGTGGCGCGAAAACCGACAACGTTGCCGCCGCCTACGTCGAAGCGCTGCGAGGCATGACGGCAGAGGCCATCGAGGCCGGTATCCGCCGCTTTCTTCGGGGCGAGGTGGAGGGCGTGAGCCCCCGCTTTGTGCCGACCCCGCCCGAACTGGCGCGGATCGTCAGGACCGCAGTTGTCCCGGAGCGCATACCGGAACCGCGCCGGATCGCGCCGTCGCATTCGGAAACACCGGGCGAGCGTGCCCGCATGCTGCTCAAGATGCCGATGTTCAACCATGCTTTTTCGACAGGCCAGATGGACGAACTGGCCCGCGCGCACCGGGAAGGGCAGGGCGCCATGATAGTCCTAGCTCTGAAGTGGGGGATCGAAGTCCCGCAAGAGCTTCTCGATCTGGACGAGGAGACGGCCGAGCAAGAATGGCGACAGGCGCGCAACAGGGCGATTGCCGAGATGGAGAGGAACCCGCCTCCGTTTCTCCGCGCGTTGCGCGAACGGAAGCGCCGCGAACAACAAATCGAGCAAGAGGATGCAGCGTAATGGAAAGCTCAACATCACTGGAGATTGGGGCGCTTGGGAAGCTGACGAGGCCGAGCGAGCGGTTGCGCGACGACGACGGCGAAAGCTTTGGCGCGTCTCGGACGACCTATGCCTCCCGCCGCAAGATGCAGATGCGCTTAGCCGCGAGGATAGCGCGGGACAGGACCAGGGGATCGATCATCGTCCTTCCGAAGCGTGATGAACTGTTTGAAATCTTCGAAGGGTTGTCCCGTGACGCTCGCGAACTCGGAATCCGCAGCTATCAGGTTGAGGTAGCGGAGCGGGAAAGCTTCGTCGGCAAGCAGATACGATCCATGGCGAGCCGGATTTCTGTGTCGCTGGCGTACGTCTCCATTCTTGGGGATGCCCAATGATCATCCACGACGAATACGCTGAGATAACAATTCGTGCATGGGATGCGTTCTCGGATGCGATCAAGCATCGGTCACGCGATTGGATGCCAGGATTCTCACCCAAGCCGCGACCATCGGCGCTTTGTCTGCAATTGGCACGGGAGCAGAACGCATCCGCATTGCAGGCTGCACAAATCCAATACTCGCTCATGAACAGCCAGCCGGCAACCTGTTTCAACCTGGGCCCCGTTGCCGGCACTTTCGCATTTCTAGGACTTTGAGGAGATCGGCATGACCATCCCCAAGCATATCACCGACGAGGCGCGGAAGCTGATTGACGAGGGCAAC
>CAZLLB010000371.1:0-1692 GCA_964560165.1 uncultured Parvibaculum sp. | reverse complement strand
TGCAAAATTGTATTGCGTACAATATAAATTTGAGGCGATTGGATAAGCGTGTCACCCCGGGCTTGTCCCTGGGTCCAGGAGTGTCAAATTCTGAGCCCGCGGCTCTGGATCCCGGCACAAGGGCGGGATGACAGCGGGATTTGGGAGGGGAAGTGCTCGATCAAGCCCGGACTAAGCCAGTGAAGTCCGGCCGCAACGAAGAAGCCGAGGCGCTACTCTGCGAGTTGGTCGCGCAGTTTGCCGAGCCTGCCGCGCAGGCTGACAAGTTCATTGAGCCCGAGGCCTGTTGCCGAGGCGGCGCGGGCCGGGATCGTGGCGGCGGCGCGTTTCAGGGCGCGGCCTTTATCGGTGAGGTGGATGAAAACCTGCCGCTCATCCGCGCCGCTGCGCTCGCGCTTCAAGAGCTTTGCCGCTTCGAGCCGCTTCAGCAGTGGCGTCAGTGTGCCGCTGTCGAGATAGAGCCTCTCGCCCAGCGCGCCCACTGTCACTCCGTCTTCCTCCCACAGCGCCAGCATGGCGAGATATTGCGGATAGGTGAGCCCGAGTTCCTTCAGCAGCGGCTTATAAGCCTTGGTCAGCAGATGCGACGAGGAATAGAGCGCGAAGCAAAGCTGGTTGGAGAGGAGCAGGGGGTCGAGTGGATTTTTCATGCGAGCACCAGAAGACTTCACGTTCCGTATTATATGGCGAGCCATTCTCTTGTGCGCAATGGATTTACGCTACTTCGCTTTTATGCGTGCCCGCTTCATGAACTCCGCTTCGGTGCCGTCGAACAGTAATGTGCGGATGGAGCCGCAATTATCGTCGTTCACATATTGGCTGGTCAGCTTGAAACGGTTTGAAGACTGCCATTTGAGCCTTGTCCTTTGCAGGTCTCCGACTTTCTCTTCGGTCGCGGCGGTGGGAGGGCCGAAGGCGCTTTCGACATCGGCGCGGATGCGCGCGAAGTCGGCATCGCAGGTCGCCTTGATCTCGTCGGGCGAAGTGCCGTGAGGGCGGACGATATATTCAAACATCGCAGCCGTCAGGCGCTTGTCGTCGAAGAGAAACCAGCCCGTTGCCTGTGGCAAGGGAAGCGCTGAGGGCATGGCGCCGTAGATGGAGCTGTAACGCTCATCGAGATTATCGAAGATCGGCTTCTCGCCGCCCCTGTCGATGATCGTTTGCGTGACCTGCTCCGGTGACATTCCGGCATGAAACGCCTTGTAGAGGCTTTCGCTGGCCGATAGAGCGGTGGCGTAGGCGCTGAAGGCGAGGGCGATCGTCAGGAAAATCAGGCGGCGCATGGTTTTTCTCCGTCTGTGGGTCCCGCAATCTTTGCAGGCGGCGCGTGTATTTGAAATAAAAAAGGGAGGCGTGAGCGCCCCCCTTTGTTTGTTTGAGCGTTGCTCGCTTCTCAGACTGTCTCGAAAAGCTCCACCGTGCGCTTCAGCGCAAGGTCTGCAGCCGTCTTGTCGTAGTTGTTGCGGCGGTCGGAGTTGAAGCCGTGATCGGCGTCATAGGCATAGACCTTTACTTCCGGGTGCGCCTTTTCGATGGCGCGCACATCGTCCATCGGGATGCCGTGATCCTTCTCGCCGAAATGGCAGATGGTCGGCACTTTCGGATTTTCGCCGATGAAGCCTTTGATGCCACCGCCGTAATAGCACGACGCCGCGTTGAGGCCCTTCACGCGGCAGGCCGCGACCCAGG
>CAZLLB010000370.1:0-1702 GCA_964560165.1 uncultured Parvibaculum sp. | reverse complement strand
CGATGGACCTGCTGACCCATGAAGGCGGCTTGCCGGAATAGGCTTTCGTTCGTTTCCGGTTGTCGCTTTACCCAATGATGTCATCCCGGACGACGCGGAATATTTTTTGAGCACTCCTGCGCTCAGTTCATCCCCTACTCATCATCCTTTCGCGTCACACCCAACCATGCTCTTCACCCTGAGGAGCGATGCAGAATGCATCGCGTCTCGAAGGGGCGAGGCCAGTGCACCGGCCTGATCCTTCGAGACGCGCTCGCTTACGCGAACGCTCCTCAGGATGAGGGTTTAACTTTGCACTCTCATTGAAAAATCAGTTCTCGATCCGCGTCGCGCCCAGCATCGGCCCCGTCCGGCCCGTTTGCAGCAGCGCCGCGTAATGTCCGCTACCGAAGTTCGGCAGCGGCATTTCCATTTCCCGCCCGTCCCACAGGCCGATGGGCCGCATATCGCGCACCACGTTCACATAGGTGATCGTCCTACCCGCATTCTCACCGCGCGGGATGGCGACGGGAGCTGCTTTCACATAGCGCAGCAGCCAGATGGTGGCTGGCGAGGCGGGTTTTTCTCCGGCGGCAATTTTCAGTTTCAGCGTGTCGCCTATGCGCGTCACATCCATCGGCACGGTGCTCGACGATGCCTCACGCGCGGCGATCTTGGCGCTGATTTCCGCGCGGCGGCTGCCCACGCCTTCCGTCGCCCCGTCGATCACCATTTGCGGCGTATAGACGCCGCGCAGTTTCATCGTGGCGTTATAGGCTTGCTGGCGCGTCGTGAAGGCATGGTCGCCAAGCGTGTCCTTCCAGCCGGGATTGTCCCAATAATCAACGTGGAACGAGAGCGCCAGCACGTCGGCGCGTTTTGCCAGGTCGCGCAGATAGGCATCGGCGGGCGGGCAGGAGGCGCAGCCTTCGCTGGTGAAGAGTTCAACCACGAGGGGCCGCGCGGAGGCTGCACCCGCAAGCGCTGTTTGCGCCAGAAGGAGCGTGAGGCAAAGAGAAATGGCCCGCGCGCGTTTCACCCGCTCATGATAACGGCGCCGCCATCGCCCGAGCCTCACATCACGGTGAGCGGTATGCGTATAGATATGAAAAAGGGCGCTTCCTTGCGGAGCGCCCTTTCACAATCATGTGATCGCCGCTTTATGCGGCGAGCTTGCGCAGCACGTATTGCAGGATGCCGCCATTGGAGTAGTAGTCGAGTTCGTCCTGCGTATCGATGCGGCAGACAACTTCGACGACCTGCTTGCCGCCATCGGCGCGCTCAATGGTCAGCGTTACGCGGGCGCGGGGCTTCATGCCCTTGAGCCCTTCTACGGTGACGATCTCCGAGCCGTCGAGACCAAGCGACTGCCAGCTCATATCACCGAGGAACTGCAAGGGCGCGATGCCCATGCCGACGAGGTTCGAGCGGTGGATACGCTCAAAGCTCTGAGCGACCACGGCCCGGACGCCGAGGAGCATGGTGCCCTTCGCCGCCCAGTCGCGCGACGAGCCGGTGCCATATTCCTTACCGGCGAAGATCACCAGCGGCGTGTCGCGGCGCTTGTATTCCATCGCCGCGTCATAGATCGGCATCTGCGTGCCTTCGGGTTCGAGCTTTGTCAGCCCGCCTTCGATCCCCTTCAGCATCTGGTTCTTGATGCGGATATTGGCGAAGGTGCCGCGCATCATCACTTCGTGATTGCCGCGCCGCGTGCCGTACT
>CAZLLB010000369.1:0-1715 GCA_964560165.1 uncultured Parvibaculum sp. | reverse complement strand
ACGCCTCCACATATTCCTCCAGCGGCACGCCATATTGCAGCCCCAGCGAAATCGCGATGGCGAAATTATTCATCAGTGAGCGGAAGGCAGCGCCCTCCTTGTGCATGTCGATGAAAATCTCACCGATCGTCCCGTCTTCATATTCGCCGGTGCGCAGATAGACCTTGTGCCCGCCCACCAGTGCCTTCTGCGTATAACCCTTGCGCCGGTCCGGCAGCTTGTGTCGCTCCTGCGCCCGCTCTATCACGCGCTCAACCAGCGTTTCGGCGACAACGCGCGCGCGCTCCGTCTGCGGCAACGCCATGATGCGCTCGGACACGGGCTCGACTTCCTCTTCCGTTGCATCGTCGTCAAAGATCTGCGCATTGAGCGGCTGCGAAAGTTTCGAGCCGTCGCGATAAAGCGCATTGGCCTTCAGCGCCAGTTTCCAGGACAGCATGTAGCTCGCCTTGCAGTCCTCCACCGTGGCCGCATTCGACATGTTGATGGTCTTGGAAATTGCGCCCGAGATGAAAGGCTGCGATGCCGCCATCATGTGAATGTGGCTCTCGACCGAGAGGAACCGGGTCCCCGTCCGCCCGCAAGGATTGGCGCAATCGAAAACCGGCAAATGCGCGTCTTTGAGATGCGGCGCGCCTTCCACCGTCATCGCCCCGCAAACATGCAGGTTCGCCGCGTCGATCTGCGTTTTTGAAAAACCGATGGCGGCCAGCAGGTCGAAATCCAGATCGTCCATTGCTTCCGCGTCGAGTTGCAGCACTCTCGTGCAGAACTCCTCGCCCAGCGTCCACTTGTTGAAGACAAAGCGAATATCGAAGGCTGACGCCAGCGCGCCTTCCACAGCGGCAATCTTCTCGGGCGTAAAGCCCTTGGCGCGCAGCGTCGCGTGGTTGACGCCCGGCGCATGTTCCAGCGTTCCGAGGCCGACCGCATAGTCGATGATGTCCTCGACTTCGCGCGTTGAATAACCAAGCGTTGTCAGCGCCTGCGGCACGGCGCGATTGATGATCTTGAAATAGCCACCACCCGCGAGCTTCTTGAACTTCACCAGCGCGAAGTCCGGCTCGATGCCAGTCGTGTCGCAATCCATCACGAGGCCGATCGTCCCCGTCGGCGCAACCACGCTCGCCTGCGCGTTGCGATAGCCGTACTGCTCGCCCATGGCGACCGCGAGGTCCCATGCCGCTCGTGCGTGATCGATGAGATCGCGCTGCGGGCAGTTCGCCGCGTCAAGCGCGACGGGCGCGATGCTTAGTCCTTCATAACCTTCATCCTGGCCATGCGCGGCGCGCGCGTGATTGCGCATCACGCGCAGCATCGGCTCGCGATTGTCGGCAAAGCCCGCGAATGCGCCAAGCTCCTTAGCCATCTGCGCCGAGGTTGCATAAGCCACGCCTGTCATCACCGCGCTGATCGCGCCGCACAGGCTGCGTGCTTGCGGGCTGTCATAGGCAATGCCAGCCGACATCAGTAGCCCGCCGATATTGGCAAAGCCGAGGCCGAGCGTGCGATAGCGGAATGAGCGTTCGGCAATCTCGCGGCTCGGAAATTGCGCCATCAGCACCGAGATTTCGAGCGTCAGCGTCCAGAGCTTCACCGCATGTTCAAATGCTTCGACGTCGAAGCGACCATCCTTGCCGCTCTCATGGTCCATGAAGCTCATCAGGTTCAGCGAGGCGAGATTGCACGCCGTGTCGTCGAGGAACATGTATTCC
>CAZLLB010000368.1:0-1722 GCA_964560165.1 uncultured Parvibaculum sp. | reverse complement strand
TCCCTCAGCACGTCCGGCTCGCCGAGCGGCCCGATGCCGTTCTTCTGGCAACCGGCTGCATAGCGCGCCAGCGCCTCGCTATTTGCCTCAATGCAGCCATTCGTCGGGATCACGGGCGAGATGTCGATCACGGCGCGCCATTTCGCAAAGCGCGCGCCGAGCTTGTAATATTCGGCCAGCCGTTCGTCGAGGCCGTCGAGACCCTCGGTGATCGTTTCTCCGGGGAAACCGGGCATCGGCTTTGCACCCGCATCGACCTTGATGCCGGGGATGGCGCCTGTCTTCTTGATGATATCGACAAGCTGCGTGCCGTCTTTCGCCTTCTGGCGGATCGTTTCGTCAAAGAGGATCACACCCGAGATGTGCTCCTTCATCGCGGCTTCGGTACGAAACAGCATCTCGCGATAATCGCGGCGATTGTCTTCCGTCGATTCCGTATTGATCGCATCGAAGCGCTTCTTGATCGTGCCCGAGCTTTCGTCGGCGGCGAGGATACCCTTGCCCGGCGCGACCATGGCTTGCGCAATCGATTCCAGCGTTTCAGTCATGTCTCAAATCCTTTTCAGATTATCGGTCTTGCCGTTCAAGCGCCGCAACGCCGGGCAGTTCCACACCTTCCATCCATTCGAGGAAGGCTCCGCCGGCTGCGGACACATAGGTAAAGTCTCCGGTTGCGCCCGCTTCATTGAGGGCCGCCACCGTATCGCCGCCGCCCGCTACTGAAATCAGCGAGCCTATCTTGGTCATCATCGCGACGTGGCGCGCCGCCGTCACGGTGCCTGTGTCGAAGGGCGTCGTCTCGAAAGCGCCGAGCGGGCCGTTCCAGACGACCGTCTTTGCAGTTTCGATGCGGCCTGCGATGTAATTGAGCGTATCGGCGCCGACGTCGAGGATCATCATGTCGTCGGGCACCGCATCCACGGATACGGTCTTTGAGACCGCGCCCGGTTTGAATTCGGCGGCGACGACCACATCGGTCGGCAGGACGATTTCGCATTTGGCCGAGCGTGCATTGGCAAGAATGTGCCGTGCGGTATCGAGCAATTCGCGTTCGCAGAGGGACTTGCCGACTTTCTTGCCTTGTGCGGCAAGAAATGTGTTCGCCATGCCGCCGCCGATGACCAGCGCATCGACCTTCTTCACCAGATTGCCGAGCAGGGAAATCTTCGTTGAGACTTTCGCGCCGCCGACAATGGCAACGACAGGATGCGTCGGGTTGCCGAGCGCGGCGTCGAGCGCCGTCAGTTCGGCCTGCATTGCGCGGCCTGCATAGGCGGGCAGGTCATGCGCAATGGCCTCGGTCGAGGCATGGGCGCGGTGAGCGCAGGAAAAGGCATCGTTCACATAGACATTGCCATTGTCAGCCAGCGCCTTGGCGAAGACCGGATCATTGTGTTCTTCGCCCGGATGGAAGCGGGTGTTTTCAAGCACGATGATGCCGCCCGCAGGCAGGGCTTCGATATTGCGGCGCGCGATTTCGCCGATGCAATCGGTCGAGAAAGCGACCTTGCGCCCTAGAAAAGGCTCAAGCGCCGCCGCGACCGGTGCGAGGCTGTACTGCGCTTCCGGCGCGCCTTTGGGGCGGCCGAAATGCGACAGCACGATTACCTTCGCGCCGCGATCGCTGAGTTCCTTCAGCGTGCCCGCGACGCGCTCGATGCGCGTCGCGTCGGTGATCTTGCCATCGGCCATCGGCACGTTGAGATCGGCGCGGACGAGCAC
>CAZLLB010000367.1:0-1722 GCA_964560165.1 uncultured Parvibaculum sp. | reverse complement strand
AGGACATGGGCGGCATTCCCGACATCATGGTCGTGATCGACACCAACAAGGAAACCATCGCGATCGAGGAAGCCCGCAAGCTCGGCATCCCCGTCGTGGCGATCCTGGACTCAAACTCGAACCCCGATGGCATCGCCTATCCGGTTCCGGGCAATGACGACGCCGCTCGCGCCATCGTGCTCTATTGCGATCTGGTCTCGCGCGCTGTCATCGACGGCATCTCGCAGAGCCAGGTTGCGTCCGGTGTCGATATCGGCGCGCAGGCTGAGCCTGAAGTCGAGATCCCTGCTGAGGCTTGAGATGAGGGCGCTGCGCCCCGTCGCGATGCTCTAAAGAGAAAGTGCCCGGCGGTCTGAAAAGACGCGCCGGGCCGCTCGAATCAATTTTGAGAGGATATTCGAATGGCAGACGTCACCGCAGGCATGGTGAAGGAACTCCGCGAGAAAACCGGCGCGGGTATGATGGATTGCAAGTCCGCGCTCAATGAGACTGCGGGCGACATGGAAGCCGCCGTTGACTGGCTGCGCACCAAGGGCCTTGCCAAGGCCGCCAAGAAATCCGGTCGCGTCGCCGCTGAAGGTCTCGTCGGCGTCATCGCCGATGGCACGCGCGGCGCGCTGGTCGAGGTCAATTCCGAAACCGATTTCGTCGCTCGCAACGAGAGCTTCCAGAAGATGGTCGATGAGATTGCCAAGACCGCTCTCGGCGTTGATGGCGATGCGGAAAAGCTGCTGGCAGCCGCCTATCCCGGCTCCGCGCTGACTGTGAAGGATTACGTTACCGAGCAGGTCGGCACCATCGGCGAGAACATGAGTGTCCGCCGCGCCGGTTCGATCAGCGTGAATGACGGCATCGTCGCCGCCTACACGCATAATTCGGTCGCCCCCGGCCTCGGCAAGATCGGCGTTCTGGTCGGCATCGAATCGACCGGCGACAAGGGCAAGCTCGCCGAACTCGGCAAGCAGATCGCCATGCACATCGCCGCGACGAGCCCGCTTGCAACGCGCCGCGAAGAAGTCGATCCGGCAGTCGTTGAGCGCGAGCGCAACGTGCTGATCGCCGAAGCCAAGGAATCGGGCCGCCCTGACAACATCATCGAGAAGATGGTCGAAGGCCGCATCCGCAAGTTCTATGAAGAAGTCGTGCTCCTTTCGCAGGCCTTCGTCGTGAACCCGGACCTCACTGTCGAAAAGGCCGTGAAGGAAGCTGAAGCCGCTGCCGGTGCGCCGATCAATGTTGTCGGTTTCATCCGCTTCCAGCTCGGTGAAGGCATCGAGAAGGTCGAGACGGATTTCGCCGCAGAAGTGGCCGCTGCCGCTCGCGGTTGATATTTGAACGCTCAAGATAAAACGCCCCCTTCGCTAATAAGCGCTGGGGGCGTTATTGTGAGTGGGCCGGGCAGGGGATTCGTCTCCCCGGCACCCGTAGACACGTCAAAAGTAAACACGTTCAAATCCTGCCGTACCGGAAAGCCCCCGCATGCCCAGTAAACCTCTCTACAAGCGCGCGCTCCTCAAGGTCTCCGGCGAAGCCCTGATGGGCAATCAGCAATACGGCATCGATGTTGAAACGGTCGACCGCATCGCCCGCGAGATCAAGCAGGCGACCGACATAGGCTGCGAAATCTGCCTCGTCATCGGCGGCGGCAACATCTTCCGCGGCCTCTCTGGCGCGGCAAAAGGCATGGAGCGGGCAAGCGCCGACTATATGGGCATGCTTGCC
>CAZLLB010000366.1:0-1732 GCA_964560165.1 uncultured Parvibaculum sp. | reverse complement strand
ATGGTGGGCGGGCTCGTGACGCCGAAGGGCACTTCGAACTGGCCCATCTGGCTTGATGGATCGCGGCCGAAGCGGCGCGCGCCGACGCGCGAGCGGCCGGATTCGGCATGCGTGATGAGGACCGTCTTGCAGAGGCCCTCATTGATGGCGGCCGCGGCGTGGCGGACATGCAGCATGAAGGAGCAACCGCCGACGCTGGTGCCATCGACCCAGGTTGGCGTGATCCCGAGATAATGGGCGACCTCGGTGGGGCTTTCGCTTGCGGTGGCAAAGCCGTCAATGTCCTTGGCGGTGAGGCCCGCATCTTTCATCGCGTTCAAGGCGGCATCGGCATGGAGGCCGAGGACCGACTGGTTGGGGATCTTGCCCATGTTCGTCGTTTCGGCCGCGCCGACGACAGCCACTGATTTCTGTTTCATGGGATCAGCCTTTCGCGGGACGGAATTTGGGGAGGCTGATCGTCTCGCTGGCTTTCTCGAAGGTAACTTCGAGGGGCATGTCGAGGATGAGAGCTTCTGGCGTTTGCGGGCAATCGATGATGTTGGTCATCATGCGCGGGCCTTCGGCGAGCGTGACGACGGCGATCGAATGGGGTTTGTCGCCGTAATCGGGGCGCGGGCGGTGGTTGATGATGTAGCTGTAGAGGCTCGCCTTGCCGGATGCCTTGAAGGTTTCGACGGAGCGCGAGGAGCAGGCCGGGCAGAAGGCGCGCGGCGGAAAATAGGTGTGTTTGCAGGTGGTGCAACGCTGAAGGCGAAGCTCTCCGGCCTGGCATCCGGCCCAGAACTCCTGGGTCTCGGGTGTCGGATTGGGGAGCGGGCGCAGGAATTCCGCCATGATCTCTTCCCTTTGGTGGTGGTGATGCTGATATGGGCGAGAGTAACGGTGCGGGTTCGTTTGGCAAGGCAAAGCCGTGAACAGGCATGGTCGCGCCTTGATCGCTCGTGCAGAGGGTCTATATTTGGGACATGGTTTATCGCAGCCTCATCGCCGGGTCTTTGCTAGCCGCCATGTGTGGCGGGGCGGCCTATGCCGATGAAGCAGCCGTCACGCCCGGTACGACGTTGATCGACATCACCGGCGAGATTTCGACGGCAGGGCTCGCGGGCGGGGTTGCTGATCCCGTGCCGATTTTTGTCGGCTCGTCGGGGCCCGTCGTCTTCGTGATGAATTTGAACCCTGCCGAAGAAGCGCTGACCCGCGCGCAGCAGACACGCATTCGCGCCAATCCCGAACTCAACCGGCGCTGATCCTCAGAAGCCGTGGAACGTTGCGAAGCTCTCCAGCGGTTCGCGCTCTGAGACGAGGGTGTTCACCGGCGAAGCCTCGTCGGCATAGCCCAGCGAAATGCCGCAGATGATGTATTCGTCAGGCGAGACGCCGAGGACGCGGCGCGTTGCGGTCCAGTAATTGTTCCATGCACCTTGCGCGCAAGTGTCGAGGCCACGGGCTTTTGCGGCCAGCATCAGCGACTGCATGAAGATGCCGATGTCGAGGAAGCTCATCGCATCGAGGTCCTTGTCGATGGTGAAGATGAGGCCGACAGGGGCGTCGAAGAATTTGTAGTTGCGGCCCCATTGCGCCCAGTTGGCGGCCTGATCGCCCTTGGGGATGCCGATCAGCGAATACATGTCCTTGCCGAGTTTCCTCATGCGCGAGGTGTAGGGCTCCTTGCGCTTGGAGGTGCGGGGGAATTCGGCACCGGCGTCAGATGGGTTGGTTTCGCGATGCG
>CAZLLB010000365.1:0-1733 GCA_964560165.1 uncultured Parvibaculum sp. | reverse complement strand
ACTACACGCCCGCTCAGTGCTTCGTCGCGCCCGGCGGCAAGCCGATCATCTTCAACGCGATGCTGGCGACGCTGAACCCCGGCGACGAGGTCGTGATCCCGGCACCCTATTGGGTGTCCTATCCCGACATCGTCTCGCTTCTGGGCGGCACGCCCGTCATCGCGCGCGCGGGCCTTGAGAGCAATTTCAAGCTCCAGCCGGAGGCGCTCGAGGCGGCGATCACGCCCCGGACCAAATGGCTCATTTTCAACTCGCCGTCGAACCCGACAGGCGCTGCCTATACGTATGACGAATTGAAGAAGCTCACTGATGTGCTTCTGCGTCATCCCCATGTCTGGATCCTCTCCGACGACATGTATGAGCATCTCTCCTATGACGGGTTCAAATTCGTTAGCCCGGCTCAGGTCGAGCCGCGCCTTTATGACCGTACACTGACGATGAACGGCGTCTCCAAAGCCTATTCGATGACCGGCTGGCGTATCGGCTATTGTGCCGGGCCGATCGAGATCATCAAGGCGATGACGACCATCCAGAGCCAATCGACGTCGAACCCGACTTCGATCAGCCAGTGGGCGGCGGTTGAGGCGCTGAACGGCACGCAGGATTTCATTCCCGAGCGCGCCGAGAGTTTCAAGGCGCGGCGCGATCTCGTCGTCTCGATGCTCAATCAGGCCAAGGGCCTCAAATGCCCGACGCCCGAAGGCGCCTTCTATGTCTATCCGTCCTGCGAAGGCTGCATCGGCAAAACGACGCCCAAGGGCAAGCTGCTGAATAACGATCAGGATTTCGTCGAGGCGCTGCTCGAAGAAGAGGGCGTTGCCGTGGTTCACGGTGCGGCCTTTGGTCTTGAGCCGTTCTTCCGCATTTCATATGCGACATCGACGGAAGCACTGACGGCGGCCTGTGAGCGCATACAGCGTTTTTGCGCATCGCTCCGCTAACGGCTGAATATTGAAAGCCCGCCGTTTCAATGACGGCGGGCTTTTATCGCGACTGCGTGTCAATACCTTAGAATAATTATAAGCTACTTGCAGTGAGCCGTCCCTTTGCCTAGATTTAAAGGAACAAAAGGAGGCTCCATATGGCAATTGATATTGGTATTTCCGAAAAGGACCGGACGGCTATCGCGGAAGGTTTGTCGCGTGTGCTCGCCGACAACTACACGCTTTACCTCAAGACGCATAACTACCACTGGAACGTGACGGGCCCGAGCTTTCCGCAGCTTCATGTGATGTTTGAGGAGCAGTATCGCGAGCTTTGGGCCGCGACCGACACGATTGCCGAGCGCATGCGCGCACTTGGCGCGATCGCCCCGGGCACCTACGGGCAGTTGTCGAAGCTCACCTCGATCCAGGAAGACAATGGCGTTCCGAGCGCCAACCAGATGGTCGCAAATCTCGCGAAGGCCAACGAGCAGTTGACGAAAGTTGCGCGCGAAGTCTTCAACATCGCCAGCAAGGCTGGTGACGAAGCGACCGGCGATCTGATGATCGAGCGCATGACCGCTGCCGAGAAGGCCGCCTGGATGCTCCGCAGCACCCTTGAGTAATGACATTGCGTGGTGACACGAAGTGTCATCAAAAGTGAGTTGATGGAAACGCCATGACGCTGGATAAACGCGCCATGGCGTTTCCTTTTTCATCTCCCCCGTCCTTGGTGATCTTCGATTGCGACGGCGTGCTGGTTGACAGCGAGCCCGCCGCCAATCGTCTGCTGGTGCGTGTGCTGGCGGA
>CAZLLB010000364.1:0-1748 GCA_964560165.1 uncultured Parvibaculum sp. | reverse complement strand
GGAAGTGCGGACCGTGAAGCCGGGCGATCACGTCATTACCTGCCTGTCCGCCTTCTGCGGCCATTGCGACCATTGCCTCACCGGCCATATGTCGCGTTGCGTAAGCCCCGACACGAAACGCGGCGCTGATGAACAACCGCGCCTCGGCAACGCTGTGGGCTCGATGAACCAGTTTCTCAATCTGTCGTCCTTCGCCGAGCAGATGCTTATTCACGAACATGCCTGCGTCGCCATTCGCAAGGACATGCCTTTCGACCGCGCCGCTCTGATCGGCTGCTCGGTGACGACCGGTATCGGCGCGGTGATCCACACCTCGAATGTGCGCCCCGGCGAAACCGTCGCGGTGCTCGGCTGCGGCGGCGTCGGTCTTGCCGCGATCAACGGCGCGGCGATTGCCGGTGCAGGTCGCATCATCGCGGTCGATATGCAGGGCTCCAAGCTCAACCTTGCCAAACAGTTCGGCGCAACTGATGTCGTCAACGCGAAAGACGGCGATCCGGTGAAGCAGGTCATCGATATGACCAATGGCGGTGTGCACCATTCGTTTGAAGCGGTCGGCCTGAAGCAAACGGCAGAGCAGGCTTTCAAGATGCTGGCACGAGGCGGTACGGCCAATATCATCGGCATGATTCCCGTGGGCGTGAACATCGAGTTGCACGGCGCGGATTTCCTTGGCGAGAAGCGCATTCAGGGTTCCGTCATGGGCTCGAACCGCTTCCCAGTTGATATGCCGCGCTTCGTCGATTTCTACATGTCCGGCAAACTGAAGCTCGACGACATGATTTCGCGCCGCATCAAACTCTCCCAGGTCAACGAAGCCTTCGACGAGTTGAAGAAGGGCGAACTAGCGCGCTCGGTCATCGTCTTCGACAACTGAGAATTATTCGCCATAGCGAAGGAAGTGAAGCAATCCAGAATCACAAATTCTGGATTGCTTTTTCTTTGTGGCATCTGCTTTCAAAAAACCTTCTGCGACACCTTGATGCGGGCTTCATCGTTATTACCTTTCTTTCGTGTTCAATACCGAACGCCTCACAAAGGGGGATCGCCCATGCCCACCGCAGCAATGCTTGACGACATGCCAAAAGGCGCCTGGATCGCCGTGATGGTGGTCAGCTTCATCCTGTTCTGGCCGGTCGGATTGGGAATTCTCGCCTATCTCATTTGGAGCGGAAAGATGCAGGCATGGAAGCACGAACGCGGCTTTGGCTGCTCGTCATCGAAGTTTCGCCGC
The DNA here is from genome assembly GCA_964560165.1 of uncultured Parvibaculum sp. Lineage (GTDB taxonomy): Bacteria > Pseudomonadota > Alphaproteobacteria > Parvibaculales > Parvibaculaceae > Parvibaculum. The sequence goes on along the minus strand of CAZLLB010000364.1, from coordinate 514 downwards.
CACGGTTTCGGTCAAAGCTCGACCGGCAACTCCGCATTCGACGCCTATCGTGACGAAACGCTGAAGCGTATGGAAGATGAGCAGAAGGCTTTCGGCGAATTCCTCGACCGCCTGCGCCGCGCGAAAGACCAATCCGAGTTCGATCAGTTTATGGCCGAACGTCGCGCGCAGGGCGGAGACGCCGCCAGCGCCTGAATTTACAACAGCGAACGACCAAGGGCGGCTCATGGAGCCGCCCTTTTTGTTCACAATTTAGTTTGTAAGCGCCACCGAATTTTCAGCAGGCACTCGTTGTGCAGTCGGCGTCGGTGCCACCGGCACAAGCGTGACATTGACGTGCCCTTCATATTTATTGTCGGCGCCCGTCGCTGAGTCTATACCCCAACCAATCAGCCCGCCGATGAGAACATTTCCTACGGTTGCACCGGCAACATCCGAATGATTGTTGTAGGTGGCCATTTGATAGCCCTCCTTCGAGCATTCAACGGAGATATCGTGCTTCGATTTCTCGATC
>CAZLLB010000363.1:0-1768 GCA_964560165.1 uncultured Parvibaculum sp. | reverse complement strand
GGGGCGCCGGGCGGCGGATTGCCCGCGCCCAAATCGCCTCCGCTGACCGGGGTCGGCTCTTCGCCCGGATTATCGTTGTCTGTTGTGTCGGACAAAGGTTCTTCTGATGTTGGAGGGCGCCTGCAAAGATGATCGCAAAACGCCCGAACGGGTCTGAAAACGAGCGGATCAGCGACCGCCGAATCCTATCGTTTAGGTGATGCAGACACTATCAGACGGGCTCCGCCTCGGCAATCTGAAACGCGGAGCAGAGACGTTCACAAGTGATTGATCTTACAGAGGAAATAAAGTTTCCCTTGCCAGTCTTTATGGCCTCTGTCCACGCCTCGGGAAAAGCCACCCGGGTCGCATGGTTTAACAGGATCCGAAGCCCCCAATCGTCACGCCGAAGCGATAGCTTGGCAGATAGGTTGACGACGCCTTCGCGCCTTCAAAGCGCAGATTGGCCATGGAGCCAAGCTCGGATATCACTCGCAACTGCTCGCCAGAAGCTTTCCATTCGCGCTTATCGACAACGCTGGAAAAATACACTGCGCTATATTCACTGCCGCTCAGGTGCGAGCCATAGAAGGCCGGTGCAAACGTACTTTCCAAATTATCCGGCAAATATACCGAGATGGCCACGCCCGGTGACTGGAACTGCTTCTGGAAGAACCGCACATTCGCTTTGCCTATATCGACCAGATTATCGAGAGCCTTCGAGGTAGGTGGCTCAGTATAATCCGTAGGCTGATAAGTGTGATCGTAGACAGCAACACGCTTGTTCGCAACGCAGTAACGCAAGGTGACGTTCTCCGTGAGAGCGCCAGCCTTCTCAAAAACCACGTAGCTCAAACTGTCGCCGCTAGCTTTATTGTTAAATGTTTCTACAAAGCCAAGCCCAACGAGGTGGGCGCGTGCCGTTTCATAATTTGACATCATCGCGCCAGTCAGACCACTCGGCGCTTCAAAAGCGGCAGACACCGCTTGGTGTTGCGCAACAGTCATCGGCGGTGGTGGAGTGTAACCGACACTACAGCCTGCAAGAGGCACGATAAGAAAGAGCGCGGCCAGGCCGTGCTTACAAAAACTCATCTCACTGCTCCTGCCAGCGCGCGAGCATGCGCTCGTGCATCAACTGTGAGGCGCGCTGTAGTTGCACAACCTTTTTCTGATGCAATACAATGTTGCGGTCCAACTCGGCATCGTGAATGGATTTCTCACGTGCTCTCGCTGCCTCTTGACGCACCTCATCTGCGCGTTGCCGCTGCTCTTCTTCAAGAGCGCGTTGCTCGTCGGCAATTGCCTCGCGTTCCAGATGGCGGCCTATTTCTTCGGTGATCACGCCAAGAGCGCGCAGCGTCGATTCCGTATCGGCCCAGGCAGCGACTGAAAGGCCCGGCACATATAAAATAACCGCCAAAAGGATGGCGGGCATAAAACGAAGCATATGTCTCGTTTCCTCATTGTCGGCCTTCCCGGCCTCTTTATCACCTTGGATTATTTATACCATAACGCATAGCGCTAACCACCGATGTCCACTCTTCAAACAGAGGGGCATCGGTGGCTAAAAATTTTCAGCTATTCGCAGTCAAAATGGAATTTCGTCGTCGAGGTCCTGGGCGAAATTGGCCTTGCCGCCGCCAGAACTGCGACCGCCGCTGCTGCCATAATCGTCACCAGCAGAATCACCGCCGCTCGATGCGCCGCCGCTTCTGCCGTCGAGCATGGTCAGCGTCGAGTTGAAGCCCTGGAGCACGATCTCGGTCGAGTATTTTTCAATGCCTGC
>CAZLLB010000362.1:0-1777 GCA_964560165.1 uncultured Parvibaculum sp. | reverse complement strand
AGGGTCTGGGCGAAATGAACCCCGAACAGCTTTGGGAAACGACGCTCGACCGCGAGGTGCGCACGCTGTTGCAGGTGAAGGTGCGCGAGCTGGACGAGGCTGACGATCTTTTCGTCAAGCTGATGGGCGACGTTGTCGAGCCGCGCCGCGATTTTATCCGCGACAATGCGCTGAGCGTGGCGAACCTCGATATCTGACCGCTTGGTGAGGCTCAGGCGCCAAGTCCGCGCAGCGCCAGCGCCACCACCAACTCGACGAGTTGAGTGCTGCTTTCCGGAGCGAGGGCGATGGGGTGAAACCCGTCGCCAGCGCCCGCCGCCAGCTTGCGGAACACGAGGCACTGGCCGACGAGCCAGAGCGCCGTCGCCATGATAACGGCCGGCCCCGCGCTGCCTGAAAGAAATGGCCGGACAACATCCTGCGCCACATCCAGATGCGGTTTGATTTCCCACTCTTCCACCTTGTCGATTGCGCCGGTAGGTGAAAGCATCTCCCAGGCCATCAGGCGCTTATGCTGCTCATCGCCCACTTCCTCCGTTGAAACACGAATGAGGCGACGCACAAAAGCGCGCAACCGCTCCTCGGGCGGGCGGTCAGCGCCGGGCCAGGCTGCTTCACTGGCCTTGGCGGCTTTTGGGAACGAACTGCGCATAACCTCGCGATAGAGGTCGTCCTTGCTGTGGAAATAATAATTGATCGAGGCGAGGTTCGTATGCGCGCGGGCCGCGATGTCTCGCACCGTCGCATTGTGATAGCCGCGCTCGGCAAATAGCCCTCGTGCGGCTTCGAGCAGGCGTTCCCTGGTGTTCTGGCTTCGCCCCGTCATGCTGGCCCCCTCAATCAAACAGGTGTTTGAAACGGCTCAGCGCGCGCTTTGCATCGTCCCTCTTGGTTTACGGCACAGGGCCGTAACTCCGTCGCTCCGTTTGAGCGGCGGCCCTTTACGCAAAGAGGCAGCAAGATGCAAATCTCTGGCGTTTCCAGTAGTCCCTACCTGCAGCAATTGCAGCAATCTCTCTTCCAGAAGGCCGATTCCAACGCCGACGGCTCGCTCTCAATCGACGAGTTCACAGCGTCAAGCTCGGCAAGTTCTACCGGGTCGGTAAGTTCCTCCGATAAAACCGCGAAAGCTCAGGCCCTGTTCAAATCGATCGACACGAACGGGGACGGCAAGGTGACAGGCGACGAGCTTGGCTCCTTCTTCACCAGGCTCGGCTCCGACACGCAGTCCTCGCTTCTCCAGCTCCAGCAGCAGAGTGGCGCGGACAAGACCACGGCCAAATCCGGCCATGCGCATCATGGCGGGCACATGCCGCCGCCCGCCAATAGCGACGACGATGATGACGGCACCTCGCTCGCCGATATTCTTGCGGGCACATCGGCTTCGTCCGCATCGCCCGGCGGCACGGATCCGCTCGCCGATCTTCTCTCCGGCAATGCAGCGCCGGACGATAGCAGCACGGGCTCGCTTGCCGATGTGCTCGCCAAAATGTCGGATGCCGCCGATACAGGCACCGACGCCCAGACCGATTTCAGCAAACAGATTTCGGGCTATCTGCAACAGATGCTGTCGGGTTACGCCGATCAGGCCAAGAATGGCGCAAGCACCGCGAGCATCAGCGTTACGGCCTGACGAAGACAAAAAAGGGAAGGACAGAAGTCCTTCCCTTTCTTCTTGTAAGCGGCGAACGCTTACGCGGCTTTGATACCCGACAGGAAGCTATCGACTTCCTTGGAGAGGTCATTCGAGTTGCGCGACAACTCGCCCGCCGCGCCG
>CAZLLB010000361.1:0-1789 GCA_964560165.1 uncultured Parvibaculum sp. | reverse complement strand
CGCCGGCGCCGCCGAACAGGCCGATCTTGCCGCCGCGCGCATAAGGCGCGAGCAGATCGACGACCTTGATGCCCGTGACGAGCATTTCAGATTCTGTGGACTGCTCTACAAAAGCGGGCGCGTCCTGATGGATTTCGCGGCGCGCCTCGAACTTCACCGGGCCAGCTTCGTCCACCGGCTCGCCGATGACGTTGATGATGCGGCCAAGCGTGCCTTCACCGACCGGCACCGAGATGGCCGAGCCCGTGTCGCGCACTTCGTCGCCACGCGTCAGACCTTCGGTCGTGTCCATGGCGATGGTACGAACCGTATTTTCACCCAGATGCTGCGCCACTTCCAGAACCAGGCGCTGGCCGTTATTGGTCGTCTCCAGCGCGTTCAGAATGGCGGGCAGATTGTCGGGGAACTCGACGTCCACGACGGCGCCGATGACTTGGGCGATCTTGCCGACTGCGTTGCTCATGGCATTGTCCTTCATCTTCCCCGTTAGGGGCGTATCTTTAGAGGGCTTCAGCGCCCGAAATGATTTCGATCAGTTCTTTGGTGATCATCGCCTGACGCGAACGGTTATATGTGATCTGCAGCTTCTTGATCATATCGCCCGCGTTGCGCGTCGCATTGTCCATCGCCGACATCTTGGCGCCGAACTCACCAGCGACGTTTTCGAGAAGCGCCTTGAAAATCTGCACCGACAGATTGCGCGGCAGCAGGTCTTTCAGAATATCCGCTTCGTCAGGTTCGTATTCGTAAACCGCGCCGCCGAGATCGACGCCGGCATCGCTCGCCGCCGGAACGCTCGCCGGAATGAGCTGCTGCGCCGTCGGAACCTGCGTCACGACGTTGACGAAACGCGAGAAGAAGAGCGTCGCCACGTCGAATTCGCCAAGCTCGAAACGCGCCAGCACGTCCTGCGCAATCTCTTCAGCCTGCGCAAAACCGATCTGGCGAATGCCCGTGAACTCATAGGATTTCACGATCTTGTCGCCGAAGAGGCGCTTCAGCGTATCGCGGCCCTTACGGCCAACGGTGAGAAGCTTCACCGTCTTGCCTTCGCGCTGCAGCTTAAAGATATGCTCGCGCGCAAGCCGTGCGATCGACGAGTTGAAACCGCCGCAAAGTCCGCGGTCAGCCGTCGCAACGATCACGAGATGCACCTGATCACTGCCCGTGCCCGCCAGCAAAGCAGGCGCACCGGCACTGCCGGCCATACCCGCCGCGAGATTGGCAAGCACACGGTCCATCCGCGTCGCATAAGGCCGCGCAGCTTCGGCGGCCTCCTGCGCACGGCGCAGTTTCGCCGCCGCAACCATTTGCATGGCCTTGGTGATCTTCTGCGTCGCTTTTACGCTCGCGATGCGGTTTCTAAGGTCTTTGAGACTCGCCATTCGCCTTACCTAGTTTCGCTCTGGATCAGCTTAGGCAAATGCCTTGGAGAAACTTTCAACCGCCGCCTTGAGCTTGGCTTCCGTATCAGTGGAAAGCGCTTTCTCGGCGCGGATCGCGTCGAGAATGCCCGCATGAGCTGTCCGTACGTTGCGAAGGAACTCTTCTTCGAAACGACCGACATCGGCAACAGCCAGCTTATCGAGATAACCGTTCACACCGGCATAGATCACGACGACCTGCTCTTCGATCTTCAGCGGCGAGAATTGCTTCTGCTTCAGAAGTTCGGTGAGACGCGCGCCGCGATTGAGCAAACGCTGCGTCGCCGCGTCGAGATCGGAACCGAACTGCGCGAAGGCCGCCATTTCGCGGTACTGCGCAAGCTCGCCCTTGATCTTGCCGGCAA
>CAZLLB010000360.1:0-1792 GCA_964560165.1 uncultured Parvibaculum sp. | reverse complement strand
GTGAGCCCGCAGAAACTCAATCTCGTCGCGCAGCTTATTCGCGGCAAGAAGGCGGACACGGCGCTCGCCGATCTGACTTTCTCCAACAAGCGCATCGCGCGCGACGTGAAGAAGGTTCTCCAGAGCGCGATCGCCAACGCAGAAAATAACCACAGCCTGGACGTCGACGATCTCGTCGTCGCCGAGGCCTTCGTGGGCAAGAACCTGGTAATGAAGCGCTGGCATGCGCGCGCGCGCGGTCGCGTCGGTCGGATCGAAAAGCCGTTCAGCCAGATCACCATTGTCGTGCGGCAAGTCGAGGAGACGGCCTGATGGGTCAAAAAGTCAATCCAATCGGTCTGCGTCTTGGCATCAACCGCACCTGGGATTCTCGCTGGTTCGCGGGTCGTCAGGAATATGGTCGGCTGCTGCATGAAGACATCAAGATCCGCGAGCAGCTTTCGGCTCAGCTGAAGCAGGCTGGCATCTCGAAGATCGTCATCGAGCGTCCGCACAAGAAGTGCCGTGTGACCATCCACACAGCGCGTCCTGGCGTCGTCATCGGCAAAAAAGGCGCCGACATCGATAAGCTGCGCAAGGACATTGGCAAGATCACGAAGTCGGAAGTGCATCTCAACATCGTTGAAGTGCGCAAGCCCGAGATCGACGCGACGCTGGTCGCTGAAAACATCGCCCAGCAGCTTGAGCGCCGTGTTGCTTTCCGCCGCGCGATGAAGCGGGCAGTGCAGTCTGCCATGCGTCTTGGCGCTGGTGGCATCCGCATCAACTGTGCGGGTCGTCTTGGCGGCGCAGAAATTGCGCGCACCGAGTGGTACCGCGAAGGCCGTGTGCCGCTTCATACGCTGCGCGCCGATATTGACTACGGCGTTGCGACGGCGAAGACCGCTTACGGCACCTGCGGTGTGAAGGTTTGGATCTTCAAGGGCGAAATCCTTGAGCATGATCCGATGGCGTCCGAGCGCCGCGCACTGGAAGGTGCTGGCGACGGCAGCGGCGGGCGTCCGCGCCGGGAAGATCGGAACTGAGCCTGACGGCGAAGTTCGGCATTCCACGAAGAATTGAGCGATAGAGAAGAGTTTCGATCATGTTGCAACCGAAGCGCACTAAGTTCCGCAAGGCCCATAAGGGCCGTATCCATGGCAATGCCAAGGGTGGGACGAATCTCGACTTTGGGGCTTTCGGCCTCAAGGCGCAGGAGCCGGATCGCGTCACGGCGCGTCAGATCGAAGCGGCTCGCCGCGCGATCACACGCCACATGAAGCGCGCCGGTCGCGTGTGGATCCGGATTTTCCCGGATGTGCCGGTGTCGAAGAAGCCGACGGAAGTGCGCATGGGTAAGGGTAAGGGAGCGCCTGAATTCTGGGCCGCTCGTGTGAAGCCGGGTCGCATCATGTTTGAGGTGGACGGTGTTCCGATGAAATTGGCTCAGGAAGCGCTGGCGCTCGGTGCGGCGAAGTTGCCGATCAAGACGCGGTTTGTGGCTCGCCCCGGCGAACACGCTTAAAGAATAGTGGCTGTTTCGGCAGCATCTACGAAAGGGTAAGGCCATGAAGGCCAGCGACGTGAAAGACAAGACCTCGGACCAGCTGCAGGACAGTCTCCTGCAACTGAAGAAAGAGCAGTTCAACCTGCGCTTTCAGGGCGCCAGCGGTCAGTTGGAAAAGACTTCGCGCATGAAGAGCGTGCGTCGCGATATCGCGCGCATCAAAACCATCCAGCGCCAGCGCGCGACCGCGCCGGTCAAAGGCTGAGGACAGACAATGCCGAAGAGAATCCTGCAAGGCGTCGTGGT
>CAZLLB010000359.1:0-1807 GCA_964560165.1 uncultured Parvibaculum sp. | reverse complement strand
GCTATAGCGACGGCTGGTTGGCCGAAGACAAGATCATCCATCACATCAGCGCGCCCAATCTTTACCGCCGCCCTGAAGGGACGAGCGAGAGCGAATTTCTCGACATGCTTGTTGCGGAGTTCGAAACAAAAATTCTGGAGCTGGGCGCGGAGAACGTCGCCTGCTTCATTGCCGAACCCATTCAAGGTTCGGGTGGCGTCATCGTTCCGCCGGAGGGCTATCACAAGCGTATGCTTGCGGTCTGTCGCAACTACGGTCTGCTCTATATTTCCGACGAGGTGGTGACGGGCTTCGGGCGTCTGGGACATTTCTTTGCCTCGGAGGCGCGCTTTGGAATCGTGCCGGACATCATCATCAGCGCCAAGGCCTCTCGTCGGGCTATGTGCCGCTTGGTGTAGCCATCATTTCCGATGATGTCTATGCGGTGTTGAGCCACAAGACAGGTGCCTATTTCAACACGGGCTTTACTTATTCCGGCCATGCGGTTGCTTGCGCCGCTGCGCTCAAAAACATCGAAATTATCGAGCGTGAAAAACTCTGCGAGCGTGTGCGCGAGAACGGCCCGCGCTTTGAAGCGAAGCTGAAGGAGCTTGTCGGACTACCGCTTGTCGGCGATGTACGCGGCAGCCGCTTCATGATGTGCATCGAATATGTGGCGCATAAGGGTCGCAAGGAATTGTTCGGCGACGATGTGCGCATCGGCAAACGCATCTGGCGTCACTGCCAGAAGCGCGGCCTGCTTGTGCGGCCATTGGCGCATCTCAACGTCCTGTCGCCGCCACTGACGCTGACGCCGGACGAGATAGATTTCATCGGCGACGTGCTGCGCGAGGCGATCTATGACACGGCTGACGAGCTGACGCGCGACGGCATCAAAGCGGAGTGAGGTTTAGCCTATGAAGGACATAGCCGCAGGGAAATTGCGCCACTAGCCTTTTAAGATTGCTGGCGGCTGTTGCGTCAGTGGGGTCCATGCGGGCGCGCTCGGGGAGAGAGCGTCGCATAGAAAATCGGGGGGACTTGCATGTCGGATCGACGCAGACCGCTATCGGCTGCATTGCGCGCGCGGCGGGGTTTGGGCGCGCGACTGCTGCTTGGCGCAGGCGCCGGGCTCTTTTCGCTTGTTGCGATTGCCGGTGACGCATCGGCAATGAAATTCAAATCCGGTGATTTCGATATTTCGGTCGATACGACCTTGTCGGCCACCGCGATGATGCGGACGAGTGCGCGCAACTGCGCCTTCATCAGTGCGACCAACCCGCAGGGCTGCGCCAATGACGGGCTCACCGACAATTACGATGACGGCAATCTGAACTTCGACCAGTGGGATGTGTTCAGCGCGCCGATTGGCGGCCTCACGGAAATTGAAGTCAAATCCGGCGACTATGGCGCATTTGTCCGCGCCAATTATTTCATCGACGGGGTGTTGTGGGATAAGGAATCGACGCGGCGCACCGATCTGAGCAGCGCCGCCGTCAGCCATGCTGGCCGCCGCGCCCGCCTGCTCGATGCCTATGTCTATGGTGTCGTGCCGGTCGGCGACATGCCGGTCAATCTCCGCCTCGGCAATCAGGTGCTGAACTGGGGCGAGAGCGCCTTTTTCGGCGGCGGTATCGCCGAGACGAATGCCTATGACATGACGAAGCTGCGCGGTGCAGGCGCGGAAATCAAATCGGCATTCCTGCCCGCGCCCATGGTTTTGGCGCAGTTCTCGCCGTTTGAAAATCTGGATGTGTCCGCCTATTACCAGTTCCGCTGGAACGAGACGGAATATGATCCGGTCGGCACCTTCTTCTCGCTCGAAGAT
>CAZLLB010000358.1:0-1827 GCA_964560165.1 uncultured Parvibaculum sp. | reverse complement strand
CTCGATCCGGCGAAAGAGGACCAGGCTGAAGCCGTCTTCCGCAAATGGGGGCTCGACTTTGCCGTTGTCGGTTACACGACCGACGACCTGCGCTTCCGCATCAAGCGGCATGGCGTCGTGGTGGCCGACCTGCCGATCAAGGATCTGGGCGACCAGGCCCCCGAATATGATCGTCCCTGGATTGCGACGCCGAGACCCGCAACGCTTGCCACCGCCGATGTCGCCGCGCCGAACGATATTTCCGAGGTGCTGGTGAAGATTGTCGGCCTGCCCGACATGGCCTCACGCCGCTGGGTCTGGGAGCAATACGATCATCTCGTTCAGGGCAACACCGCAATTGGACCCGGCGGCGACGCTGCCGTCATCCGCATCGGTGACGGCCCGAAATCGCTTGCCTTCACTCTCGACGTCACTCCTCGCTATTGCGCCGCCGACCCGGTCGAAGGCGGCAAGCAGGCCGTCGCCGAATGCTGGCGCAATCTCACCTCCGTCGGTGCCGAACCGCTCGCTGCCACTGACAATCTGAATTTCGGCAACCCCGAAAAGCCCGACATCATGGGACAGTTCGTCGGCTGCATTCAGGGCATTGGCGAGGCCTGCCGCGCGCTCGACTTCCCGATCGTCTCCGGCAACGTCTCGCTCTACAACGAGACCAACGGCACGGGCATCCTGCCCACACCCGCCATGGGCGGCGTCGGCCTTCTGCCTGACATCGCGCAGCGCATGACCGTCGCCTTCAAAGCAGCAGGCGAAGCGATCATCGTCATCGGCGAAACGAAAGGCCATCTCGGCCAGTCGATCTACCTGCGCGACATTCTCGGCCATCGCGGCGCCGATGCGCCGCCGCCGGTCGATCTCGCCGTTGAACGCCGCAATGGCGACTTCGTCCGCGCCGAGATCCGCGCCGGTGCGCTCACCGCCGTTCATGACGCCTCCGATGGCGGCCTTTTCACTGCACTCGCCGAAATGGCGATGGCGGGCGGCATCGGCGCAAATTTCGAAGCGCCCAAGAATTTACCCCTCCACGCCTGGGCTTTTGGCGAGGATCAGGCCCGCTATGTCGTCACCCTGCCCGAAGCAACGGTTAAGACCTTCCTTGAGCGCGCTGCCAAGGCTGGCGTGCCCGCGTTCCGCATCGGCGCGACGGGCGGTAACGATTTGACACTGGCGGGCAGCGCCCCCATATCATTGACGCGGCTCAAGGCTGCCCACGAAGCGTGGTTCCCGACCTATATGGCCGTTCCCGACGTTCTGGACGCCTGACAAATGGAGACCGTATCGACATGGCTATGAGTGCCTCGGATATCGAAAATCTCATCAGGCAGGCTTTGCCCGACGCGAAGATCGATATCCGCGACCTTGCCGGCGACGGCGATCATTATGCTGCCAACATCATCTCGTCGGCCTTCAAGGGCAAGACGCGCGTGCAGCAGCATCAGATGGTTTACAATGCGCTGAAAGGCGGCATGGGTACCGAGCTTCACGCCCTGGCGTTGCAAACATCGGCTCCAGAGGATTGAGACAACCAAACGATCAGGCGCTTAAGAAGCGCGGAAGGACATCAGATGAGCGAAAATCCGGTCTTCGACCGCATCCGTGAGGAAGTTCAGAGCAGCGACGTGGTCCTCTTCATGAAGGGCACTCCCGTCTTCCCGCAATGCGGTTTTTCCAATGCCGTCGTGCAGGTGCTGACCTATCTCAACGTGCCGTTCAAAGGCGTCAACGTGCTTGAAGACGGAGAAATCCGCGATGGCATCAAACAGTTCTCAGATTGGCCGACCATTCCGCAGCTTTACGTCAAAGGCGAATTCGTCGGCGGCTGCGACA
>CAZLLB010000357.1:0-1876 GCA_964560165.1 uncultured Parvibaculum sp. | reverse complement strand
ATTCGGCGCTGAAGGAAACCATCGAACTCGAACATGTCGGCAGCGCGGGCCTCTATCTGCTCTCCGACCTCTCAGCCCGCGTCACCGGTGAAATCCATCACGTCGATAGCGGCTTCAATGTCATCGGCATGCCACGCGCGGAAGAGCTGAAGGCAAGCGACCTGGAGGGGTAGGGCGCGCCGCGCCTGATTTTTCGCACCGCTCTCCAACCAGCCCGTCACCGCGGGCTCGACCCGGGGTCCATCTTTCGCCTTCGCCATGGGCTCCGGCTTTCGCCGGAGTGACGACCGAGGGGCGAGGCCCCCACGTCCAAAACACCCACAAACAAAAAAAGGCGCCGGATTTCTCCGGCGCCTTCGTCTCCGCACTCTCCGCCTCTCAGTAGAACATGCTCAGCACGATCTGTGTGATCAGCCCGTTATTCTGCTGAACGAGGTAGGCGTTGTTGTTGACCCGCACCCACTGGTAACCACGCGGCGGCTGCTTCAGGCGGTAAGCGTGATGGTCGATGACATAGTTCCGGTTGCGATAGGCCGAAGGCAGTTTCTGGCCACGGTTCCAGTAGCGGTTGGCGCTATAGCCCTTGGGCGCTTTCCAGGCCGGACCACGATAGGCCATGTATTTCTGGCCATTGTAGTTGTATTGCGGCTTCTGCTGATACTTCTGCGCCTGGGGCTTCTGAGCCTGAGGCTTGTGTTGGTTCTGGTTGTAAGTGTGGTTGTAGTTCTGGTTGCTGTTCTGCGCCTGCCCAGGATGGCCGGGGCGCATGTCGTTGGGAGCCGCCATGGCGGGAGCGGCGAGCATCGACAGAGCGAGCGTGGCAGCGAAAAACGTTTTCATTTGCGGTCTCCTTCATGGCCCCGACTTCCGGGGGTGTTCAATTCATTGATTGAACAATGAGGCTCACCGCCTGAACCGCGCCTGAACGGGTGCGATAGGCTTCCTTCATCTGCGCGTGGCAAAGAAAAAGGGCGCCGGAATAATCCGACGCCCTTGTCTTGTTCGTTTCACCGCGAAATCAGTCGCGGCGCGGACGGCGATTGCGCTCGCCACCACCGCTGCGCTCGCGCGGCTGTTCGGCGGGCTCGTTTTCATACACGATCTCTTCGCCCGTCTCCTGGTTCACATGCTTCATCGACAGGCGAACCTTGCCGCGATCGTCGAAGCCCAGAAGTTTCACCTTCACCTTGTCGCCTTCTTTGACGACGTCGGAGACTTTCTCCACGCGGTTCGGCGCCATCTGCGAGATATGCACGAGACCGTCGCGGGGGCCGAAGAAGTTGACGAAAGCGCCGAAGTCCACAGCCTTGACGACCGTGCCCTCATAGATCGCGCCGACTTCAGGTTCTGCGACGATGCCGCGGATCCATTCCAGCGCCTTGCGGATCGACTCGCCATCCGAGGACGCCACTTTCACGGTGCCGTCATCCTGAATGTCGATCTTCGCGCCGGTCTTTTCGACGATCTCGCGGATCACCTTGCCGCCCGTGCCAATCACGTCACGGATCTTGTCGGTCGGCACCTGGATCACTTCGATGCGCGGCGCATGTTCGCCCATTTCGGGGCGCGCCGTGTCGAGAGCTTTGGCCATCTCGGCGAGGATATGAATACGGCCGCCCTTCGCCTGAGCGAGTGCCTGCTTCATGATGCTCTCGTTGATGCCGGTGATCTTGATGTCCATCTGGAGGGACGTCACGCCTTCGGCAGTACCGGGCACCTTGAAGTCCATGTCGCCGAGGTGATCCTCGTCGCCAAGAATGTCGGAGAGCACTGCGAAGCGCTCGCCTTCAAGGATGAGGCCCATCGCGATACCGGCGACGGCGCGCTTCAGCGGCACACCGGCATCCATCATCGCAAGCGAACCGCCGCAGACGGT
>CAZLLB010000356.1:0-1894 GCA_964560165.1 uncultured Parvibaculum sp. | reverse complement strand
GTCGCTTCGTCGAGCAGAAGCACTGGCGCATCGCGCAGAATGGCGCGCGCAATGGCGATGCGCTGGCGCTGTCCGCCTGATAGCGTCACACCGCGTTCGCCAACTTCCGTATCATAGCCCTTGGGCAACGAGGCGATGAAGTCGTGGATATGCGCGGCGACGGCGGCAGCACGTAGATCGGCCTCGCTCGCATCGGGCCGCCCATAGCGAATATTCTCGGCAATCGTCGTGCCGAAGACGACCGTCTCCTGCGGCACCACGGCGAGACGACGGCGCAGCTCAATCGGATCGACCGCTGCGACATCGACGCCATCCAGCATCACGCGGCCTGATTGCGGGTCGTAAAAACGCAGCAGCAATTGAAAGACCGTGCTCTTGCCCGCGCCCGAAGGGCCGACGATAGCGACCGTTTCGCCCGGCGCCACGCTGAGCGAAAATTCATGCAAGGCGGAAACATGCTCGCGCGTCGGATAGGAAAATGTGACGGCTTCAAAGCTGATCGCACCGCGCGCAGGCACTGGCAAAACCACGGGCTGCACAGGTGCACGAATGATCGGTACGGTCGATGTCAACTCGATCAAGCGCTCTGTTGCGCCCGCCGCCATCTGCACGTCACCCCAGACTTCCGACAGTGCCGCGACCGAGGTCGCCGCAAAGGCTGCATAAAGAATGAACTGAAGCAGCGCTCCGCCGGACATTTCCTTTGCCACGACTTCATGCGCGCCGAACCAGAGAACCCCGACGACGCTGGTGAGGCCGAGAAAGAAAATCAGCGCCGTCAGCACAGCCCGCGCGATGATGCGCGCCTTCGCTGTGTCGAAACTGCGCTCGACGGTTTCTGAGAACCTGGCGCGGTCGATATCTTCATGCGTAAATGCCTGCACGGTCTGGATCGCGTTGAGGCTTTCGCTGCCGAAGGCGCTGGTGTCGGCCAGACGGTCCTGACTTGCGCGCGACAGGCGGCGCACCCAGCGACCGAAAATGACCAGCGGCAATACGATCATCGGGATCGCCAGCAGCACCAGGCCCGAGAGATGCGGGCTGGTATAGACCATCATCGCAGCCGCGCCGAAGAAGAGGAAAATGTTGCGCAGCGCAATAGAAGCCGACGACCCCACCACCGCCTTGATGAGCGTGGTGTCGGCAGTGAGGCGCGATAGCACCTCGCCGGTGCGGGTGATTTCGAAGAAGGCAGGCGACAGGTTCAGCACATGCGCATAGACCGCCTGACGCAGATCGGCGACGACGCGCTCTCCGATCCAGCTCACAAAATAGAAGCGCGAGGCGCTGGCAATGCCGAGCATCGCCGCTACCGCGATGAGCGCGAGGAAATAGGTGTCGAGGAAAGCCGCATTGGCGCTATCGAAACCATTGTCGAGGAGCCGCCGCCCGGCCATCGGCACGATGAGCGTGGCGATGGTGGCCATAATCAACGAAACGAAGGCGGCCGCCACCATGCCCTTGTAGCGAGTGATGAAAGGCATCAGCCCGAGAATAGGCCTCACGGCCTTGGCGGGCTTGCGGCGCGCTGCCTCTTCTTCGATCGCCTCGATGGCAGGATTCGATGCTTCGCTCATGGAGATCCGACTGATGGGCTTCAGGGCGGGCGGCGCCTCCGACAAGCGCCTTCCGGCTTGATATAGCAACCGCACGCGCCCGCGCCAATCAACGCCTCCCTTCGGGCCTGCGGCATGGCCGCGCAAAGCCGGTTAACGGCCGCCCCGAGGGGGCTGTCCGGCCCGTGCTTTCACTTGCCACCCGGTGGCAGGTTCGCTATAAGCCCCCATTCCGGCGGCGCCCTTTTGAGGCAGCCCCGCCTCCTCGCGCATCCGAGAAGTCAGAGCCATGAAGAAAGACACGCATCCCGACTACCACATGATCACCGTGACCATGA
>CAZLLB010000355.1:0-1943 GCA_964560165.1 uncultured Parvibaculum sp. | reverse complement strand
GGGGAACATATCTATCTAACGCACGCGCGCGTCAGGTGTTCCCCGCCGATGTCTCAGGCTGCTATTAAATCTGTGTCATCTTCTTCGCTGGCCTCATGATCTTCGGCCAGGAGCATATAAATCGCCGGCACCACGAAAAGCGTGAAGGCGGTGCCGATGGCAAGGCCCGATGCAATGACGAGGCCGAGGCTGAAGCGCGACATTGCGCCCGCGCCGCTGGCCAGGATCAGCGGGAAAACGCCGAGCACCATCGCCGCCGTGGTCATCAGGATCGGACGGAGGCGGATGCTGGTCGCTTCCTCGATCGCCTCGCGCTTGCTCTTGCCTTGCTTCTGAATGTTGTTGGCGAACTCAACTATCAGGATACCGTGCTTGCTGATCAGGCCGATCAGCGTCACAAGGCCCACCTGCGTATAGATGTTGAGGCTCGCGCCACCCACGCCCAGCGATATGAAGATCAGTGCGCCGCAGATCGACATGGGCACCGTGACCAGAATGATGATCGGGTCACGGAAACTTTCAAACTGCGCCGCCAGCGTCAGGAAGATGATGAGCAGGGCGAAGAAGAAAGTGACGACGATGGCGCTCGATTCCTGAACGAATTGACGCGACGGGCCGGAGAAATCGACCGAGTAGCCCTGCGGCAAGGTGCGAGCGGCAAGATCGCGCATGTAATTGAGCGCATCGCCGGTAGTCACGCTCGGGCTGGCGACGCCCGAGATCGTGGCGGCGTTGAGCTGCTGAAAATGGTTCAGCGTCTCGGGCACCGTCTTGGTTTCGAAATGCGCGACGGTCGAGAGCGGGATCGAAACACCTGCCGCCGTGCGTATGTAGTAGTTCGCCAATTGATCGACGTTCAGGCGATATCGTTGCTGAACCTGCGGGATGACTTTGTAGGAACGTCCCGCGAGGCTGAAATAATTGACATAACCGCCGCCGAGCATTGCCGATAGCGCACTGCCGACGTCGTTCATCGTCAGGCCCATCTCGGCCACCTTATCGCGGTCGATGACCACCTCGGTTTGTGGCTTGTCGAACTTCAGGTCCGTATCGAGGAAGATGAAGTTGCCGCTCTTCTGTGCTTCCGCAAGGAAGGCTTGCGAGACTTCATCCAGACGTTCGAATGGTTCGGTTGTCTGAATGACGAACGATATAGGCAGACCACGCGCACCGGGAAGCGGCGGCGGCTGGAACATCACGACACGCGCCGAGGCGATATTGTTCAACTCCTTTTGCAGCTCTTGCTGCAATTGGGTTGCCGTCTTGGTGCGCTCGTCCCAAGGCGTGGTGACGAGGCCGGCGATAGTCTGCGACGGCGTGACAGCCTGGAAAACGTGATCCGTTTCGCTGTGCTTGGCGTAGGTCTTGTAGATTTCCGCGCTGCTGATCTGGCGCTGCGCAAGCGTTGCGTTAGGTGCCGACGTGATGAAGCCGATAACGATGCCCTGATCTTCCTGCGGTGCCAGCTCGCTCTTTGAGAAGCTGTAAAGGAAATAGATGCTCACCAGCACGATCACGGCGAAGACGGCGACAACCGGAAGCTCGTCGAGGCTCGAATGCAGCAAACGCAAATAACCACTGCGGAGCCGCTCGAAGCGCTCGTCGATGAAAGCGACGGTGCGCTTTTCCCAATTGCTGGTCGTCGGATCGCTATGCGGCTTCAGGAACCGGGCGCACATCATCGGCGAGAGCGTCAGAGCGACGATCGCAGAAACGGTGACCGCGCCAACCAGCGTAAAGGCGAATTCGGTGAAGAGCGCGCCGGTCAATCCGCCCATGAAGCCGATCGGGATGTAAACCGCGACCAGCACGATGGTCATGGTGATGATCGGGCCGCTCAATTCTCGCGCAGCCAGTATGGCGGCCTGCGTCGGTGGTTGGCCGTCCTCCAGATGCCGGTTGACGTTTTCAACCACGATGATCGCGTCATCGACAACAAGGCC
>CAZLLB010000354.1:0-1947 GCA_964560165.1 uncultured Parvibaculum sp. | reverse complement strand
TGGTTTCCTTGGGCAGAGAATAGGGCGGCAGCGAGCAGGCGCTGTCGCCGGAATGCACGCCTGCTTCCTCGATATGTTCCATGATGCCGCAGACGAACACGTCCTTGCCGTCGCAAAGCGCATCGACATCGACTTCAATCGCGTCGCGCAGATAAAGGTCGATCAGCACCGGGCTCTTGCCCGACACGATCACGGCTTCCGTGATGTAGCGTTCGAGATGTCCGGCATCGCGGACGATTTCCATCGCGCGCCCGCCCAGCACATAAGACGGGCGGATGACGACCGGGTAGCCGATGCGTTCGGCAATCTCTTTGGCCTGCGCGCCCGAGCGCGCAATGCCGTTGGGCGGCTGGCGCAGCTTTAGCCGGTCGAGCAGGTCCTTGAAGCGGTCGCGGTCTTCGGCAAGGTCGATCATGTCGGGCGAGGTGCCGAGGATCGGCACGCCCGCGCGTTCCAGATCGTTTGCGAGCTTCAGCGGCGTCTGCCCGCCGAACTGCACGATGACGCCGGCAAGCGTTCCCTTGCTCTGTTCGACATGGATCAGTTCCAGCACGTCTTCCGCCGTCAGCGGCTCGAAATAGAGCCGGTCCGATGTGTCGTAATCGGTCGAGACGGTTTCGGGGTTGCAGTTGACCATGATGCTTTCGATGCCCACTTCGGCAAGCGCGAAAGCCGCATGGCAGCAGCAATAATCGAACTCGATGCCCTGGCCGATGCGGTTCGGTCCGCCGCCAAGGATGATGGCTTTCTTCTTCTCGGTCGGATCGCTTTCGCAATCGGCCTTGCCTGCAAAGTCCGTTTCATAGGTCGAGTACATATAAGGCGTGCGGCTTTCAAATTCCGCCGCGCAGGTATCGACGCGCTTATAGACTGGGCGGACACCAAGCTCGCGGCGCGTCGCGCTCACAGTCTCTTCATCGCTGTCGGTGAGTTGCGCAAGCCGCGCATCGGAGAAGCCCATTGCCTTCAAGCGATGAAAATCTTCTTTCGAGCCGGGCAGGCCCTTTGCGCGAATTTCCGTTTCGGCATCGACGATGCCCTGAAGCTGTTCAAGAAACCACGGGTCATAGGCGCAGGCCGCGTGGATCTGCTCATGGCTCATGCCGAGGCGCATGGCCTGGGCGACCACGAGCAGGCGGTCGGGTGTCGGGCGGCCGAGCGCGGCGCGGATCGCATTCTTGTCGTCGCCTTCATCCATGCCCGCGAATTTCACTTCGTCGAGGCCGGTAAGGCCCGTCTCCATCGAACGTAGCGCTTTTTGCAGGCTCTCCTGAAAAGTGCGGCCGATGGCCATAGCTTCGCCAACCGATTTCATCGCCGTGCCGAGGATAGGTTCGGAACCGGGAAATTTCTCGAAGGCAAAGCGCGGAATTTTTGTCACGACATAGTCGATGCTCGGCTCGAAAGAGGCGGGCGTCACCTGCGTGATGTCGTTCTGCAATTCATCAAGCGTGTAGCCGACGGCAAGACGCGCCGCCACCTTCGCAATTGGAAAGCCGGTGGCTTTCGATGCAAGCGCCGAGGAGCGCGAGACGCGCGGGTTCATTTCGATGACGAGGAGGCGCCCGTCTTTCGGGTTGACGGCGAATTGCACATTGGAGCCGCCGGTCTCAACGCCGATCTCGCGCAGCACCGCAATCGAGGCGTTGCGCATGATCTGATATTCTTTGTCCGTCAGCGTCAGGGCAGGGGCGACCGTGATGCTGTCGCCCGTATGCACGCCCATCGGATCGACGTTCTCGATCGAGCAGATGATGATGCAATTGTCCGCCTTGTCGCGGACCACTTCCATCTCATATTCCTTCCAGCCGAGCACGGATTCTTCGATCAGCACTTCGGTGGTCGGCGAGGCGTCGAGCCCGCGCTCCACGATCTCGGTGAATTCCTGTTTGTTATAAGCGATGCCGCCGCCCGTGCCGCCCATGGTGAAGGAGGGGCGGATGATCG
>CAZLLB010000353.1:0-1967 GCA_964560165.1 uncultured Parvibaculum sp. | reverse complement strand
CATCCCCGACCACCACCGCTGAGCATTAGGCTAGAAGTGAGCTGGCGCGGGGACCATGAGCCCCCGTTGTCATCCGGCTTGTCGCGGTCGAAATCCCTTATACGACGGATTGACTCTTACATAACTCGTGGGTTATTGATTTAATCAATAGCCAGAGAGTTATGTATTTAATGCAAGACATGCAGAACCTGCTCTTCAAGACGCTCGCGGACCCGACGCGGCGGGCGATTTTTGAACAATTATGCCGCGAGGGGGAGCAGACGGTCGGGGCGTTGACGGCTGTGGCCGGGGTCTCGCAACCGGCCGTTTCCAAACATCTTGGCGTCTTGAAGCAGGCCGGCCTGGTGCTCGACCGGCATGAGGGGCGCCAGACGCATTATAGCGCGCGGGCCGACGCGCTCGCGCCACTGACCGATTGGGTGAGCCGGATGGACGGGTTCTGGCGGGCCCGGTTCGACGCGCTCGAAGATCTGCTGAACAGGATGGACCAATGACTGGCGCATCGACCGAAAGCCTCTCTGTCGTCATCGAAAGAGAGCTCGCTCATCCGCCGGAAAAAATCTGGCGAGCCCTGACCCAGCCGCATCTGATCGAAGACTGGCTGATGAAGAACAACTTCAAGCCGGTCGTCGGCCATCGCTTCGATCTTCATGCCGAGTGGGGCGGCATTGAATGCGAGGTGGTGACGATCGAACCGCAGAAGGTGCTGTCCTACACATGGGCGGCGCGCGGTCTCGACACTGTCGTTACATGGACGCTCACACCTGCGGGTGAGCCGACGGGCGCGAGCACGAGATTGCGCATGGAGCAGGTGGGCTTCACGCCCGATCAGAAGATGGCCTATCGCGGCGCGACAGCCGGGTGGCCGAGGTTCCTCGCGGCGCTGGAGCAGCTCGTGGAGCGGCTGGACTAATCCGGCGACATAATTCGCGTGGCCGCTTTTCCACACGCATGAACAGGAGGGTATTGCATATGAGCATTTGGATCAGGCAGGGTCACAGATGGCTGTCCATTATCTTTACGCTGACGGTTGTCGCCAACTTCGCGGTGCGGGCATTTGGGGAGCCACCGCTTTTTGTGGTCTATTCGCCGCTGGTCCCGCTTTTCCTCCTTTTGTTCAGCGGCCTTTACATGTTCGTGCTGCCCTACGTGTCCCGGCGGCGCGATGCCGCCCGTTGACGCCAGGCGTCGGTGAGCGCCTGCCAGTAGGACCTTTCTCCGTTCACTGCCGATAGCGAAATCTACCGCTTCATGTTTCCCATGATCGAGCGCAGGATCGCCCGGCCGACCTGCGTGCCGATGCTGCGCGCGGCGGAGGACGCGAAGTTGGTGATGGCGCGTTCGGTTGCCGAGGGACGCGATGAAGTCCGCGCGGGTGCGGGCTCTCTCTCACGCGCTGGCGCGCGTTCGCGGGGCGGCGGTGCGGGCTCGGCAGGCGCCTGCTGCTCCCAAGGTCCGCTGCGCGGTACGGAGCCGCCACGCGGTGCCGCGCTCGGCGCTTCGGCTTTCTTTTGCAGCAGCTCGTAAGCAGATTCCCTGTCGATCTCCTGGTCGTAGCGCCCGCGCACCGGGCTCGCTGCGCTGATCGCCTTGGGCTCGTCGGGCATCGCCGGGCCGACGCGGCCTGCGGGTCGCGCGCTCAACGCGCGCGCTCTACCATGGTCGGAGAGCCCTTTGCGTCCAGCGTCGAGACCAGCGCCTCGCCGACACCAAGCGCCAATATCGCTTCTTCCGTTTTGAAAGCCGGGTTCTGCCGGAATGTTTCTGCCGCCGCCCGCACCGCCTTCTGGTCGCGCGGTGTAAAGGCCCGGAGCGCGTGCTGAATGCGATTGCCAAGCTGCGCCAGCACGGTATCTGGCACGTCGAGCGGGTTCTGCGTGACGAAATAAACGCCGACGCCCTTGGAACGGATCAACCGCACCACGCGCTCCACCGATTCGACGAGCGCCTTGGGCGCGCCATTGAAC
>CAZLLB010000352.1:0-1995 GCA_964560165.1 uncultured Parvibaculum sp. | reverse complement strand
TCAGAAGCGGCGGAAGCTGGCGGCCAAGTTCGCGACCAAGCGGGCAAAGCTCAAGGCGATGACGGTTGATATCAAGATCCCGGTCGAGGAGCGTTTCAGCGCACAGCTGAAGCTGTCCGAATTGCCGCGCAATTCGTCCAAGACCCGTATTCACAATCGCTGCGAGATCACTGGTCGTAGCAAGTCGTATTACCGCAAGCTGCGCATGTCACGTATCGCCCTCAGGGACTTCGCGTCCAACGGGCAGATTCCGGGCATGGTCAAGTCGAGCTGGTAAGGAGACATTCGTAAATGACGATGACCGATCCATTGGGCGATATGCTCACCCGCATCCGTAATGCCCAGCTCCGGGGCAAAGGCAAGGTGACGTCACCTGCCTCCAAGCTGCGCGGCTGGGTGCTCGACGTGCTTGCCGATGAAGGCTTCATCCGCGGCTATGCCAAGGTTGAATTCCCGAACGGCAAGAGCGAGTTCGAGATTGAGCTGAAATATAACGAAGGCGCGCCGGTCATTCAGATGATCGAACGTGTATCGACGCCGGGCCGCCGCGTTTATTCGCCGGTGTCCGAGATTCCGACCGTGCATAACGGCCTCGGCATCATGATCCTGTCCACGCCCAAGGGCATTATGTCGGACACGGCGGCGCGCGAGAAAAATGTTGGTGGCGAAGTTCTTTGCCGCGTCTTCTAAGACGCGCATCGAAGCCTTGAGATAGAGACGACGGAAAGAGACTGCCATGTCGCGAATTGGTAAGAAGCCCATCGAGATTGCCAAAGGGGTCACCGTGACCATCAATGGCCAGGATGTGGCTGTGAAGGGTCCGAAAGGTGAGATGAAGCTCACGCTCGTCGATGACGTCACCGTCTCGCAGGGGCCGGACGGCATCATCGTGGCGCCGCGCGAGGATACGCAGCGCGCCCGTGCGATGTGGGGCCTGTCGCGGACGCCGGTGTCGAACCTCGTCACCGGTGTGACGACGGGCTTCACCGAGAACCTCGAGATCACCGGCGTCGGTTATCGCGCGGCGATGCAGGGCAAGAACCTTCAGCTGAGCCTCGGCTTCAGCCACGAAGTTCTCTACCCCATCCCGGCAGGCATCGAAATCAAAGTGGGCAAGCCCACTGAAATTGCGATCACCGGCATGAGCAAACAGCAGGTTGGCCAGGTGGCGGCGGAAATTCGCCACTACCGCGAACCTGAGCCCTATAAGGGCAAGGGCGTGAAATACGCCGGAGAATTCATCTTCCGTAAGGAAGGCAAGAAGAAGTGAGCGGATGGCTATGAGCAAGTTCAAGAATCATCTTCAGCGCCGGACGCAGCGGAACCGCACCAAGCTCGCGAAGGCTGCCAATGCGCGGCCCCGTCTGTCGGTGCACCGTTCTTCAAAGCACATTTATGCCCAGATCATCGACGATGTTCAGGGCGTGACGGTTGCGGCTGCTTCCTCGATGGAAGACGGCTTCAGCGCGAAGGGCGGCAACATCGGTGGTGCATCCGAAGTCGGCAAGCTCGTCGCGCAGCGCGCGGCCGAGAAGGGCGTCACGAACGTTGTGTTCGATCGCGGCGGCTATATCTATCATGGGCGCGTCAAGGCGCTCGCCGAGGGTGCCCGCGAGGGTGGCCTGAGCTTTTAACGGCCCGTTCTATTTAAGAGGATTTATCTGTGGCACGCGAAAGATCACGAGACCGGGACCGGGAAGAGCGCGATAGCGAATTTGTGGACAAGCTTGTTCACATCAACCGCGTCGCCAAGGTCGTGAAGGGTGGCCGTCGTTTCGGCTTTGCGGCGCTCGTCGTCGTCGGCGACCAGAAGGGCCGCGTTGGCTTTGGTCACGGCAAGGCGCGCGAAGTACCTGAGGCGATCCGCAAGGCAACCGAGTCCGCCAAGCGCGCGATGATCCGCGTACCGCTTCGCGAGGGCCGGACGCTGCATCACGACATCGATGGACGCCACGGCGCTGGTCGCGTCGTTCTCCGCGCGGCGCCTGCCGGTAC
>CAZLLB010000351.1:0-2009 GCA_964560165.1 uncultured Parvibaculum sp. | reverse complement strand
TGGTTTCAACAACTGAAAGGAGGTGATCCGATGTCTAACGGTTTGATGACGCCGTTTGCTATCGCCAGCATTTCGATCTCGACAGAGGGTCGTGAGGCAAGGCGGATCAGGTCGGACACTTCTCTGGACCTTGCCGCCTAACCTCGCTCCCTCGCCGCGGCCGGAGCCCCGCTCCACCGGCGGCCCGAGCGAAAGCAAAAGAGCGACAAACGGAGCGATCCAGCACACTCAGTAACAAGCGGATCGCGTCGCAGCCGTTCCAGAACTGGGCCGCCGCACTCCCAAGGGAGCGCGGCGGCCTTTTAACATTCTATTCTGATAATTATCCGATGACGGATGATTTACCGATAACCGAAGATCAGCCGTTCTGGATTTGCCACGAGCCATCCGGCTGGCGGCAGGCTGTGCCATAGGCCTTCTGCGCCTGGCCGCCGATATAGACGGTCTGGTTGTATTCACGGCAATAGCCGCCATTGCGCGCCTGATAAGAGCGCCCCGGCTCGACATAGCCGTAGTTGCCGCTATCGGGATTTTTCCACTGCACCGGCGCGCCGGTTTCAAATGAGCGATAGGACGCCTGGCTGAGATATTGCTGGTCGGCCCGGTCGAGGCTCTGGCCGATGCTGCTGCCAGCCAGCGCGCCAAGCAGGACGCCCGCACCCGTCGCCCAAAGCTGGCCCGAGCCGCCGCCAAACTGCGAACCGGCAAGGCCACCCGCGACCGCGCCGCCAAGCGTTCCAATTGTCTGCTTCGGGCCTGCGCCGCCATAGCCGCCATAGCCATTCTGAGCGCAACCAGCGAGAGAGGCGGCAAGGATGCCGGCAATGGCAAAACGCGTGATGTTCATGGTGATACCCCATATTCTGAGTTGAACCGACCGTGCGACATTACCGGCGCGCGGGTGATCCAACGCTGAAGGGGTGGTTCATCCTGCGTTCAGCTTTCACTCGCGGTCGGCAGGATCAATTGGGCGCTCAATCCGCCGAGCGGCGAATCCGCGAGTTTCAACTCGCCGCCATAAAGCTCGGCAATTTCCGTGACGATGGAGAGCCCAAGGCCGGAGCCGGGTTTCGTCTCATCGAGTCTGCCCCCGCGCTTCAATGCAGCCTTGCGGCTTTCTTCCGGCACACCCACGCCATCATCCTCGACTGTCAGGCGAAACGCCTCGCGCTCCTTGCGCAGGCCGATGGGCACAGCCGTCATCACAACCCGCGAGCTGGCCCATTTGCAGGCATTGTCGAGCAGGTTGCCGACCATTTCCTCAAGGTCTTGCGACTCACCGCGAAAGCCCAGGCTTTCGGGGCAATCGACGGAGATCTTGATGCCGCGCTCTACATAGATCTTTTCCAGCGCGCCCGCGAACCGCGTCAACGTAAGCGCGACAGACGTATGCGCGCCGAAGACATTGGCCGAAGCCGCCATGCGCGCGCGCGCCAGATGATGATCGACCTGCAGGCGCATATGCTCGGCAACGCGCAAAACCCGGTCGCCGAATTCGCCGGGATGCGTGCGCGCTTCATTCGTCAGCACCGAAAGCGGCGTCTTCAGCGCATGAGCAAGATTGCCGACATGGGTGCGTGCGCGCTCCAGCACTTCGCGATTGCCATCAAGCAGTGAATTGATCTCTTCGGCCAGCGGTTTGATTTCGGTTGGAAACTTGCCGTCGAGCTTCGTCGCCTTGCCAGAACGGATCGAGGCGAGCGCGCGGCGCACACCCTCCAATGGGCGCAGGCCGAAACGCACCTGAATGAGCAGCGCCACCAGCAGACCGAGGCCGAGGCCCGCCATCGCAGTAAAAAGCGTGCCGTTGAAGCTCTGAATATCAGCTTCCATTTCAGCCTTGTCGCCTGCCACCGTGAACGACACCGGCACGTCATAACCCGGCAGCATCACCCGGCGCTCGATCACGCGCAGCGTTTGCTTCTCCGGCCCCGGCGCATCGAAAAAACGCGCGCCGGACACATCGCGCTCGGCATCCCTTGCCGAAGACAGGTCAATCGACTGATCGA
>CAZLLB010000350.1:0-2013 GCA_964560165.1 uncultured Parvibaculum sp. | reverse complement strand
CTGGGTCGAGAGCAGCTATGAGGAATTCCGGCCCAAGGTGGCGGCGGCAGTCGCGCAGGATCGCTGGATCATCGACGGGAATTACAGCCGCACCTTCGACATCAGGATGCCACGGGCGGACACGATCATCTGGATCGACCAGACGCGTCGCGTCTGTCTCTGGCGGGCCTTCAAGCGGACGATAGGCCAGTTCAACAAGGTCCGTGCCGACCTCGCGCCCGGATGCCCGGAAAAGATCGACCTCGAGTTCTATCGATATATCTGGAACTTCAGAAAGAAGAACGAGGCTGTAACCGTCGCGGCGCTGGCAGCCTACGCACCGAATGCGAGATTGATCCGCTTACGGAGTGATCGGGAAATAGCGGCGTTTCTGGATGGGGTTTGAAATTTCCAATGACCGTCACCCCGGCTTCATGCCGGGGTCCAGGAGCCGCAGACGCGGAGCGCGCCGCCACTGGACCCCGGGACAAGCCCGGGGTGACAGCATTAAATGGGATTGAACCTCACGCCGCCCGTGCCGTTCCGCCAATCGTCAATCCGTCGATGCGCAATGTCGGCTGGCCGACGCCGACGGGGACGCCTTGGCCTGCTTTGCCGCAGACGCCGATGCCGGGATCTAGTTTCAGGTCGTTGCCGATCATTGAAACGCGCGTCAGCACATCGGGACCGTTGCCGATGATGGTCGCGCCCTTGACCGGCGCGCCGATGACTCCGTTCTCGATGAGGTAAGCCTCGGTGCAGGTGAAGACGAATTTGCCCGATGTGATGTCAACCTGACCGCCGCCGAAAGAGACGGCGTAAAGGCCCTTCTTCACAGAGCGCAGAATGGCGGCGGGATCATCATTGCCCGCGAGCATATAGGTGTTGGTCATGCGCGGCATGGGCTGGTGGGCATAGGATTCGCGCCGTCCGTTGCCGGTCGCTTCCATGCCCATCAGACGCGAATTGAGCCTGTCCTGCATATATCCTTTGAGAATGCCGTCTTCGATGAGCACGGTACGCGAAGTGGGCGTGCCTTCATCGTCAACGGTGAGCGAACCGCGCCTGTTGGCGATGGTGCCATCGTCAACCACGGTGACGCCGGGCGCGGCGACGCGCGTGCCGAGAAGGCCGGAAAAGGCGGAGGTCTTCTTGCGGTTGAAATCGCCTTCAAGCCCGTGGCCGATGGCCTCGTGAAGCAGAATGCCGGGCCAGCCCGGCCCGAGCACCACATCCATTTCGCCAGCGGGCGCGGGCACGCTGTCGAGATTGACGAGAGCCTGACGCAGCGCTTCGTCAACCTGACCATGCCATTTCGTCGGGTCGATATAGACGTCATAGCCGGTGCGGCCGCCCGTGCCCTGGCTGCCGGTTTCCTGTCGGTCGCCGACGCCTGCGACGATCGAGACGTTGAGGCGCACCAGCGGGCGCACATCGCGCACGACGTGACCATCGGGCCGCATGATCTCGACTGCCTGCCACTCGCCGACAAGCGAGGCCGAAACCTGACGGACGCGCTCGTCAAGACCGCGCGCATAGGCGTCGATATCGGAGAGAAGTTTGACCTTCTCCTCAAAGCTTTGGGCACCGAGGGGGTTTTCGTCACTATAGAGATGCACATTGGTGCGCTTGGGCGCGCTCGCCAGGGAGCCGGAATGACCGTGCTTCACCGCCTGCACGGCAGCGCTTGCGCGCTTGATGGCCTCTTCGGAGAGTTCGGAGGAATGCGCGTAGCCGGTTGATTCGCCCGCCACGCTGCGCAGGCCGAAGCCCTGCGTCGTGTCGAAAGTGGCGGTCTTCAAGCGCCCGTCATCGAAGGCCAGAGCTTCAGACTGGCTATATTCGAGAAACAATTCGCCGTCATCAGCGCCTTTCAGCGTCTCATCGACAAGACCTTCAACGCGCGAACGGTCGAGGCCGGTCTGGGAGAAAAAGAGATCGTCGGCGGTGTCGGTCATTTTTTATTCCTTTGCCCTCAGTGCGAGCGCGAGCGAAGCAATCCAGAGCGGCACATTCAGAAAGAACTGGATTGCC
>CAZLLB010000349.1:0-2065 GCA_964560165.1 uncultured Parvibaculum sp. | reverse complement strand
TGGTCAGATGGTCGTCGCCGCGAATGATATGCGTCACGCCCATGTCGTGATCGTCAACCACCACGGAGAGATTGTAAGTCGGCGTCCCGTCGCTGCGCACGATGATGAGGTCGTCAAGCTGCTCATTGGCAAACCGCACGTCGCCCATCACATGATCGCGCACAATCGTCTCGCCCTCATTGGGCGACTTGAAACGGATCACCGGCTTCACGCCGGGCGGTGCATCGGAGGCCGGGCGGTCGCGCCAGCGTCCGTCATATTTCATCTGCCCGCCTTCGGCCTTGGCCTTGGCGCGCATCTCGTCCAGCTCCGCCGGGCTCGCATAGCAATGATAGGCATTGCCCGAGGCCAGAAGCTGCTCGGCCACTTCGCGGTGCCGCGCCTGGCGCGCAAACTGGTGGGTCACCTCGCCGTCCCACTCCAGTCCCAGCCAGCGCAAGCCCTCGAAAATAGCTTCGATGGCAGGTTCCGTCGAACGCTCCCGATCCGTATCCTCGATGCGGAGCAGAAACTTGCCATTGTGCCGGCGCGCATAGAGCCAACTGAAAAGAGCCGTCCGTCCGCCGCCAATATGCAGATAACCCGTGGGCGAGGGCGCGAAACGGGTGATAATTTTCTTGTCTTCCGCCATGATCTCCCGAGATCCGGCCCATTCAGGCCGAGCATGTGGGCCCATACGAAAAGGCCCAAACTGATAGGCAACACGATTTTTTATTGGCAAGCTTCGACCCGGAGGCGCCGGAAAGCGGGCGTCGGGGGTCGCTGCGGGGTGCCAATTTCTAGCACATTGCGGCAATGCAGCGTAAGCCCGAAGGGGCATGATCGCGCAATTTTGAACAATCATTTTTGGGGTTGTTCAGTGATAAAACGGTGTTGGGGAACGCCTTTTGACCATCACGACCGACGAAATCGGCAAAGACCCGTTCGCGCGGGCCAATGTAGCGCCCATGAGCTTGTCTCAACGGGCGGCGCAAGCGCTTCGATTTGTCGTGCCTTGGCTTGCCACGTCGTTTTTCAGCGAAAGCGACCGCTGGTTCCTCTGGTCGCCGGTGCTGCTTGGCTTTGGCATCGCGCTTTATTTTGGCCTCGCCTTCGAGCCACCCCTCTGGACGGCGCTTGTCGCGCTCGGCCTGTCCTGCGCGGCGCTTTTTCTGCTGCGCCATCGGGGGCCATCCGCTGTGCTGGCAGCCGTGATTGTCTGCATCGCCATCGGCTTTGCCGCCGCCACCATCCGCGCCTGGAGCGTTGACGCGCCGGTACTCGAAAAGGCCTGGACTGGCGAATTGACGGGCCGCCTCCTCGAAACCGAGCGGACGCAGAAGGGCGCTCTCTCCGCCCTCATCGCGCCGCTGGCCATGCAGGGTTTGACGAAGGAGGCCATGCCCGCCCGTGTTCGCCTGTCGATCCGCATGGCGGGCGTCGTCATTGCGCCGGGCGAGACGCTGCGCTTGCGGGCCCGCCTCCTGCCGCCGCCTGAACCCGTCAAGCCGGGTGGTTTCGATTATGCGCGTCAGGTCTGGTTTCAAAGTCTCGGCGGCGTCGGCTATGCCTTCACCGCGCCCGTCATCGTCGCCCCCGCACCTAGCGATTGGGCCACATGGCTCGCCGCCTTGCGCGCCAAGATCACGAGCCGCGTGCAGACCGGCATCGGCGGCGCGGCGGGCGCCATCTCCGCTGCCCTCATCACCGGCGAGCAGCGTTCCATTCCGCAATACGCGGTCGAGGATTTGCGCAATGCGGGCCTCTCCCATGTGCTCTCGATCTCGGGGCTGCACATGGTGCTCTTCGGCGGCTCACTCTTCTGGCTGGTCCGCGCGGGCCTTGCGCTTGTGCCCGCGCTGGCGCTGCGTTTCCCGATCAAGAAATGGGGCGCGGCGGCGGCGCTGCTCGGCGCGACAGGCTATCTGCTGATCTCCGGCGCCGCCGTGGCCACCCAGCGCTCCTACATCATGATCGCGCTGATGTTCGTCGCCATCCTTCTTGACCGCCCGGCACTCAGTATGCGGAATGTCGCACTCGCGGCTATCATCGTACTCCTATGGCAGCCCGAAAGCCCGCTTGGCCC
>CAZLLB010000348.1:0-2075 GCA_964560165.1 uncultured Parvibaculum sp. | reverse complement strand
CATGACGCTCGAGCTCACATCGCCCATAGGTCCGGGTCCCTGGAGCACGATGGTGACAAACCATCTCGACGAAAGCGGCGAGGGCGTCATCGCGCTCTTTCTCGCAACAGAAAATGTGGTTCAGGCCGCCGCCACCTTGACGCTGCGCGGTCTAACCACAGTGGCCCTGCCCGAAAACGAAGCCCATGGCGATGACGGAACGATCCGGCGCTGGCAAAACACGATGATGCCCCGCGCCGAAAGCCGCGATCTGGTGATCATCGCAACCGAAACGCTCAAGGGGTCAGACGAACTCAAGCCCGCGCCCCTTCGTGCCGGTATCGCCGAAGCCGAAGCGATCTCCGCTCTTGACCACATCGTCGTGATGACGCCGGATGCCGAAGCATGCAAAAAACTCTTCGGCGCACAATTTGGCATTCGCCTGGCGCTTGATCATTCAAAGCCCGAATGGGGCGTGCGCCAGCTTTTCTTCCGTCTCGGCGGAGTCACCATTGAGGTTGTCGAGTCGCTCGACAAGAGCCGAGCACCGAAGAAGGATTTTTTCTGGGGCATGGCGTGGAAGGCCGGAAGCGTCGCTACGGTGCGCGAGCGCTTGCTGCGAGAAGAAGCCGATGTCTCGGAAATCCGTATCGGCCGCAAGAAGGGCACTGAAGTCGCAACCATCCGCAAGCCGACCGGCGGGGTGCCAACGCTGCTCGTCGGCGAAATAGAAAAAATCTGAAATTTTTGGAGATGAAGACGACGATGAAGTCGATTGAACTGATGATCGAGAAGACTATTCTTGCGAGCCGCTGGGTTTTGGTGGTTTTTTATCTGGGTCTCGCTGCAGCGCTTGCGCTCTACGCTGCTTCCTTTGTGTTGAAGCTCCTAAAAGTTTTCACGATTGCCTTCACGCTCGATGAATCTGAAATGATCCTGGCCATGTTAGGCCTCATCGATGCAGCGCTGGTTGCCAGCCTCGTGTTGATGGTGATGATCTCGAGTTACGAGAATTTCGTCAGCCGATTCGACGAAGCAAAGACCGATCTCTCGTGGCTGGGCAAGCTGGACAGTGGCAGCCTGAAAGTGAAAGTCGCTTCCGCCATCGTCGCGATTTCATCAATCCACTTGCTACAGGTTTTCCTCAACGTCGGACAGCTTGCAGATAATAAGATCATGTGGCTGACGATCATGCACATGGCGTTCGTTGTCTCCGCCGTTGCGCTCGGCTACCTCGACCGTGTCGCGGTGAAGAAGTAAAGCCCGGACGCGGGGGGACACGTCCGGGCTCTCCTCGCATCAAGGCTTGCTTACGCTGCCTTGACGCCCGAGAGAAATTCTTCGACTTCCTTGGAGAGATCGTTCGAGTTGCGCGACAACTCGCCCGCCGCGCCGAGCACCTGCGCGGAGGCGGCACCCGTGTCGGTTGAAGCCTGTCGCACATCGATGATAGAGCGCGAGACTTCCTCGGTGCCCTGCGCGGCCTGCTGCACGTTGCGCGAGATTTCGAGCGTCGCCGCGCCCTGTTCCTCGACCGCCGAGGCGATGGCGGCGGCGATTTCGCTCATCTCCTGAATGGTCGAACCGATGCCCTTGATCGCGGTGACGGCCTGATTGGTCGCCCCCTGGATCTGGGTGATCTGCGCCGAGATTTCGTCGGTGGCCTTGGCGGTCTGCGTCGCCAGAGACTTTACTTCCGAGGCGACGACGGCAAAGCCCTTGCCCGCATCGCCCGCCCGTGCCGCCTCAATCGTGGCGTTGAGGGCGAGGAGGTTGGTCTGACCGGCAATGTCGTTGATGAGCTGGATGATCTCGCCGATCTTCTGCGCGCCCACCGCCAGTTCCTGCACCACATCGTCTGTGGCGCGGGCATCGTCCACCGCTTTCGAGGCGATGCGGGCGGAGCTTGCGACCTGCTTGGAGATTTCCTGAATGGAAGCGGAAAGCTCTTCGGTCGCTGTCGCCACCGTCTGCACGTTGGCAGATGTCTGTTCGGAGGCAGACGCCACCGTCATCGCCTTGCTGTTGCCCTGCTCGGCCAGCGCGGTCATCGAGCTTGCCGTCGATTCCATTTCTGTCGCCGCGGCGGAGAGCGA
>CAZLLB010000347.1:0-2096 GCA_964560165.1 uncultured Parvibaculum sp. | reverse complement strand
AACCGACGACCTCTTGCATGCCATGCAAGCGCTCTCCCAACTGAGCTATGGCCCCACTTAAATCCGGCGAAGGTTTTGGGCACCTTCGCAATGGTGGCGGAACTTAGGTTGGGTTCCGCCGTCAATCAAGCAAAATGCTTGGCTTATTCGTCGTCACCGCCAACGCCACGGACGATTCCGGCCACATCGTCCTCTTCGTCCTCCTGATCGGGGAGGAAAGGATCGTCTTCGGAGTCGTCGTCCTCGACCTCAATGTCGGCCAATAGCTCGTCTGCGAGCCCATCGGCGGCCAGTTCGTCGTCGCGCATGGAGTCCAGCGAGACGTTTCCATCCTCGTCGGGCTCGATGTTACGCGGCGCGGCGCGGACCGGGGCCTTTTCCTTGGGCTTTTCAGTCGGCTTGGCGCGCTTTGCCTTTGCGCCGGAATCCGGCACAAATTCATGCGCGCATTTGGGGCAAACAGCGGGGCTTTTGCTCAGATCGTAGAACTTCGCGCCGCAGCTCGGGCAGTCGCGCTTCGTTCCCAATTCCGGTTTCGACAAGCTTGGCACTCCTTCGCGGCATTCCGCGTCCTGGTCACTCTCAGCGCCTCATCCGTCTGCCGGAAGATCGGATGGCGTAAAAGGTTTTTCCCATTGCCACGTTAAGTTGCTCCTGTCAAAACCTATTCGCGCGCGCGGCTCTACATGTCCCGCCGCCCCGCCGGAGCCGTCGCTCCCAGCAAGCCCTTCAATGGACGTGACCGTGCCCCATTCAATCGCCAATCCAGCCCTAAGCCTGACCGCCGAACCCTCCCACGCCTTGAACGGGCGCATCCGGGTTCCGGGGGATAAGTCCATTTCGCATCGCTCGCTGATTTTCGGGACGCTGGCGGTCGGCGAAACACGCATTACCGGGCTTCTGGAGGGCGAGGACGTGCTTGCGACCGCCGAAGCGATGCGCCAGTTCGGCGCGACCGTGACGCGCGGGGGTGATGGGGTTTGGACCGTCAACGGCGTCGGGGTCGGCGGGCTGAAGGAACCGGTCGAGCCGCTCGATTTCGGTAATGCGGGTACCGGCGCGCGCCTCGTCATGGGGCTTGTCGCCGGCCATCCGATCACCGCGACATTTATCGGCGACGCCTCGCTGTCGAGCCGCCCCATGGGCCGGATCATTACGCCGCTGAGCCAGATCGGCGCGAGTTTCCACGCCCGCGAAGGCGGACGCATGCCGCTGACGCTGACCGGCGCGCGGCGCGCCATGCCGATCACCTATGAGCTTCCCGTCGCCTCAGCGCAGGTCAAATCCGCCGTGCTGCTGGCAGGCCTCAATGCGCCGGGCATCACCACCGTCATCGAACCCGTGCCGACGCGCGACCACACCGAGCGGATGCTGGAGGCCTTCGGGGCCAAGGTCGAGATCAAGGCGCATGGGCAAGGCGGGCTTGCGATCCATCTGACGGGCGAGCCTGAATTGACCCCCTGCCCCATCATCGTGCCCGGCGACCCTTCCTCGGCGGCGTTTCCGGTTGTCGCTGCGCTGATCGTGCCGGGATCAGACATCATCGTTGAGGGCATCACGCTCAATCCGCATCGGGCCGGGCTCTACACCACGCTGATCGAGATGGGCGGCGATATCGAGGTGATGAACCAGCGCGACGAAGGCGGCGAACCCGTTGCCGATCTGCGTGTGCGCTCAAGCGCGCTCAAGGGCATCATCGTGCCGCCGGAGCGGGCCGCCTCGATGATCGACGAGTATCCGGTGCTGGCCATTGCTGCTTCTTTTGCAACGGGCGACACGGTGATGAACGGCATTCACGAAATGCGCGTCAAGGAAAGCGACCGCATCGCGGCGACAGCGGCGGGGCTCCGCCTCAACGGCGTCAAGGTGCATGAGAGCGACGACGGCATGACGGTTGAAGGGCGCGGCA
Organism: uncultured Parvibaculum sp.; assembly: GCA_964560165.1. GTDB lineage: Bacteria > Pseudomonadota > Alphaproteobacteria > Parvibaculales > Parvibaculaceae > Parvibaculum. Next base: position 187 of record CAZLLB010000347.1, on the reverse strand, counting down.
ATGCGCATGTCGCCGGTGGCGGCCACGTGGCGACCCATATGGACCATCGCATCGCCATGTCCTTCCTCGTTATGGGACTTGGCGCACAAAAGCCGGTGACGGTGGATGACGCCTCGATGATCGCGACAAGCTTTCCGAATTTCATGCCGCTGATGCGCGGCCTCGGCGCGAGCTTCGTCGGACGCCA
>CAZLLB010000346.1:0-2111 GCA_964560165.1 uncultured Parvibaculum sp. | reverse complement strand
GCGCATTGCGCCATGTTGGCCGAAACCGGAATTATCTCAAGAGCGGATGCGGACCAGATTGTCGCGGGGCTCGACGCGGTGCTGGCCGAAATCGAAAGCGGCAGTTTCACCTTCAAGCGCGAGCTTGAAGACATCCACATGAATGTGGAATCGCGCCTCGCCGATCTGATCGGCGCAGCAGCGGGCCGCCTTCACACGGCCCGCTCGCGCAACGATCAGGTGGCGCTCGATTTCAAACTTTATATCCGCGACACCATCGACCATCTCGACGAGCAACTCGCCGCATTTCAGGCGGCCCTTCTCGATCGCGCCGAAGAACACGCGGCAACCATCATGCCGGGCTTCACCCATTTGCAGACCGCCCAGCCCGTCACCTTCGGTCATCATTGCCTCGCTTACGTCGAAATGGCGGCGCGTGATCGCAGTCGTCTGACCGATGCGCGCAAACGCCTCAATGAAAGCCCGCTCGGCGCAGCGGCGCTCGCAGGCACGTCTTTTCCCATCGACCGCGAGCGCACGGCGAAGGAACTGGGCTTTGATCGCCCGACGCGCAATTCGCTCGACAGCGTGTCGGACCGCGATTTCGTGCTCGAAACATTGTCGGCCGCGGCAATCGCCGCGACACATCTTTCGCGGCTTGCCGAAGAAATCGTCATCTGGTCCACGCCGGGTTTCAACTTCGTGCGGCTGCCCGACAGTTTCTCCACCGGCTCCTCGATCATGCCGCAAAAGCGCAACCCCGACGCCGCCGAACTTGTGCGCGCCAAAACGGGCCGCGTCATCGGCGGGCTGACAACGCTCCTGATCGTGATGAAGGGACTACCGCTCGCCTATTCCAAGGACATGCAGGAAGACAAGGAAGCGGCCTTCGACGCGCTCGACGCGCTGTCATTGTCGCTCGCCGCCATGACCGGCATGGTCTCGACCCTGACCGTCAACGAGGCTTCCATGCGCGCCGCCGCCTCGCGCGGCTTTGCCACCGCCACCGATCTTGCCGACTGGCTGGTCAGAACTCTCGGGCTTCCCTTCCGTCAGGCCCATCACGTGACCGGCGCGCTGGTCGCCAAAGCCGAGAAAAAAGACGTCGATCTCGACGGCCTGAGCCTTGCCGAAATGCGTGAAGCCGAACCCGGCATCACCGATGAAGTGTATAAGGTTCTGGGCGTCGATAATTCGGTCGCAAGCCGCACGAGCTTCGGCGGCACCGCGCCCGGCAATGTTCGCGCCGCCGCTGCCTGGTGGCGCAAGGAACTTCAGCGCAACGCCAGATGATCGGGCATCCCCGATGATTGTGGCGCTTAGGAGCAGGAGAGACGGCATGAACACGCGTTTGACGATAGCGGCCACCGCCTTCGCGGTGCTTCTCGCGCTCGGCGCCTGCGGTCGAAAAGGCGAACTCGAACCGCCGCCGAATATCAGCCCCGACATGGCCTCGGCCCAATCGCCCGCCTGCGCCAACAAAGCAGATACGGGGCAGGAGCCGATCGACGCCATCGCAGGCGGCGGCGTCACCACCGGCAACCCCAACCGCATGCCGGTAGTCACCACTCCGGGCTGCTGACGGCATTGCGAGCCAGCAAGGGGCGTGGCAATCCAGAAAGCCGCGACGTGAGACTGGATTGCCTGGCTTGCGCTCGCAGCGACGTCAATCCTGGATACCGCCGGAGTTGAAACTGAATGCGAACCCTGGCGTTCGCCCGTCTCGAAAGCCGACCATCAGATGAACCACTTTGAGTATCGCGGCGGCATCCTTCACGCCGAAGATGTTGCGATCGCCGACATTGCCGCCGCTGTCGGCACGCCGTTTTATTGCTACTCGTCGGCAACGCTGACGCGCCACGCCCGCGTCTTCATGGACGCATTCAAAGGCCAGCCCGCACGGCTTTGCTATTCGGTGAAAGCCAATTCAAACCTCGCCGTTGTCGCCACGCTGGCGCGCGAAGGCGCGGGCGCCGACGTCGTCTCCGAAGGCGAATTGCGCCGCGCGCTGGCGGTCGGCATCCCGCCCGAAAAGATCGTCTTTTCCGGCGTCGGAAAGACAGCGGCCGAAATGATTTTCGCGCTTGAAACCGGTATCGACCAGTTCAACGTCGAATCCGAGCCCGAGCTTG
>CAZLLB010000345.1:0-2116 GCA_964560165.1 uncultured Parvibaculum sp. | reverse complement strand
GCTGCTTGGTCTCGAAGTGCCGCGCCGCGCCCAGTTCATCCGCGTTCTCTATTCTGAAATCGGCCGTGTGCTTTCGCATCTGCTGAACACGACAACGCAGGCCATGGACGTCGGTGCGTTGACGCCGCCGCTCTGGGGCTTTGAAGAGCGCGAAAAGCTGATGATCTTCTATGAGCGCGCCTCGGGCGCGCGCATGCACGCGGCATACTTCCGTCCCGGCGGTGTGCATCAGGATCTGCCGCCCAAGCTGTTGCAAGATATTTATGATTTCTGCGACCCCTGCGAGAAGACGCTCGACGATCTCGAAGTGCTTCTCACCGGCAACCGCATTTTCATGCAGCGCAATGCCGATATCGGCGTCGTGTCGCAACAGGACGCGCTTGATTGGGGTTTCTCCGGCATCATGGTGCGCGGCTCAGGTCTTCCCTGGGATTTGCGCCGCTCGCAGCCTTACGAAGTTTATTCGGAACTCGATTTCGATATTCCCGTCGGCAAAAACGGCGATTGCTACGACCGCTATCTTTGCCGCATGGACGAGATGCGCCAGTCCCTCCGCATCATGAAGCAGTGCATCGAAATGATGCCCGGCGGTCCGGTCAGCGCGACAGACGGCAAGGTTGCGCCGCCCTCGCGTGGGCAGATGAAAAGCTCGATGGAATCCCTCATCCATCACTTCAAGCTTTATACCGAAGGCTTTCACGTTCCCGCTGGCGAAGTTTACGCTGCCGTTGAAGCGCCCAAGGGCGAATTCGGCGTCTATCTCGTCACCGACGGCACAAACAAGCCTTACAAGTGCAAGATTCGCGCGCCGGGTTTCGCGCATCTGCAAGCCATGGATTTCCTGTGTCGCGGACACATGCTGGCGGACGTCTCCGCCGTGCTGGGTTCGATCGACATCGTATTCGGTGAGGTTGACCGATGAGTGTGCGCAGACTGAGTGCGAACCAGCCTGAGAGCTTTGCCTTCACGCCTGAAAATATCGAATGGGCGAATGGGCAGATCGCGAAATATCCCGAAGGCCGCCAGGCCTCGGCGATCATTCCGCTGTTGTGGCAGGCGCAGAAGCAGGAAGGCTGGCTCAGCGAACCGGCGATCCGCTATGTCTCCAACATGCTCGGGATGGATTACATCCGGGGGCTCGAGGTCGCGACCTTCTACACCATGTTCAATCTGTCGCCGGTTGGTGAGCATTACGTGCAGCTTTGCGGCACGACACCTTGCTGGCTGCGCGGCGCGGATGAACTGAAAGACGCGTGCCGCAAACACATCGGCCCCGAAGGGCAAGTGACCGCCGACGGTAAATTCTCCTGGCTCGAAGTCGAATGCCTCGGCGCTTGTGCCAATGCGCCGATGATCCAGATCAACGACGATTATTTTGAAGATCTCGACGCTGCCAAACTCGGCGAAATCCTGACCGACCTGCGCAACGGCAAGGCCGTCAAACCGGGTTCGCAGACGGGCCGAAACGGGTCTGAACCCATCGGCGGGCTGACAAGCCTGACGACGCCGATTGCTGGCGGGGGCAAGTGATGTTGAAAGACCAGGATCGCATTTTCACCAATCTCTACGGCTTAGGCGAACCGGGCCTTGCCGGTGCGCTCAAGCGTGGCGACTGGGACGGCACGGCGGGGCTGATCGCAAAGGGCCGCGACTGGATCATCGACGAGATGAAGAAGTCGGGCTTGCGTGGTCGTGGCGGCGCCGGTTTTCCGACCGGCCTCAAATGGTCGTTCATGCCGAAGGATAGCGGTGGGCGTCCGCATTACCTCGTCGTCAATGCCGACGAATCCGAGCCCGGCACCTGCAAGGATCGCGAGATCATGCGGCATGATCCGCATCTTCTCGTCGAGGGCTGCCTGATCGCCGGCTGTGGGATGGGCGCGCATGTCGGTTACATCTATGTGCGCGGCGAGTTCATCCGCGAGCGCGAGAACCTGCAGGCCGCGATCGATCAGGCCTATGCGGCCAAGCTGATCGGCAAGGACAACATCCACGGCTTCCCGTTCGATCTTTACGTTCACCACGGTGCCGGCGCGTATATCTGCGGCGAAGAAACCGCGCTGCTCGAAAGCCTCGAAGGCAAGAAGGGCCAGCCGCGCCTGAAGCCGCCGTTCCC
>CAZLLB010000344.1:0-2133 GCA_964560165.1 uncultured Parvibaculum sp. | reverse complement strand
GCCGCCGGCGTATGATGGCCGAGGTGCCCAAGGCCAGTGTCGTCATCATGAACCCGACCCACTATGCGGTGGCGCTCAAATACGAAAAAGGCATGGGCGCGCCGATCTGCGTTGCCAAGGGACGGGACGCGGTTGCTCTGCGCATTCGTGCGTTGGCCGAAGAGAGTGGCGTGCCCGTAGTCGTCAATCCGCCGCTTGCTCGTGCACTCCATGCTTCGGTGGAACTGGATCAGGAAGTGCCGCCGGAGCACTACAAGGCGGTCGCTGAGGTCATTGGCTATGTCATGCGTCTTAAGGCTAAGATTACGCGAAGGCGCGCCTGATGATTCGCCCGACCACGCAACCGGAATCTTATGAACTGACGTGGTGGGCTGTAGTCGAGTGTGTAAAAGGCGGCTTTGGGGGCATTGCCGATGAGTGAGATGCCGGTGGAATTGTCTGATGCGCTGGGCGAGAGCAAGCCGGGTGCGCAAGTAGCGCCTTTTTCCAGAAGGCGGCTGGTGGTGTTTGTCGGCATTGCCGTAGGTCTTGGCGCGACGCTGCTCGACGCATTCAACGTCCATGCTTTTGGGACAAGCGGCGCATTGACGCTGATTGGTGTGCTGACGGCGTCGGTGGTGTTGATTTTCGGCCTGAATTCGACGCTCGGCCACGATCTCTCGCGCACTCATGAAGCCGCTGGCGATGCGCTCGATACTTTACCTGATCCTTGCTATGTGACGGACCAGCGCGGTGTCGTTCTCTTCGCCAACGCGGCCTATCGAAATCTGCTTGGCGCCGTGACCGCTGACCGCCCTGTGCCGCTGGAGCGGCTGCTTGCCGGACATGAGACGCTCGCCGAGGCCGTTTTCAGGCTTGCCCAGGCGGCGCGGACAGGTTTTGCCGCCGAAGAGGAAATTCGCTTCGCGCCACGTTCGGGGACTATCGAGCGCATTTATAAAGTTGTCGTGCGCCCGCTGAGCGGGCAGGGCGGCGGCGCGGTCTGGCTGCTGCGCGATCTTACCGTGGAGCGCGAAAAGATCGAAATTGCCGAACAGGGCAGGCAGCGCGTTTTGTCGTTCTTGTCCATGACGCCGTTCGGCTTTTATGCAGCGCAATCGACCGGCGAGATTACATTCATCAATGCAAAGCTCGCGGGCTGGCTTGGGCTCGATAGCGCGCGCATTGTCAAGCAACACTCAAAGCTGGCCGATTTCGCACTGGGTGATCTCAACGGTTTGGGCCGAGGCTCCGATTTTGAAGGCACCGTGGTTGAGGATGCCGATCTGCGGAGTGTTGATGGGCGTGTTTTCCCTGTGCGTGTGGTGCAAACGCTGGTGCCAGGTGGGCCGGGGCAGGATCTGACCAATTGGGGTATCGTTCTCGATCGTACAACGGGCGACAAGGCGGAAGAAACCGCGCGCGAAGCTGAACTGCGGTTTGCGCGCTTCTTCAACAACGCACCCATCGGTATCGCCACGGTCGATGGTGATGGCCGCATCGATAATGCCAATAGCGCTTTTCTCGCTTATGTCGGTGAGCGCGTAGAGCGCGGAGTTATGCTGACCGATCTCGTTGTCGAGGACGATCGAGCTGGTATTATCGATAGCCTGGCCAAGTCACGCACGGGTAAGGCTTCGAGCCCCGCCATTGAAATCAGGCTCGTCAATCGCTCCGAGCGTGTGGGGCTTCTCTATATCAGCCGCGTCGATGTGGATGAGGGCGCGAGTTCGACCGTTGCCTACCTCATCGACGCGACCGAACAGAAATCGCTTGAACTTCAATTCGCTCAATCACAGAAAATGCAAGCTATCGGTCAGCTTGCCGGTGGCGTCGCGCATGATTTCAACAATCTGCTTACGGCCATCATCGGATTCTGCGATTTGCTGCTGGCCCGCCACCAGGCTGGCGATCCATCCTTTGCAGACGTCATGCAGATCAAGCAGAACGCCAATCGCGCGGCAAACCTGACGCGCCAGCTTCTTGCTTTCTCGCGTCGTCAGACACTCAGACCCAAAGTCCTGTCGCTCACTGATGCACTTGCCGAGTTGCAGAACCTGTTATCGCGCCTGCTGACCGAGAAGGTCGAACTCAAGATCGTGCATGGCCGCGATCTCGGGCATGGAAAAAGCGGGAATGCTGTCGGGCACGTAC
>CAZLLB010000343.1:0-2168 GCA_964560165.1 uncultured Parvibaculum sp. | reverse complement strand
GGTGCCGCTTTCGCCCGAGATCATCACGGTGAGATCGGTCTGCATCAGGCGCGCTAGGACGCGGTAAATGTCCTGCATGGCGGGCGAACGACCGATGAGCGGAATTTTGTCGTCTTCCGGCACGGTGTTGCGGGGCACGGCGCTTTCGCGCGGCGCGGTGAGCGCGCGATCGACGACGCGGATCAACTCGTTGAGATCGAAGGGCTTGGGAAGATATTCATACGCGCCGCGCTCTGCCGCCATGATCGCAGTCTTCAACGTGTTCTGCGCGCTCATGACGATGATCGGCAGGTCGGGCCGGGCGCGCTTGATGCGCGGAATGAGATCGAAGGCGTTCTCGTCGGGCATCACGACATCGGTGATGATGAGATCGCCCTCGCCTTGCGCAACCCAGCGCCAGAGCGTCGCCGCGTTGCTTGTCGCGCGGACATCATAGCCCACGCGGCCCAGTGCCTGATTGAGCACCGTGCGTATGGCCGCGTCGTCGTCCGCCAGGAGGATGGTGCCGCTCGCCATGAAACTCTAGTCCCTCACAATGTCGTGGAAATGGAAGCATCGCCCGTGTGCATGGGCAGGAGGACACGGAAGACCGTGCGGTGCGGCTGACTCTCGCATTCGACGATGCCGCCGTGATCTCCGATGATTTTTGCAACCAGTGCGAGGCCAAGGCCGGTGCCGGACGATTTGGTGGTGACGAAAGGATCGAAAAGATGCGGCAGGAGATCGTCGGGGACGCCGAAGCCATCGTCGATGACGCAGATTTCGAGCGGCAGGCTCACGCGGTCGCGACTGCCGGGCATCGACAAGCGCACGCCGGGCCGATAGGCGGTCGTCAGTATGATTTCGCCCTCCGGCTGGCCTATGGCTTCCGCTGCATTCTTGACGAGGTTCAAAAACACCTGAATGAGCTGATCTTTGTCGCCAAGCACCGGCGGCAGGGAGGGATCGTATTCCTCATGAAATTTGATGCGGCGCGCAAAGCCGGTTTCGGCAAGCTGCTTCACATGGCCGAGCACGACATGGATGTTGACCGGCTCGCGCGGCACGGGGCGCTCGTCAGAGAAAACCTCCATGCGATCGACGAGTTTGCAGATACGATCCGTCTCGTCGCAGATGAGCCGCGTCAAGGTGCGATCATCAGTGCTGGCGTTCAGTTCGAGAAGCTGTGCCGCACCGCGAATGCCCGAAAGCGGGTTCTTGATTTCATGGGCGAGGATCGCGGCCATGCCGGTGACGGAGCGCGCGGCGCTACGATGGGTCAATTGTCGGTCCATCTTGTGCGCCATGGTCCGCACCTGAAGGATCAGAAGCACGCGGCCTGGATATTCCACAACGGGTGTGACCTGAATATCAACAGCGCGTTCACCGGATTTCGGTGTGCCGATCTCAACGCCATATTCATTGACCGAGACGCCGTGCTCGATCACCTGCTCGATGAGCGACAGAACGGGACTGCCGAAGGCGACGATTTCGCGCAACGGGTGGCCGAGCAGCACGGCGGCGCTGGCGGCGAAAAACTGTTCGGCGCTGTCATTGACATATTCAATGCTGAGGTCGCGATCGACCATGATGACCGGATGTGGCATGGCGTTGAGGATCGCCGCGGCTTGCGGAAGCACCGGGGTCGGCTCCTGAACGACACTGCGCACCATCATGCCGCCTCGCTGGTCGCCGCATCGGTGGCGCGCACGGCGCGCTCATAAAAATGTGAGATCGCGGCGAGTACGGCGAGCGGTTCGCGCATACGGACGACTTCGCTCCGCACGGCCATGGCGTCGTCGGGGAAACTGCGCGACGCTTCCTCAAGATACCAGACGAGATGCTTGCGCGCCGAGCGAAGACCCAGTTCCTGCCCGTAATGGGCAAGCATGTCGCGGTAATGCGCGGCGACGATGCGGCCCTGCTCCGCCCATGATGGCGGCGCGAGATGTTCGCCAGTCTTCAGGTAATGCGCGACTTGCGCGAGGAACCACGGGCGGCCTTGCGCGCCGCGCCCGATCATCACGCCGTCGGCGCTGGATTCCTCAAGAATTTGTTTCGCGTCTTCACAGCTCGTCACATCGCCATTGGCGATGACGGGAATGGAGACGGCTTCTTTCACGCGCGCGATAAAGCCCCAATCGGCGCGGCCCTGCGCGATCGCGGCGGCGACCGCATTGTGCGACTTC
>CAZLLB010000342.1:0-2170 GCA_964560165.1 uncultured Parvibaculum sp. | reverse complement strand
TGCGAGCGCGAGCGAAGCAATCCAGAGCGGCACATTCAGAAAGAACTGGATTGCCACGGCCCTTCGGGCCTCACAATGACGATAATACGGTCGTGCTGACTTATGATTGCCCGAGCCACTCTTCAACGGGCACGAGCCGGTGCGGCAGGGCGGAGAGATTACAGCGAACCACCTGCGGCGCACAGCTATAGAGCGGGTACTGGACGACACGCAGCAATTTCAGATCGACGAGAAAAACGCCGTTGATGCGGCCAAACCAGCTATCCCATTTCTGAAAACGCCAATTCTCCCAATCATCGGGCGGCGGCGCGACAATGTCGTCCACCATATCGGGATGACAGGCGCAGAAGCCGACCGCCGAGCGCCCCGGATCGCGAGGCGTGAGATAGGGCGCGGCCTCGCTAAGAAGCTCCGGCGCGGCGGCACCATTCGAGCCGAGCAGGAGCCCGGCTGAAATCTGCCGTCCGAAATGAAAATGAATCAGGGCCTCGTCACGCATTGCACACGCCGGTTTTTAAGAGTGGTTCTTACTCTAGGCCATTTTCGCAGGTGGGGAAGCGTCAAGCACCCGATGGAGGCGAATTATTGTGGCAAAACGTCGCAAAACCGCACCAGACTGTCCTGAGTGGCGTGAGCCTGTCTATACTCCCGATCGCGAGTCGGAACGGGCTGGCGTGGCCCCGATAAATCCGCAGCTATTGAGAGCCTTGCGGCGGGCAACGGTTTATGTTTTCTGACGCCGTGATTTGGATGGCGAAGCGCGAGGCGTGGACGCCTGCTTACAAGAGGCCGATTTCGACCCCTTGGGGCGAACAAGACAAGAGTAGGCAAGATGCAACTTGCGCAGCAGTGGGAGCTGGGAACTAGCATGCGGTTTCTGAAGGGTATCGGTCGCTCGGTCGGGCTTGGGGCTTTCGCGCTCGCGGCAGGGCTGGCACTCACCACCACGGCGGCTTTGGCCACCGGCATGGCGACGCCAGGGCAATTCGGCTTCCAGGAGGCGGCAACGCCGGTCATGGAAGACATCGAGAGCTTCCATCACTTCCTGATGATCATCGTCGCCGCTGTCGTCGGCGTTGTTACGCTGCTGCTTCTGTACGTGATCTTTCGCTTCAACAAGAAAGCGAACCCCACGCCCTCCAAGACATCGCACAACACCATGATCGAGGTTCTGTGGACGGTGGTTCCCGTTCTGCTCCTCGTCATCATCGCCATCCCTTCTTTCCGGCTCCTCTATAAGCAGCTGGTCATTCCCGCAGCGGACATGACCATCAAGGCGACCGGCAACCAGTGGTACTGGGGTTATGAATATCCCGACAACGGCGATCTGACCTTCGATGCCAACATGGTGCCGGACGATGAATTGGAAGGCCGCCCGCGCCTGCTGGCCACCGATAACCCGGTTGTTGTGCCCGTCAATGCGACTGTGCGCGTGATCGTCACCGGTGCCGACGTCATTCACTCCTGGGCCGTGCCCGCTTTCGGCGTCAAGGTTGACGCTGTCCCCGGCCGCCTCAATGAGACATGGTTCAAGGCCACCAAGCCCGGCATCTATTATGGCCAGTGCTCGGAGCTTTGCGGCCAGGGCCACGCCTTCATGCCCATCGAGGTCCACGTGGTCTCGCAGGAAGATTTCAACGCCTGGCTCGAAAAAGCCAAACAGGCATCGCTCACGACGCCTGGAGAACCCGTCAAGCTGGCGCTCGCCCATGCTACAGGCGTGGCGCGCTGAACGCGGTGATGGCGGCTTAGGCGCCGCGGAATTGAGAACGTTACGTTCTAGAGTTTGAAGAGCGAAGGATTAGAGCGATGGCAGGGCAAGCTGCGGCACATGCGGAACACCATGCCGACCATCCCACGGGCTGGCGGCGGTATGTCTATTCGACCAACCATAAAGACATCGGCACGATGTACCTGATCTTCGCGATCGTGGCCTCGCTGCTCGGCGGCGCCATGTCCATCGCGATCCGTATGGAACTGCAAAATCCCGGCGATCAGATTTTCGCCAATCACGATCTCTATAACGTCTTTGTCTCCAACCACGCGCTGATCATGATCTTCTTCGTGATCATGCCTGCGATGATCGGCGGATTCGGCAACTGGTTCGTACCGTTGATGATCGGTGCGCCGGACATGGCCTTCCCGCGCATGAACAATATCTCGTTCTGGC
>CAZLLB010000341.1:0-2205 GCA_964560165.1 uncultured Parvibaculum sp. | reverse complement strand
ATATCGTAATCCTTGATGCCATAGCCCTGCGCGCGACCCGTCAGCGCATTCCAGACCGTCTGAAACAAACTGCCCGACACAAGCCATGTGTCGGGCAGATCAAGATCAGGCAGCCGCGCGAGGATCGCCCGGTTCGCTTCATTGGTGAGCGCAAGCTCGATGAAGCGCGCCTCGTTCATTGCGGGAGTGCATCCGCGATCGCGCGGAACAAGGCGAAGGTTTCAAGCTCGCGATAGCTCGCCTCGGTCGCGCCACCGCCATAGGAATGATTGGCCGAAGTCTTGACGATGACGAGGTCATGCGCGGGATCGACATAGATGAACTGGTTGTAAATGCCGATGGCCGAGAAGGGTCCGTTCACTTCCGCCGGGATCCACCAGAAATAGCCATAGCCCATCCCTGCCGACGTCTCGGACTTGTTTTCATTCTGGCCCGGCATCAGGTAAGGCGCGTCGGGCGTATGCGACGCCTTCACCCAATCGGCGGGCACAAGCTGTTCGCCATTCCACTTGCCCTCGTGCAGATAAAGAAGGCCGAATTTGGCGTAGTCGCGCGCTGTGACATTGACGCCGCCTGCGGCAAGCTCATTGCCCGCGTCGTCGAGCACCCAATAGGCATCCCGCTCCGCGCCAAATCTGGACCAGATTTTCTTCGACAGATAATCGGACGGTGTTTCGCCGGTGGCGTTCTTGAGCACCAGGCCGAGCACCTGTGCATCCATGCTGTTGTAGAGATTGTAGGTGCCGGGAGTGCGCGCCTGTTTCAGCGTCTTAGCGAACTCCACCATCGAACCGCCGAAGGCGAGCGTGCGACCGAAGCGGGCGATATCGGAATTCTGGTCGCTGTAATCCTCGTTCCAGCCGACGCCCGACGACATTTGCAGCGCATTCTTGATCGTCACGCCGTCATAACCCGTGCCTTTAAGCTCGGGCGCATAGGCCGTTATCTGATCGTCGATACTCTTGATCTTGCCTTCATGGGCCGCGATGCCGACCAGCGCGGAGATGAAAGACTTGCCGACCGACCACGAGATGGTGCGCGAGTCTTTGGTGTTGCCGCGCCAATATTCCTCGTGGACGATCTTGCCGTGCTGCACGACGACAAGGGCAGTCGTGTCCGTATCATTGAGGAATTTAGCACTATCGAGCGTCTTGCCATCATAGGCATAGGTCTTCGGCAAGTCGATCTCCGCGCCGTGCGGGATCAGATAAGGCTCGCCGCCGCGCGCGATCTTACGCGTCGGAAAGATCGCATCCATGTTACGAAAATTCTCGACCTGATCGACGCCCGAAAACATCGAAGCAACGAATTGCGCGCGTTTTACCTCGCGCCATTTGGCGATGCCGGTAATGGCGACGCCCGCCACCACAACAGCCAAGACGCCAAGCGCAATGCGCTTCACGGACCAACGCATATCATCCCCCTGCTCTTTTTGTTATTCAGCCGCCTGTTTCGGCGTTTCCTTCTGCCAGCGTAGCACCGGCGTGCGCGCGGCCAGTGTTTCATCGAGGCGGTGACGCGGCGCAAAATGCGGCGCGCCGGTAAAGAGCGACTTGTCGTTACCCTGCGCCGCCTTGGCAAGATGTTTCAACGTGCCGATGAACTGGTCCAGTGTGCGCTTTGATTCCGTTTCGGTCGGCTCGATCAGCAGCGCCCCGTGAACGACCAGCGGGAAATACATGGTCATCGGATGATAACCCTCGTCGATCATCGCCTTGCAGAAGTCGAGCGTCTCGATGCCCGTTCCCTTCAGGAAGCGATCGTCAAACAGCGCCTCATGCATGCACGGTCCCTCGAAAGAAGCAGAGAGATCGTCCTTCAGCGACGCCAGAATGTAATTGGCATTCAGCACCGCATCTTCGGCCACCTGTCGCAGCCCGTCCGAGCCGTGGCTCATCATATAAGCGACAGCGCGCACAAACATGCCCATCTGCCCATGAAAAGCGGTCATGCGTCCGAAAGGCTGCGTGCCATCGGCCTTCGCCTCGCCTTCCGTTTCAACCAGCGCGAACCCGTCTTTGCCATGCACCACATAAGGCAGCGGCGCGAAGGGCGCGAGCGCCGCCGACAGCACCACCGGCCCAGCGCCCGGACCGCCGCCGCCATGCGGCGTCGAGAATGTCTTGTGCAGGTTGATATGCATCGCATCGACGCCGAGATCGCCGGGGCGCACGCGCCCGACAATCGCGTTGAAGTTCGCACCGT
>CAZLLB010000340.1:0-2244 GCA_964560165.1 uncultured Parvibaculum sp. | reverse complement strand
CACATTTGAGCGTGTCGAGCAGGAAAACCGCCCGAACAAGAAGATTTACGCCATCACCGATGTGGGGAGGGCGGCCTGCATAGACACATTGATGACCTGCGAAGCGCGTCAGCGTCTGCGTTCGGAATTCATGTTCATGCTCAGCTTCGCGCCCTATCTGCCGCGTTCGCGCGTCAAGGAACTGCTCGACCAGCGTTTGGCCGAAGCCACCTTGTCGCTCGCCTCGCTCGACGAATTGGAGCGGGACGGCTCGCCCGTCACGGGCGCGCTGTCGCCGGGGCAGGATTTCTGTGTCGGATTGGGGCGGTCGCTCATTCAGGCGGAGCGCGATTTCATTCTCCAAAATCGTGAACACCTGTTGCACCAGTCGCCTGAGGACATCGACTTCCGGCGGCTTACCAAGGCGGAGCGTTACGGCAAGGTCGAATGACCTGAAGCCCCTTTCGCTTCCGTCTGCTCTCGGCTAGAAACGCCCAGTTTTAGAAACTGAGCGGAGCGCGAGAGACCATGGCTGCAATCATCGACATTATCGGTCGCGAAATTCTGGACAGCCGCGGCAATCCGACGGTCGAGGTGGACGTGGTTCTCGAAGACGGCGCGTTCGGCCGCGCCGCCGTCCCCTCGGGTGCCTCCACCGGCGCTCACGAGGCGGTGGAATTGCGCGACGGCGGAGCCCGTTACAAGGGCAAGGGCGTCCTCAACGCCGTCGCTGCTGTCAACGGTGAGATTTTCGATACGGTCGGCGGCATGGATGCGGCCGAGCAGATCGCCATCGACCGCGCCATGTGCGAGCTGGACGGCACGCCCAACAAATCGCGCATCGGCGCCAATTCCATTCTCGGCGTCTCCATGGCCATCGCCAAGGCGCAGGCCCATTCGCAGGGCCAGCCGCTTTTCCGTTATGTCGGCGGCCCCTCGGCGCGTCTGCTGCCTGTCCCCATGATGAATATCGTCAATGGCGGTCAGCACGCGGATAATCCCATCGACATTCAGGAATTCATGATCATGCCCGTCGCGGCGGCCAATTTCGCCGACGCCGTGCGCATGGGTGCTGAAGTCTTTCACACCCTGAAAGCCGAGTTGAAGGCCGCGGGCCACAATACCAATGTCGGTGATGAAGGCGGCTTCGCGCCCAACCTCGCTTCCACCGAGGACGCCCTCGGTTTCGTGATGAAGGCGATCGAAAAGGCCGGCTACAAGCCCGGCGAGGACATCTACCTCGCGCTCGATGCGGCCTCGACCGAGTTCTACAAGAAGGGCGTCTATGACCTCGAAGGCGAGGGCAAGAAGCTCGACGCTGGCGGCATGGTCGATTACTGGGCCAAGCTGGTCGCCAACTATCCGATCATCTCCATCGAGGACGGCATGGCCGAAGACGATTGGGAGGGCTGGAAAGCCCTCACCGACGCCATTGGCGACAAGGTCCAACTCGTCGGCGACGATCTCTTCGTCACCAACAAGACGCGCCTCGCCGATGGCATCGCCAAGGGCGTCGCCAACTCCATCCTCGTCAAGGTCAACCAGATCGGCTCGCTCACCGAGACGCTGGAAGCCGTCGAGATGGCGCACAAGGCCAGCTACACATCCGTCATGTCGCATCGCTCTGGCGAGACCGAGGATGCGACCATCGCAGATCTCGCGGTGGCCACGAATTGCGGGCAGATCAAGACCGGCTCACTGGCGCGCTCCGACCGGCTGGCCAAATATAACCAACTCATCCGAATCGAAGAACTGCTCGGGCCGTCGGCTGAATATGCTGGCCGCAGCGTTCTGAAGCGCTGATTTTTTCTGATCATTGAAGACGCGCCCAGCCGCCAGGCTCGGCGCGTTTTTGCGTGCAGCTCCGTCAGAACGCCTATGCGCGCATGGACCGCGCGGTGACGCTGCGTCAGCAATTACGTTTTTTTTGCCATAAGAGCCCGATCGCAGCATTCAGCATGACGCGGCGTCACAATGAGCGTTGACAATCGGTCATTATTATCAGTGAATGCCGGGTAGATTTAAAAGCTCTAACGCTAAATGCAATAGAGACAATACTTAGAGCTTCCGTACGGGAAGCCTGGAAAAAGGGGAGGTTTCGGTAGATGAAGATTTATAAACTGGCTATCGCGCTAGCAGTATGCGCGCCGATGGCCGCGCAGGCAGCGGTGCCTGATGCGCAGGCCAATCGACTAGGCAATGACCTGACGCCGATCGGTGCCGAAAAGGCGGGCGAGGGGGATATCCCTGCCTGGACCGGCGGCC
>CAZLLB010000339.1:0-2264 GCA_964560165.1 uncultured Parvibaculum sp. | reverse complement strand
AGGCTGTTGTTGGGCGGAGTATAGCGCGGTTTGAGACCGACCGCCCATCCATCCGATGCGGCCATCCTTCCCTCACTTCGTCAAAATACGCCCCACCGCCTGCTGCCAGCGCCCATACCGCGCCGCCCGTTCCGCTTCGGGCATCTTCGGCGTAAAGGCTCGCTCGCATTGCCAGTTGCGGGCGATGTCTTGTGGCGTGCCGTAGAACCCGACCTGCATTCCGGCGAGGTAAGCCGCGCCCAGCGCGGTCGTCTCGATAATCGCGGGGCGCTCAACCCGCCGACCAAGCATGTCGGTGAGGTTCTGCATGAACCAGTTATTGGCAACCATGCCACCATCGACACGCAGCGCCTGAGGGCTTGCAAGCCCCGCCGCCTTCATATCGGCCGCCATGGCGTCCATCAGGTCGCGCGTCTGGAACGAAACGGATTCGATCCCCGCCCGCACGATTTCCGCCGCGCCAGTGTCGCGCACCATGCCGAACAAAGCGGCCCGCGCATGAGGGTCCCAATAAGGCGCGCCGAGGCCGGTGAAAGCAGGCACCAGCACCACGGAGGAGTTAGGATCTGCCTCTCCCGCCAGCCGCTCGCTCTCGGCGGCGTTAGCGACCAGCCTCATTTCGTCGCGCAGCCATTGCACAATAGCTCCCGCCATGAAGATCGAACCTTCAAGCGCGTAAGTCACTTTGCCGCCAAGACGATAGGCCACCGTCGTGAGCAGACGATTGGCGCTTTCAACCTGCCGCTCGCCTGTATTCAGCACCGCAAAACAGCCCGTGCCATAGGTCGATTTGATGAGCCCCGGCTCGAAGCAGGCCTGCCCAACCGTCGCCGCCTGCTGGTCGCCTGCAACGCCCGCCACCGGAATTTCCACGCCAAAAAGCGACGCCTCGGTACGACCAAAATCTGCGCAACAATCCATCACCTCCGGCATCAGCCCGCGCGGAATGCCGAACCAGCCGAGAATTTCATCGTCCCAATCCTGCGTGCCGATGTTGAATAGCAGCGTACGCGAAGCATTGGTGGCGTCGGTCACATGAGCCTTGCCGCCTGTGAGCTTGTAGATCAGCCACGAATCTATAGTGCCGAAACACAACTCGCCCTTCTCCGCCCGCGCTCGCGCATTGGGCACATTGTCGAGCAGCCATGCGAGCTTGGTGCCTGAGAAATAGGGATCGAGCAGCAACCCTGTTTTCTTCTGGACGACAGGCTCCTTGCCCTCACTCTTCAGCTTCGCGCAAAGCGCCGCCGTGCGTCTATCCTGCCAGACGATGGCATTGTGGAGCGGCTTTCCCGTGGCGCGATCCCAGAGCACCGTCGTCTCGCGCTGATTGGTGATGCCGATGGCGGCGATGCTCTCGACATGAGTGCCCGAAGTCAGCAATCCCCGGCAGACCTCGAGCGTTGCCTCCCATATCTCGTTGGCATCATGCTCAACCCAGCCGTCTTGCGGATAGATCTGGCGCAATTCCTTCTGACGCACCCGCATGGGAGAGCCAGACTTGTCGAATAACAACGCCCTCGTGCTGGTCGTTCCCTGATCAATGGACAGAATGTAGTGCGCGCGCGCCATATGCCTCTCCCCGGATTAGGCCGGTGAGGCTAACGGGCGGACGGGTCGAAATCCAGCCGCCCCGGTGCTATATATGAGCCATGACCATCGAGCCCCATATCGGAACCGCCGGTCCAGCCATGATCGACCCTTTTGGTCGCGCGGTAACCTATTTGCGCGTCTCCGTGACGGATCGCTGCGATTTCCGCTGCACTTACTGCATGTCGGAGCACATGAATTTCTTGCCCAAGCGCGAAATCCTGACGCTTGAGGAACTGGACCGCGTCTGCGCGGCCTTCATCGCCAAGGGTATCCGCAAGCTGCGGCTGACGGGCGGCGAGCCGCTGGTGCGGCGCGACGTGATGACGTTGATCCGCAATCTCGGTCGGCACCTTGAAAACGGCGCACTGGATGAACTGACGCTGACGACAAATGGCAGCCAACTCTCGCGCTACGCCGCTGACCTCTTCGCCGCCGGTATCCGCCGCATCAACGTCTCGCTCGATACGCTCGACGCCGAGAACTTTGCGCGCATCACACGCTGGGGAAAAATCGGGCAAGTACTCGATGGCATCGAAGCTGCTTCGCGCGCCGGGCTGAAGGTCAAAATCAACACCGTCGCCCTGAAGGGTGAAAACGAAGCCGAAATTCCGACGCTGATCGAGTGGGCGCATGGCCAAGGCCACCACATTACGCTGATCGAAACGATGCCT
>CAZLLB010000338.1:0-2299 GCA_964560165.1 uncultured Parvibaculum sp. | reverse complement strand
TCATGTGGTTCAACGTCTGGTTCGTGATCTGGCCGAACCAGAAGATCGCGCTCGGCCTCGTCGATGCCGCCGCCGACCAGAAGCCGAAAGCAGCAAAGCTCGCGGGCCAATTCTCGCGCATAAACACTCTGCTCTCGATTCCGATGCTCCTCGCCATGGTCGCGGCCAAGAGCATCGTTTAGACTGGACTGCCATACAATGCAGGACGGGGCTGTCGTAAGGCAGCCCCGTTTCTTTTCGAGCAAAGAGCCTTTTTTAAAGAGAATGAGCGTGATTTCACCGGACGAAAGCATGGCTGCCTGCCTCGATACGGTAAGGCGGCTCGATCATGATCGCTTTCTGAGCGCGTTTCTCGCTCCCGCATCACATCGCGCCGCCTTGATCGCGCTCTATGCCTTTAACGTCGAGATTGCCCGTGTTCGTGAAACGGTCAGCGAACCGATGCTCGGTCAAATTCGCCTTCAGTGGTGGCGCGAGGCAATCGACGGCATTGCGCGGGGTGAAGTAGGCAACCATGAAGCGGCCATCGCGTTAGCCAAGACGTGGAAACGCGAGGATTTTCCCGCTGCCACCCTCACAGCTTTGATTGATGCGCGAGAGCGCGACCTCGACGAAGCCCCCTTCGAGGATATGGCCGCGCTCGAAATTTATGCTCAAGGCACATCTTCGGCGCTCATGGCAGTAGCCGCGCAAGTACTCGATGAAAAAGCTGCCGCAGCAGCGGTCGAGACGTTCCGTCTTGCAGGAATAGCCTATGCTCTGACGGGGCTTCTGCGCGCATTTCCTCTTCACGCTTCGCAAGGGCGGCTCTATTTGCCACTCGACCTCTTGCGCCGCCATGATGTCGATCCTCATCGTATTTTCACTGGTGAAATGTCGGAGGGGCTGGGCGCGGTCATCCATGAGGTGGCGGCCTGCGCGCGCGCTCGTCTCGCCGAAGCTCGCTCGCAAGGGATGGCGTCTCGCACGATCTTGCCAGCGCTGCTTCCCGCTTCGCTTTGCGAGAGCTATCTGGCGCAGATGGCGGCACCGGGATTCGATCCCTTTCGCGACACGGTGGAAGTGTCCACTCTCACAAGGCAGCTGCGCCTCACGGGCCGGAAAATCGTCGGGCGTTTCTGATTACTCTGCCGCTTCCGCGCGTGGATTGAGCCACCCATCGAGATCGCGAAGTGCGCGCGAAGTATAGGCGCGCTTACGGGCTGGGCCCTTGGCTTTGCCGCGCGGTCGCTTGCCGTCCTCATCAAGTCCGATTTCCACTTCCGGGAAGAGGCCGAAATTGACGTTCATGGGCTGAAACGTCTCAGCGTTTGCATCGCCTGTTATGTGTGCGAGCAGCGCGCCAAGCGCCGTGGTGCGCGGTGGCATGGCGGGTGTGCTGCCCAGTCGCTCGGCAGCGGCAAAGCGCCCGGCGAGCAGGCCCATGGCGGCGCTTTCGACATAGCCCTCAACACCCGTGACCTGACCGGCGAACCGCAGGCGCAGATCGAGCTTAAGGCGCATTGAGCTATCGAGAAGCTTGGGGCTGTTAAGAAACGTATTGCGGTGCAATCCGCCAAGCCGCGCGAACTCGGCATTTTCGAGGCCGGGAATGGTGCGGAAAACACGCGTTTGTTCGCCGTGCTTCATCTTGGTCTGAAGGCCGACCATGTTGTAGAGCGTTCCCGGCGCATTGTCCTGACGGAGCTGACTGATCGCGTAGGGCTTTACCTGCGGGTCGTGCTCATTGGTGAGGCCGACCGGCTTCATCGGGCCGAAGCGGAGAGTTTCCGCGCCGCGCTCAGCCATGATTTCAATCGGCAGGCAGCCTTCAAAATAGGGGGTGTTTTTTTCCCACTCCTTGAAGTCGCCTTTCTCGCCTTCGATCAGATCACGGATGAATGTTTCATATTGCTCGCGTGTCAGCGGACAATTGATGTAATCCCTGCCCGTGCCGCCGGGGCCGATCTTGTCGTAGCGGGACTGGAACCAGCAAACGGACATGTCGATGCTGTCGCGATAGATGATGGGCGCGATGGCATCGAAAAAGGCAAGCTCCTCAGCCCCCGTCAGCGAAGCGATGGCTTCGCCTAGCGCGGGCGAAGTGAGAGGGCCGGTCGAAACGATGACATTGTCCCAATCAGCAGGCGGCAAACCGGCAACCTCGCCGCGCTCGACGGTGACGAGGGGATGAGCGATGAGTTTTTCAGTGACATAAGCTGAAAAGTTATCGCGATCGACGGCTAGCGCGCCGCCTGCGGGAACCTTCGCCACATTGGCCGCTTCCATGGTCAGCGAACCGGCGCGGCGCATCTCCTCA
>CAZLLB010000337.1:0-2317 GCA_964560165.1 uncultured Parvibaculum sp. | reverse complement strand
CTTGTTGCCGTCGCCGCCTTTGATGGGGCTTTCGGTGATGCCGAGTACATGCCAATGCGGTTGGGCGGCAAGCCATGTGGCGATGTTATCGCATACTTTTGCGTGAAGGCTCGCATCCCTGACGATGCCGCCCTTGCCGACATTTTCGGGCCCAACCTCGAATTGCGGTTTGAGGAGTGCAATCAGGTGGGCGTCCTCGGCAGCGAGCGCCAGCGCGGCCGGCAGCGCCTTCTGCAATCCGATAAAGCTCACATCGCAGACGATGAGGCTGACGGCGCGAGCCAAATGCGCGACCACCAAATCCTTCGCGTTCAACCCTTCAATCAAGGTCACCTTCGCATCGGCTGCCAGAATTGCGGCGAGCTGGCCGTGGCCGACATCGATAGCGGTGACGTGGCTTGCGCCACGTTCGAGAAGCACCTGTGTGAAGCCGCCTGTTGAGGCACCTATATCGAGGCAGGTGCGGCCTTGCGGATCGATACCGAAATGATCAAGGCCTTGAATGAGTTTCAGCGCGGCGCGGGAAACGTAATTTGCCTGCGACGCGTCGATGGCGATTTCGTCATCTTCACCGATGAGCTGCGCTGGCTTGGTGATAGCGCGGCCCGCGATCGAGACAAGGCCGGTACGAATGGCTGCCTGTGCGCGGGCGCGGGTGGCGACCAAACCGCGTTCAACCAGTAGCTGGTCAAGACGCTTGCGCGGCGCGGTCATGACAGATCAGACGAGCTTCGGCGCGGTGGCGCGAATAGCCGCAAGCTCAGCGATCTCATCTTGCAGACCGAGCGCGGAGAGCGCCGTCTCCACCATTCCCGAAGCGTTGAGGCCTGCGCGTTCGTACATCTTTTCCGGCTTGTCGTGATCTATGAAGACGTCCGGGAGGCGCAAGGGCCGGACTTTCAAGCCGCGATCCAGCGCACCGGAGAGTGCAAGAAAATCGAGAACGTGGGACGAAAAACCACCGACCGAACCTTCTTCGACGATTAACAGAACCTCATGTTCGCGGGCGAGGCGCGTGATCAGGGCTTCGTCGATGGGTTTGGCAAAACGCGCATCGGCAACCGTTGTCGGCAAGCCGAGGGCCGCGAGTTGATCCGCCGCCTTCAGGGCTTCAGCGAGGCGTGTGCCAAGCGACAGGATTGCGACCTTGGTGCCTTCACGGACAATGCGGCCCTTGCCGATTTCCAGTGGCGTGCCGATCGCAGGCATTTCGAGGCCAACGCCCTCGCCGCGCGGATAACGAAAAGCAGATGGCCGGTCGTCGATTTCGACGGCGGTGGCCACCATGTGCTTCAGCTCCACCTCGTCGGCAGCCGCCATGACGACGAAATCCGGCAGGCAGGTGAGATAGGCAATGTCGAAGGAACCAGCATGGGTCGGGCCGTCCGCGCCAACAAGCCCCGCGCGGTCAAGCGCGAAACGCACCGGCAAGCGCTGGATCGCCACGTCATGGATAACCTGATCGTATGCACGCTGGAGGAAGGTCGAATAGATGGCGCAGAAGGGCTTGAAACCTTCAGTGGCAAGGCCCGCCGCAAAGGTCACTGCGTGTTGCTCGGCAATACCTACGTCGAAAGTGCGCGTGGGGAAGCGCGCGCCGAAATCGTCAAGGCCCGTGCCGGAGGGCATCGCCGCAGTGATCGCCACGATTTTTTCGTCGCGCTCTGCATGGGCGATCAGGCTGTCGGCGAAGACGCGCGTATAGGACGGCGCATTCGCGACCACCTTGGCCTGTGTACCGGTGATGACGTCGAATTTCGAAACGCCGTGATATTTATCCGATGCGGCTTCGGCGGGCGCGTAGCCCTTGCCTTTCTGCGTGACGACATGAACGAGGATCGGGCCATCGCGCGCATCGCGTACGTTTTTCAGCACCGGCAGAAGGTGATCGAGATTGTGGCCGTCGATGGGGCCAACGTAGTAGAGACCCAGTTCTTCAAAGAGCGTACCGCCGGTCGCCATGCCGCGCGCATATTCCTCCGCGCGCCGCGCGCCTTCCTCGATGCTCTTGGGGAAGAGTTTCGCGATCTGTTTGGCGAGATCGCGAACCGAGCGATAAGCGTTTCCTGAAATCAGGCGCGCGAGATAGGCGCTCATGCCACCGACAGGCGGCGCAATCGACATATCATTGTCGTTCAGCACGATGATGAGGCGGCTATCCATCGCGCCAGCATTGTTCATCGCCTCATAAGCCATGCCCGCGCTCATGGCGCCGTCACCGATAACCGCAACGACGTTGTTCTTGCCGCCCTTCAGATCGCGGGCGACCGCCATGCCGAGACCGGCGGAAATGGAGGTCGAGGAATGGGCAGCGCCG
>CAZLLB010000336.1:0-2336 GCA_964560165.1 uncultured Parvibaculum sp. | reverse complement strand
CACCACCTGCTTTGCCACACCGAGCCAGCCCAAAGCCGCACGCAGCACCCGCCCCTGCGCCGCCAGACGGCTCATGCCCGGTTGACGCGGCCTCTCGCTCCAGCCATGCCCCGGCCTATCGAAAGCAATAACGCGATGCCTCTCAGCCAAAGCAGGCATCAGGCTCGCCGCCATATCGCCCAGATTGCCGCTCGCGCCATGCACCAGCACAATCGTCGCACCCTCCGGCACCGGCGGCCCCATTTCGAGATAATGAATTTGCGCGCCCGCCACTTCGACAAATCGCCCACGCGGCGGGAAACTCCGCGCAATCTGCCTACTGACAATCGCCGAATAGAGCGCCAAAGCTCCGCCGATCACAATCAGCCCCGCCCCGATCCACATCACGTCAGATGCCCCGCCCTTCGACATCGACAGAGAGCGCCCTTTCCGTCCGCGACGCGCCTTCAAGCCACGGGTCGATCTCAAGCGCCCGGCGGAAAACCTCAAGCGCGCCCTTCTTGTCGCCAAGCTCCTCCAGCATCAGCGCCAATCCGCCCATCGCCAGAAAATGCCGTGGCTCCAACCGCAAAACCTGTTCAAGGTCTTTCAGCGCCGCCGAATATCTTTCCTTGATGTAAAGCACCGCCGCGCGCTTGTTCCAGCCTTCCGCAAAGGCCGGATCGAGCAACACCACCTCGTTGAAGAAAAACAGCGCCCGGTCGTAATCCTTCTCCCCGAAGGCTTCGAGCCCGCGCCCCATCAAAATGTCGATACTCGGACTGCCCGATTGCAACCACACATTCTGGATCGCCGCTTCAATCGCCTTGCCGTCTTGCTCATTGTTCGCCTTGGATAGTTTGGCAAAGAGCGCATCTAGAATGGCTGCGCGCGGCGGCTTGTCTTGTTCCTGCGTCGTAGGCGGCGGCGGTGCCACCTCGGCTGCGCTCCCGGTTGAAAAACCGGCGCAGGCAAGCAGAACGGCAATGAAAACGCGCACATGAGTGGCCATGAGGCAGAGCATAGGCGCGCCCGCGATCCCGGCCAAGAGGCCGCAAAAAGGCCCTAGATGCCGGTCGCCTTCAGTCGCCAATATCCTGCAACAAACAGCCGTCGAATTCGGTGATGAAGCCCGGCCCGAAGGCCAACGAGGGCGTCTGAAATCCCGGCTGCGCATCGCCCGCCAGAACCCGGCGTATGATTTCGAGGCTGGTCATCGCCGTCAGCGTATAACCCTCCGGCGTTTTCAGCCGCGATACCGCCTTGTCGCCCGCCGCGTTGAACGCCTCACCAACGAGTATGGAATAACCCGCGCGCCGCTCCGCGTCGCTCGGTCCCTCCGGTTGTTGATCGATCTGCGCCTTGAGCTTGCGCTGCATGAAACCGCGCGAGGCAATCCAGCGTTTGAACGCGCCAAGCTCGGCCATTTCCTCAAGCTGCGGACTGGCCTCGAAAAAAACCGTGATATACGGAATGCCCGTCGAGTGATAGGCGGTAGCCACATCGCCCCAGCCGATAGCGATGGACGCCTTCGCCCCCTGCCCGAAATCGAACTCACCACGCGGCGGCGTCTTCAGCGTCACGATCTGCCCGTCGCGGCGCACCCGCGTTCCCTTGCCGACGCTTTCAACGCCCGTCTTCGCCGTCCCGCGCGACATCTGCCCAAGCCCGGAAATCGCCAGCGTCAATTCAACGGCATCCGGCATCCGCGCTTTCATATGCGCCGCCAGACAATCGCTCGGCACCACGTCGAAGCCGACGCCGGGCATGACCATGATGCCCGCCTTCCTCGCCTCCTCGTCACGCGCCGCGCAAGCCTCGAAGACGTCGATCTCACCAGTAATGTCGAGATAATGCGTACCCGTGCGCATGCAGGCATCCAGCATCGCCTTCGATGTCTGCGAAAATGGCCCGGCAATATGCAGCACCGCATCCACTTCCGACAGCACCTCGGTCAGCGCCGCCGTATCGCCAAGATCAAAAGCGCGAAATTCAAATCCATGTTGCCCGGCCACCGATTTCAGCCGCGCCTCGTTGCGGCCCGCCACGATAGGCCGCATACCGAGCGCCTTGGCCGTGCGGGCGACAAGCTTGCCCGTATAGCCGGTGGCGCCATAGATCATGAAATTCCCGCTCATCGATCCTCCATTTCCCCGCCCTCTTTTCGGACTATAACGCCTTTTGCTCAGCCGATAAGACCAAGGCGCACCAGATCGCCGCGCAGTCCCTCCGCGCCCTCGAAATGATGCGTGGCAAATCCAAGCGCCGCGGCCGCCTCGATATTGGCGAGCGAATCGTCGATGAAGAGCGTCCGCGCGGGTGTGAGGCCCGACCGCTCGATCAGAATTTCAAAAATG
>CAZLLB010000335.1:0-2354 GCA_964560165.1 uncultured Parvibaculum sp. | reverse complement strand
GAGAATTCATGCACGGATTCAAGTTCGTCGCGCACCGGCTGGTTGCGTGGAATATCCGATAGCGCGCCGCGAATGGTGTGCAGGAAACCGGGCGCTTCACCGCCCGCTTCTAGATGGCCGCCTTCGGGATCTGGATCGATATAGACGATGCGCCGATCAACCTCGCGATAGGCGGGACGTCCGCGCAGCGAGGCGATGGCCTCGCCGAAGGGTTTGTTGTTCAGCACGCTGCCGTCGATGAACGAGGTCTTCACCGGATCGGCGCCGGACGCGATCAACGGTTTGAAATTCGCCGCGAGAAATTCGGCCCGCGTCGGCCAGCTTTCGCGGCGGCTGACCAGAACGCGATCGATCTCGCCGATTTGAGCGGGCGGGAAAGCGCCGGGGAAGGACGAGGTCGCGCGCGCGGCAAAAACCAGCCCCGGCACATGCGCCTTGTCGAAATCGGTCTGGGTGCGCCCGCCCGAATGCTGCATGTAGTCGAATTTCAGCACATGGCGATGCTCGCGCTCGCGGATCGAGGGCGGATCGTGAAGGGGAATATCTTGCGTGTAGCCGTAGAAATCGGTGACGGAAACGATGAGTTGCAGCTTATGCGCGATGGGGAGCAGCGATGCGCCGGGAGGGGCGTTCTCCTCCTCCATGGCGAGGCAGGCATTGAGCAGCATCTTCGTCATGATCTTGCCGGAGAAGGGCGGCTTGAACCAGCGCGAGCGCGTGAACAGCAGCAGCTTCTGCCGCATTTCGGCGTCGGGCGCAAATTGCGAGAGCCAGCGATTGTTGATGGCCCAGAAGACCGGCTTCATGAAGAGCTTGCTCCACTTGCCGGCAATGTGGTCGTCGTCCATCAGAGCGAGAATGTCGGCCTCTTCGAGCCACATCTTGCGATGCTGGTCGAGCGAGAGATCATGGGCGAGCGCGCGAGCAAGCAGAACGCCGTTGATGCCGCCCGCCGATGCGCCGGCAATCGTATCGACGAAGACGCGCAGATCGAGCGTCGCGCCAATCGCCTGGAGCAATTCGAAATAGACTTCCTCGGTATCGCGTTCGCGGCCCGTCGATGTATCGAGATCGGTGAATGTGGAGGTCTGGCGGCGGGCGTGAACGTCCTCGCCGTGATAGACGCGTGATGCGCTCACCAGCTTCAGGATTTCCTTGGTCACGCCGTGCATATAGACGGCGAGCGATACGCCGCCGTAGCACACAAGCGCGAGCCTCAGTTCCTTCTCTTTCATGTGAAGCGCCCATTCCTTCAGGCCTTGATCCGCTGGCCGCACTTTAAACGCAAATGGTGAACGAGCATTAACGATAATGCCCATCGGCCCGCAGATGCGTTCAATTTTCGGTTATCCGCGACGATATGGGCGGCTTGACCGCGCCGCGCGCATTGGCGACAACGCTTCTATGGAAATCCGCAGTGAACAAGCCTGCTTCGGCGGCACAATGGGCTTTTACAGCCACGCCTCGACATCGACGGGGACGCAGATGCGTTTTGCCGTCTTTATGCCGCCGCAAGCCAAGAGCGCGCCGGTGCCTGCGCTCTATTTTCTGGCCGGGCTGACCTGCACCGAAGAAACTTTCATGATCAAGGCGGGGGCGCAGCGCCTTGCCGCCGAATATGGCCTCGCGCTTGTCGCCTGCGACACGAGCCCGCGCGGGCTGAACCTGCCGGGCGAGGATGACGACTGGGACTTCGGTAGCGGCGCGGGATTTTATCTCGATGCGACGGCAGAACCCTGGGCGCGCAACTATCGCATGGGCTCTTACGTGAACGAGGAATTGCCCGGCCTGATCGAAGCAAATTTTGCCGTGCGGCCAGACGCACGCGGCATCACGGGTCATTCCATGGGCGGCCACGGCGCGCTGGTCTCGGCCCTGCGCAATCCGGGGCGCTGGCAATCTGTTTCCGCGCTCGCGCCGATCTCAAATCCGGTGGCTGTGCCTTGGGGACAAAAGGCGTTCTCCAATTACCTCGACGCGGACCGGCAAGGCTGGGCCGCATGGGACGCAAGCCTGCTGATGCGCGAGAAGGCCTATCCGGACGAAATCCTTGTTGATCAGGGGACGGATGATCAGTTTCTCACGCGCGAGCTGCACCCCGAAGCGCTGGAAGATGCCGCCGCCGTCTCAGGCCAGAAACTGACGCTGAGACGCCATGAGGGCTACGACCACTCCTACTGGTTCATCCAGACGGTGATTGGGGATCACCTGAAATGGCACAGCGAAAAACTGCGCGGTTGATCAGGCCTGGGGAGCCCTCGCGGGGAACCCACTCTCGAAAACCGATATTCTGAAGGCAATGGTGGGCGGTATTGGACTCGAACCAACGACCCCTGCGATGTGAACACAGTGAC
>CAZLLB010000334.1:0-2363 GCA_964560165.1 uncultured Parvibaculum sp. | reverse complement strand
GAGCCAAAAAACGCCGCGCAGGGAGCTCACCTCGATGAAAGTCCTCGTCCCGATCAAGCGGGTGGTCGATTACAACGTGAAGATCCGGGTTAAGTCGGATCAGACCGGTGTCGATCTCGCTAACGTCAAAATGTCCATGAACCCTTTCGACGAAATCGCCATTGAAGAGGCGGTTCGCTTGAAAGAGGCGGGCAAGGCCACAGAAGTCATCGCCGTCTCCATCGGCGCGGCCCAGGCCACAGAAACCATTCGCACCGCGCTCGCCATGGGCGCCGACCGCGGCATCCTGGTAAAGACCGACGAAACGGTCGAGCCGCTCAATGTCGCAAAAATCCTCAAAGCCATCATCGAAGCCGAAAAGCCCGAACTCGCCATCCTCGGCAAGCAGGCCATCGACGATGATTGCAACCAGACCGGCCAGATGCTCGCAGCCCTTCTCGGCTGGGCGCAGGGCACGTTTGCTTCCAAGCTCGAATTTGAGGGCGACAAGCTGCTCCTCACGCGCGAGATCGACGGCGGCCTCCAGACGCTGAAGCTCAATCTCCCGGCGATCGTCACCACCGACCTTCGCCTGAACGAGCCGCGCTATGCTTCGCTGCCCAATATCATGAAGGCGAAGAAGAAGCCCATCGAAGAGAAGACGCCCGCCGACTACGGCGTTGACGTCAAGGCGCGCCTTGAAGTTCTCAAAGTCACCGAGCCGCCCGTCCGTCAGGCTGGCATCAAGGTTGAATCGGTTGAGCAGCTCGTGGGCAAGCTCAAGGAAGCGGGAGTGATCGGATGACCACGCTGGTAATTGCAGAGCACAACAACCAAAAGCTCAACGACGCCACCGCCAAGACCGTCACCGCCGCCGCCAAGCTCGGCGCGGAAGTGCATATTCTCGTTGCAGGCCAGGGCCTCGACGCCGTGGCCGAAGCCGCCGCCAAGCTCGATGGCGTGAAAAAGGTGCTGGTCGCCGACGATGCGCTTTATGCCCATCAGCTCGCCGAACCTCTGGCCGCCCTCGTGGTCGGCCTCGCCGGTTCCTATGACGCGATCGTCTCGCCCGCGACCACTATCGGCAAGAACTTCATGCCCCGCGTCGCCGCTCTTCTCGACGTCGCGCAGATTTCCGAAATTCAGGAAGTCGATGGACCCGACACCTTCAAGCGTCCGATCTATGCCGGCAACGCGATCCAGACCGTTAAATCGACCGATACGAAAAAGGTCATCACCGTCCGCACCACGGCCTTTGCGGCCGCCGGTCAGGGCGGCTCGGCCACGGTCGAAAAAGTCGCCGCCGCCGCCAATCCCGGCCTCTCCGATTGGGTCAGCGAAAACCTGACGAAATCGGATCGTCCGGAACTCACATCCGCCAAGGTCATCATTTCCGGCGGACGCGGCATGCAGTCTGGCGAAAATTTCCACATGCTGGAAAAAGTTGCAGACCGTCTCAATGCGGCAGTCGGTGCCTCTCGCGCCGCCGTCGATGCGGGCTTCGTGCCGAACGACTATCAGGTCGGCCAGACCGGCAAGGTCGTCGCCCCCGATCTCTACATCGCGGTCGGCATTTCCGGCGCCATCCAGCATCTCGCGGGCATGAAGGACAGCAAGGTCATCGTCGCCATCAATAAGGACGAAGAGGCTCCGATCTTCCAGGTCGCCGATTACGGCCTGGTCGCCGATCTCTTCCAGGCCATTCCCGAGCTCGACAAGGAGCTCGAGAAAATCGGTCTGTGAGCCCATGGGCCCGATGAACGAAAAATAGTGAAAGACGGCGCTGCGGGGGACGATCCGGCGGCGCCGTTT
Source organism: uncultured Parvibaculum sp. (assembly GCA_964560165.1). Taxonomy (GTDB): domain Bacteria; phylum Pseudomonadota; class Alphaproteobacteria; order Parvibaculales; family Parvibaculaceae; genus Parvibaculum. The sequence goes on along the minus strand of CAZLLB010000334.1, from coordinate 572 downwards.
TTGTTTCTGACCTCTGATCGTCTATTGTAATTGCGCGGATCACATGTTCCGCGCGGCATTCGGGTGAAAAGGCAATGAATATTCGCAAGGTCGGCGTCATCGGCGCAGGTCAAATGGGCAACGGCATTGCGCATGTCTGCGCGCTGGCGGGCTACGATGTCCTGCTGCATGACGTCTCACGCGAACGCATCGAGGCGGGTCTGGCCACCATCAATGGCAACATGACGCGCCAGGTCGGCAGCGGACGCATCACCGCCGCCGAGCGCGACGCAGCCCTCGATCGCATCACCGCCGCCGTTGGCATGGACGCCTTCGATGCCACCGACCTCGTCATCGAGAGCGCCAGCGAAAACGAAACCATCAAGCGCAAGATTTTTGCCGATCTCTGCCCGCATCTGCGCGACGACGCGCTGATCGCCACCAACACCTCGTCAATCTCCATCACGCGCCTCGCCGCCTCGACCGACCGCCCGGAAAAATTCATCGGCCTCCATTTCATGAACCCCGTGCCGGTCATGGAACTGGTCGAACTGGTGCGCGGCATCGCCACCGATGACGACACGTTCGACGCC
>CAZLLB010000333.1:0-2390 GCA_964560165.1 uncultured Parvibaculum sp. | reverse complement strand
GCGTCATGGCGCTCTACACCGGGCGCGCAGTGGAAGAGCTGTTACGCGAGGTCAAGGAACTGAACTTAAATATCGCGGAGCCGCCTGCCGGTGTGCCGCTGGTTTCGATTTACAGCCTCTATGACGGCGTCGCACCGGCGCCGACAACGCGTATTCCCCAACGGTATCTGACGGCCAAGGACGGTACGCCGCGTGAGAATATCGAGATCGTCTGCTCTCATTGCGGCATGGGCGTTAATCCGCTCGTATTACTTGCTGTTGCGGACAGGCTTGCGGAAGACAGGAAAAACTGGGTACCTTTCGATCCGATGAACTATGCGACGGGGCCGATCTGCCATGCGTCGCGCTGGTTCTACCCTTCCCGCCTGTCGCCTAGCGCGGCCTAAAACTTCCGGTAATCATGGACGCCATCGCAAGTCTGATCGAGGGCTATCACACCTTTCGTAACGGCACATATCGTCAACACATCGACAGCTACAGCGCGCTCGGAGAGAAAAGTCAAAAGCCCAAGGCGGTGATCATCGCCTGCTGCGACAGCCGCACTGATCCAGCCATGGTGTTTTCAGCCGATCCAGGCTCGCTTTTTGTCATTCGCAACGTCGCCAACCTCGTCCCGCCTTATGAACCGGACCAGCACTATCACGGCACCAGCGCCGCGATTGAATTCGGCGTCACGGGCCTGGATGTCGCGGACATCATCGTCATGGGTCATGTGCGGTGTGGCGGCATTGAGGCGCTCTATGAATGCGAGCATGGAAAAGTAACCACAGACAAGTTCATCTCGGGCTGGATGTCACTGGCACACGACGCCGCCGAGGAAGTGGAAAAAAACTACCCGCACCTCGACCGCGATCAAATGCTGCGTATGCTTGAACAACGCGCAGTATTAAGCTCCCTCGAAAGACTGCGGACATTTCCCTTCGTCAGCGAGCGCGAAAAAGATGGCCGCCTGCGGCTTCACGGCTGGCTTTATGGAATAGCATCAGGCGTATTATCCATATATAACAAGCAGCTAGATCGCTTTGTTGAAGTTCCAGACAAGGTCTGACGCGCCGGATCCTTTCGCTTCCTTTTGCCTGGTTTGACAATCGCCGCGCAAGAGCTAGCATCGGTTCATTATGCGCATGTCACACGCACCGCAGATTTTTACGCCTGGCACTTTGCTCGCAGGACATTAGCCCCGGGCCCGGCGGACTCACGCCCGACGGGGCTCGGGGACACTCGCCCACAAAATTCCATTTTCATTTTTGATCGAGCGGCTGGGCCCGGCCCACCGTAATGATGAGGAATTCCCATGTCTGGAATGAGCGGCGGCGCGCACGCGCTGGACGATATCGTCATGACTTCGGCGGATTTCGCCCGCCTGGAGATCATTGCCTATGAGGAAACGGATGCGCTGCGCGCCAATATTTTGGCCAAGCTCGCCGTCGGCAAGGTAATCGGCGGCACGGAGATGCCTGCGAATGTGGCGACCATCGGTAGCGTCGTCCGCTACAAGATCGGTGACGGTCCAGTGGAACGGCGCGCGCTCTCGCTTCCCGAGGCATCGCGGCCGAACGGACAGTTCATCAACATATTGACGCCGGTAGGGTTGGCAATTCTCGGCCACCGCGCCGGAGAGACTTTCGCCGTCGCCCTACCGGATGGCGGCCAACTGAGCATCACGCTTGTTGATGTTGAATTTCAACCGGAGGCGGAAGTGCGGCAGCGTTCGCAGTCTTACCGACCTGACGACGACGGCCCTGGAGCAGCATGATATGACCCGTACAGCAACCACAACTCAAGCACAGCGGCATCCCGCCATCCTGATCGCCGAAGAAGATCTCGAGGCGCTTTCAGACGTTGCCGAAAATCTCCTCGACGTTTTGCCGGACGTCGGGCGCTTTCTCGATGACGAGCTGACGCGCGCGCGCGTAGTGCCGCGCCGCTCGGTGCCGCGCAATGTCGTGACCATGAATGCGACGGTTGAATTCGTGCTGGAGCAAAGCGCTCGGCCTGAGCGTCTGAAGCTCGTCTATCCTGCCGATCACGTTTCGGATGGAAGCAGCATCTCCATCGCGTCTCCGGTGGGCGTCGCCCTGCTCGGCCTGAAGGAAGGTCAATCCATGTCCTGGCCTTCGCGCTATGGCGAAAAGCTCTCGCTCAAGGTCATGAAGGTAGAAGTGCCCTCAGACAAATAACCGACGGGGCGGCGGGGTGTTAACGACATTCACGCCGCCCCGTATCGCTGCCTCGTAGCCCATCGCTACTCATCACCATCAGTAGACGGATTATTAGCACCACAATTCTTGGGTCACTTGGCTCGGGCCGATTCGGGGCAGGATTTGGGATGGGGGTGGTGGGTCCGCCGGGGCTCGAACCCGGGACAACTCGATTAAAAGTCGAGTGCT
>CAZLLB010000332.1:0-2390 GCA_964560165.1 uncultured Parvibaculum sp. | reverse complement strand
GTTCGGCATGGGCACCTATGGCTCGCGTTCCGGCGCGGTCGGCATGAGCGCCATCGTCAAGGCACTCGATAAAGTCGAGGCCAAGGCAAAGAAAATCGCTGCGCATTTGATGGAAACCGCGGCCGAAGACGTCGTCTTCGAGAATGGACGGTTTACCGTACAAGGCACCGATAAATCTCTGGCCTGGGCGGAGGTCGCGCTGTCGGCCTATACAGCCCATGGGTTCCCGTCCGATGAGATCGAGCCGGGCCTTAAGGAAGGCGCGTTCTACGATCCGACGAATTTCACCTTCCCTGCCGGATGCCACATCTGCGAGATTGAAATTGATCCCGAGACCGGTGTTCCCGAAATCGTCAACTTCGTCGCCGTCGATGATTTCGGCACAATCATCAATCCGATGATTGTCGAAGGTCAGGTTCACGGCGGCATTGCACAAGGCGTAGGTCAGGCGATGCTCGAACTCGGGCACTACGACCCGGAGTCCGGCCAACTCGTGACCGGCTCCTACATGGATTACACTATGCCCCGCGCCGACAATCTCCCGAGCTTTAATCTGGGCTTTACGACGACAGTATGCCCTGGCAATCCGCTCGGCATGAAAGGTTGCGGTGAGGCGGGCGCCATCGCCTCGCCGCCCGCTATCATCAATGCTATTACGGACGCGCTCGGCGTTCGCGACATCGAAATGCCCGCGACCCCGGCGCGTATATGGGCCGCACTCCAGTCACAGCCTCGCGCCGCCGCCGAATAGGAGAGAGCTGATGTATCAGTTTAATTATGTCCGCCCCAAATCGCTCGCCGATGCCGAGGCCCTTCTCGCCAAAGCTGACGACCCGAAGCTAATGGCCGGCGGTCAGACACTGATCCCGACGCTGAAACAGCGGCTCGCCATGCCGAGTGACGTCATCGATATTGGCAACCTGAAGGAACTTGCCTTTATCCGCGCGCAGGGCGACGCCATCATGATTGGCGCAGGCACCAAGCATTACGATGTCGCGACCAACGCCGATGTCCAGAAATACATTCCCGCGCTTGCAGAGCTCGCAGGCTGGATCGGCGACCCCGCCGTTCGCCACATGGGTACGCTGGGCGGCTCCATTGCCAATAATGACCCTGCCGCCGATTATCCCGCCGCCTGTGTTGCGCTCGATGCAAAAATTCACACCACAAAGCGCCTCATCGAAGCCGACGAATATTTCAAGGGCATGTTCGAGACGGCACTTCAGCCGGGCGAGATCATCAAGGAAGTCACCTTTCCGCATCCCGAAAAAGCCGCCTATCAAAAATTTCGTAACCCCGCCTCGCGCTACGCCATGGTCGGCGTCTTCGTCGCCAAGGGGCCGTGGGGCATCCGTGTTGCCGTCACCGGCGCGGGCCAGAGTGGTGTCTTCCGCCTGAAGCCGATGGAAGATGCGCTGACGAAAAACTGGTCTGCGGATTCGGTCGCGTCGATCAAGGTTTCACCCACTGACCTGCTTTCCGACCTACACGGCAGCGCCGAATATCGCGCGCATCTGATTACCGTGATGGCGAAACGGGCGGTTGCGGCGGCGGGTTGAACGGGCCTCGTCCTTCCACTACCCGGCCGCCACAGCGTAATCTGCCGCCTTGTGCAACTGCATCGAAGCAGGCGGCTTCGAATGCGCCAGATCATCCGTCGTCAAGGCCTTCAACGCGAAGGCCTTGTCTTCCTCGGTGAATTCGCCCGTCGTCACGCAATACTCCACAAACGTCCCGTTTGGGTCCATCGTGTAAATCGAATGGCACCAGTTGTGGTCGATCTCGAAGACGTCGCATCCGCCCTTGAGCCACATGTTCTTCTTTTCATTCATGTGCTCGATGGTCGGCGAATAGAAAGAAACGTGGTTGACCCAAATGGGCAACCCTGCCGCTGTCGAGAGCCCGGTTTCAAATGGCTTCTCGAACGGCCCACCATGCAATTCCCAGAAGGCGATTAAGCGGTCCGGTTCGATCTCGTAAAAGAAATGTTTCGCCCAGCCGCCTTCCTGCGCGGGCGCAACTTCCACTTTCTTCAGATCGAAGCCCATTATCTCCCGGTAGAAATGATCGGTAGCCTTCATGTCGCGCGTGGCGAAAGCGAGGTGATGATAACCCATGATATCAGTCCTTCTCATCGACCATGTTCATGACGTCTGCAGAATTGCCTTCCGGCGCGGCGATTTCCACGATGCGCTCATCCACGTCGTCATATTCGAGCCGCAGAGCTTTCGAGATGACAGCATGGAAATCGTAAAGTGCGGTGATGTAGGTGAATTCCAGAATCTCCTCGTCGGAGAGATGCTTTTTCAGCACCGTGAACACGCCATCCGGCACCCGCCCGCCCGACAGGACCAGCCTGTCAGTATAAGCCAGCCCCGCGCGTTCGATTT
>CAZLLB010000331.1:0-2394 GCA_964560165.1 uncultured Parvibaculum sp. | reverse complement strand
GCTTGATCAGGCCGATTTCCTCGTCGCTGGGCGCGCGCACCTTGAAGACGAGATCGGCGTCTTTCAACGCCTCCGCTTCACTGGCCGCGATCGTCGCGCCGGCTTCCTGATAGAGCGCATCCGCGACGCTCGCATGAGCCCCCGCGCCTGTTTCAATGGTGACATCGAGCCCGAGGGCGACGAGTTTCTTCACCGTTTCGGGCGAGGCTGCGACGCGCGTCTCGCCGTCCTGCCGTTCTTTAGGGATCGCAAGTTTCATGGAACACGCCTGTGATGCGGAAAGGCGGCAGCCGGGACGGGCAGCCTTGATAATTAGAATTATTCCAAAATAATGCCTTCGGGAGCGCTGTCAAGCCTGCCCTCCCGCGCCATGTCAGCTAAGGCGTTATTCAAACGAGAAAAATCGCCATCAGCGACATCAGCACGATGAGCGCGCCAACGGTGAACTTAGCGACCGTCAGAAAGCCGTTATACGTACCGATATGCTCATCGGGGCGCATCTCGGCGCGCCAGCCCGCAGTGGTGTTATTGTCAGCCATATCACTCGCCCTCTTGTCTTGAATCGCTGCCTTTTTGAGCAGCGCGGACTATAGCAAAGCGAGGGCTTACGGCAAGACGCGGGTGGCGTCCCGCTCCCACGGTATGCAAGGCACCTCCGCCGATTTGCACGAGGTCAAACGCCGAAGGGCGAGCCTTTGGGAAAATCGGTGCGCCGCGTCGGTCTGGAGTGCTCCCAATCAGCCAGAAGAGCCCGCAGCGCCGCCACAAAAGCCAGCGGCTGATCGAGCATTACATGATGGCGGGCCTGCGGAATCTCGATGACAGGCGCAGACCGGCCAAGAAGGCCGAACATATAGTCGCCGATCTCCGAGGGCAGCAGGACCGAGAACTCCCCACGCATGATGGCAATGCGGCAGCGCGTGGCGGCAAGCCGCGCACTCATATCGCCAATGTCAAAGCGCTGCCAGATCGCTGGATCGAACTTCCAGGTCCAACCGCCCTCTACCTGCTTCAAAGAATGGCGCGCAATGTAATCAACGATATAGCGATTTTCGCAAGGCTGCGGCGGCGCGAGACGAAAGCGGCCCATAGCCTCTTCAATGGTCGGATATATGCGATGCGGTCGAAACGCATGATTGGGCGGGCCGCCGGGACGATCCGGCGGATTGACCGGACTATCGACGATGACAGTGCCCGCGAGCCTGTCGCCATAGATCGAGCCGGTGAGAATGGTGATGAAGCCGCCGAACGAATGACCGACGATGATCGGCGGCTCTTCGTTCTTGAAGAACCCCGCATCCTCGCATACAGCCATCTGCTCTTCGGCAAAAACCTCGATCGAATATTTTTCGCGCCAGCCGCTTTCGCCCATGCCGGAAACGTCGATGGCGGCGACGGAATATTCATGCGCGAGAAACGGCGCGATGAAAGACCACCAGCGCGCGTGAGCTCCATTGCCGTGAACGAGAAGCAGCCCCGGCTTTGAGCGATCGCCCCAGCGCAGATAGTGAACCGGCGTGCCCTCGACCATGATGGTGCGGCTCTCAGGCTCGATAGCGATGGCGCGTTGAAACCACCCAGGCGCTTCAGTGTTGAACGGGCCCTGCTCATCACCCGGCGCGATTATCGGCAAATGGTGCTCGCTCACGCGCTCACCGCCTTCTTCGCCGGGCGATCGCCCAGCGCCTTGAAGACAGCAGTACCGGTCATGATGGTGCGCTCCGCACACCAGATGCGACCTCTGACGGTGAAGAAATCATCCTCGACGCCGACGATCTCGGCATTGCCCTCGATCCAGTCGCCAATCTTGCCGCCCGACAGAAAATCGGTGAGAAGGCGCACCGTCACCCAGTAGCGATGTGTCTTCATGGTGATCGCATGACCGAAAGCCATGTCGGCGAAGGCCATCAACATGCCGCCGTGGCAATTGCCCATACCGTTGGTGTGATGCTCCTGCACAAGAAACGCGCGGGTATAAGTTCCATCCGTTCCGATCTTTTCGTAAAGCGGCCCGATCTGACGCCCGAAGCCCTGAAACCAGTGCATCGGCTGATAGCCGGGCGGGAGCGGAATGGAGCTTTCTTCGAGCAGGTCGTCGGTCATATCGGAAACTCGGTGGCTGGGGGGATCATTCGGGCTTGGGAACGCCCGCCTTCTTTAGCGCGCGCGCCTGACGCTGGGCAAGTTTCACCGCGTCGAAGCCCTCAATCGTTTCGTTAAAGAGCCTGTAGAAATTCAATTCCGCACCGAGATGCAGAAAAACCCCGCCAAGGCCGATCGCCGCGCGATCCATGAAGACGAATTCACGCGGCGGTGTCACAGGTCCAAGCTTGCCCAATGCCTGATGCACCTGAAAGGCTTCCTTGCGGCCATATTCTGCCGGGCTGACGCCAT
>CAZLLB010000330.1:0-2435 GCA_964560165.1 uncultured Parvibaculum sp. | reverse complement strand
CCCTCATGCGAGGCGGCGAAATATTCAAGCTCGTGGCGGCGCACGACCATGCCGCGATTGAGGCGCGCATAAACAGCGAAGTCGAGGCCCAGTGCCTTGGAATGTTCCCAGGCGGTCTTGGCCATCCAGCTCAGATAAACAACATTGTTCGTATGCTGAAAATCGTCGATATGCTGCGCTTCCACCGCGACTTCATAAATGAAGGGCGCGGGGTGATCCCAGGCGATGTCGGGCATAGGCGAACTCCCATTTATTCGCTTTTCTTAGCTTGAGGATGAGCGTCCGGCAATGGCGTCGCGCCTGGAGCTTGGCTATGCTTGCGGCCATGAGCCTCAAGACCATCATATTGCTGTTGCAGCGCCACGACCTCTTCAGGGGGTTGGCGCCCGCGCGGCTTGAAGTGCTGGCCTTCACGGCGGAGCGGGCGAGCTTTGAGGCAGGCGACACGTTATTCGAAGCGGGCGAGGAGGCCTTCGACGCCTATCTGATCGTCGAGGGCCAATGCGTGATGCATGTGGATCAGGGCATCGAACCGCGCCCGGGCGAGGCGCGGGCGGTCAGGGTTGACAAGGGCGATCTCATCGGCGAAACGGCGCTCTTTCATGAGGGGCGGCGGCAGTCCACAGTTCGGGCGTCCTCCTCCGTCGAGGTGCTGACGATCAGCCGCTATCTCTTTCAACGATTGATGGAAGAGTTCCCCGAAATGGCGGGCGCGGTGGCCCGCGCGCTGAGTGAGCGGCTTGCCGCGACCAGCGGCGAGATGACAGATCTGGCCCATGCGCTGGGGCGACAAGGAAATGAGAACGAGCAATGAGCGAGACCGTGACGGATACGAAAAACTGGCCGCCGAATATTCAGGCCGTCTTCAAGCGCATGGCGCCTGCGAGCCGCTATCTCGGGCTTGAGATTATTTCCGCCGATGCTGATGCGCGCTATGTCGAGGTGGCGTTCAACGCCGGACCTGATCTCTGCAACATGTGGGGCGGCATTCAGGGCGGTATGGTGGCGGCGATGCTTGACGATGTGATGAGCCTTGCCGTTGGCCTCGATCTCGAATGGGGCCAGATCAGCCCGACGCTGGAATTGAAAGTCTCGATGCTTGCACCGGCGCGCCCCGGACGGATCACGGCGAAAGGCCGTGTCATCAAGCGCGGCAAGTCGGTCGGCTTCATTGAAGGCGAATTATTCGATGCCGAGGGCGGTTTGCTCGCCACCGCCAGTTCGACGGCGACCTTCGTGACACTGAAGCGAAAAGAGAAAGCTCAAGTCTCTCCCGACACGGATCAAGCGTAGGCGTTGGCGGCGAAGTAGCTGCGCGCCTTGGCTGTCAGATGCGTATCGAAAAGCGCGAAGTGATGGCGGATGCCGGCGTTGAGCGTCATCTTGTCGAGCTTCACCACATGACGCGTTTCACGCAGAAAGCTCGGCCAGTAGCGGATCACCATCCAGACATTGTCGGCGAGCGGCGCGAGTTCTTCGTCAGGCATCGACAGGTGCTTGGCGTCGATCATGTGGCGGAACATCTTCTGGAGTATCGCCGTCGTCAGCTCATAGACGCGGTGCACCTTGCCTTCGAGTTCGGGTGAGGTGCGGCCGAACTCGGCCTGATCGCGATAGAGGAACTGGTATTCCCAGACTTCCTCAAAAACCAATCTGTTGAATTGAGCATAGGCATCGAGAACGGTTTCGGGTGTCGATTTGATCGCAAGGCGCGTGTCGATGCGGCGGATCAAGGCATATTGATGCGCCTTCACCAGATCCTTCTTGGTACGAAAGTGGTACCAGAGATTGCCTTCCGAAATGCCCACTTCCTCTGAGATGCGCGCAGTCGTGACGGTGTCGTAGCCGTTCTCATTGAAGAGACGGAGGCTGACGACAAGGATGCGGTCCTTGGTCTTGGAGGCCATAGCGGGCTTTTTTGCTCTCGTTTCGCTGAGCGTTTCCCCAGCGTCATCACCGTTTCAGGCGGACTTTGGCCCCTTGCCGGTCTAGGGTCAATACCCTAGACTTGGGTGGCTACCCTAAATGAGAAGCTGCGGGCGAATACTCTTCGAACCGCAGCCGAAATCTTAGAGGAAGCCTCCGAGGAGCGGGTCATCTCGCGGTCCGGCTGTAAGCCCTGGACCGGCTGGTGCAATCCCCTTGAGCCGCCCCCCGGCTCAAAGCGCCAGAGAAACGATCACGGGTACGTGGTCGGAAGCCCGCTCCCACCCCCTCGCTTCTTTCAGAACTTTCATCGCCGTCGGCGCGGTCTTGAGGGCTTGCGTTACCCAGACGTGATCGAGGCGGCGGCCCCTGTCGGCGGCGGCCCAATCCTTGGCGCGATAGCTCCACCAGGAATAGAGCTTTTCCTCCGGCGGCACGAATGTCCGCATCACGTCGATCCAGTCATGCGAGGCGAAAAGCTCGTTCATCAGATCGACTTCGATCGGCGT
>CAZLLB010000329.1:0-2443 GCA_964560165.1 uncultured Parvibaculum sp. | reverse complement strand
TGCCGACGTGCTCGACATGACGGTCGATGAATCGTCGGATTTCTTCAAGGCCGTCCCCGCCGTCCGCGAGAAGATGGAAGTCCTCCAACGCGTCGGCCTCGGCTACATCAAGGTTGGCCAGCAGGCGACAACGCTTTCGGGTGGCGAAGCGCAGCGCATCAAACTCGCCAAGGAACTGGCGCGCCGCGCGACGGGCCGCACGATCTATATTCTCGACGAACCGACAACAGGCCTGCATTTCCACGACGTCGCCAAGCTGCTCGAAGTGCTGCATGAGCTTGTCGAGCAAGGCAACACGGTCGTCGTCATCGAGCATAACCTCGAGGTCATCAAAACGGCCGATTGGATTCTCGATCTCGGCCCCGAGGGCGGCGATGGCGGCGGCGAAATCGTTGCGGCTGGAACGCCTGAAGATGTTGCAAGGGAGCCGCGCTCTTATACAGGCCGCTACCTACGCGAACTCTTCAAGCGCAGGCCCGGACGCACCGCAGCGGCTTCAGTAGCCAAACCGGCAAAGAAGGCGGCTCGGGCTAAATAGCACCCGCTTCCACCCGTTCCCCCTCCTCCGCAAACCCCCTATAAAGGCTGGGGTCGCGGCGATTTGAGTCGTGGTGAGGGGGAGCCGATGGCCGGTCTGGATCGTCGCGAATTTCTGAAACTGTTTGCTGCCACGGCGGGTTGTTTCGCGCTGACCGCGTCGCCTGCGCCTTTCCTGCCGGGTGTGCGGCCAGCCAGCGCCGCGTCCGGCGTCTATCATTTTCCGCAAGGCGTCGCTTCGGGTGACCCCCAGCCCGACACTGTGATGCTCTGGACCCGCGTTGTGCCGCTCGCCGAAAATGCGGTCACCACAGCCGCAAAAGAAGCCGTCGATCTCATTGTGCAGGTGTCGGATGACGAGAGCTTCTCGACGCTTGTGCTTGAACGCTCGCTACGCGCCGAGGCAGCGAGTGATCATACTGTGCGTATATTGCTGCGCGGACTGAAACCAGACACGCATTACTATTATCGATTCACGGCGGGCGGCGACACAACGCCCTTCATCGGGCGTACACGCACCGCGCCGTCACGCGCGAGCAAGCGCTCCGTGCGCTATGCGTTTCTCTGCTGCCAGAATTACGAGCAGGGTTTTTATGGCGCACTTCGTCGCTTGGTGAATGACGACATCGCGGCTAAGCCTGAGGAACGTATCGAGTTCGTGCTGCACCTCGGCGATTTCATTTATGAGCATACGGGTGATGTGCCGGAAGACGAAAAACCCGCTCGCCTCGTCGGCCCGATGCCGAATGGTTCTGCGCCATGGGAGCCTGACGGGACGCATCCCTGGTGGCAGCGCGGCGGGCAGGCGCCGGAGACGCTGGCGGACTATCGCTTTCTTTATAAGACCTATCTCACCGACCCCGACCTGCAAGCGGCTCGCGCGCGCTTTCCGTTCATCCATACGTGGGACGATCACGAATTTACCAATGACGCATGGCAGGCGCATGAAACCTATATGGGCGACGGAAAGCCGGTGCCGATGCGCAAACTTGCAGCCAATCAGGCATGGTTCGAATTCATCCCGGCAATCCTGTCCGACGCGCCGGATTTCGGCGGCGTTCAATCGGCGGCGCATGATTTCAAGCCTGCGCAGAATCCCGACAGCTTGCAGGCCATCGCGAGCCTGACCATCTATCGCGCCATGTCATGGGGTTCGCTGCTCGATCTCGTCATCACTGACCTGCGTAGCTATCGCAGCGCACCGGTGATGAGCGAAGAAGTGAAGGCGCTCGTCAAGGGCGCGCCGGTGCCACCAGTGCGCATCGTCAAATCGCTTGATGCGGGCCGCGATGCCGATGGCGGCAAGCCGCTCGAAACGCTGACCTATGCGGACCGCACATTGCCGAACCCACGCCGCGCATCGCCACCCGGCTCACATATGGGCGAGGCGCAAAAGGCGTGGTTCATGGAGGCGATGAAAAGCTCGACGGCGCGGTGGCGCGTCTGGGCAAACAGCACCCCTGCCCTCGCCATGCGTCTCGATTTTTCCAGCCTGCCTTTCGCTGGCCTCGAAACCGGTTATATGGGCACGGATGGCTGGCAAGGGTTCCCCGGCGAGCTTCGAGAGTTGATGGCGTTTTTGAAAGACGAGAAAATCTCCAATGTCGTCTCATGCGCCGGCGACTATCACACCCATGCGGCTGGCTTGCTCGCCGTCGATCCCGATGCCGAAAAGCTTTCCTTTGTAGCTGTCGAATTCGCCACGACCGGCATCAGTTCTGGCGCGGTGTTCGGGGGCGCAGAGCGAGCATCGCGGGGCAGCGCCTTTTTCCGGCGCATGGTGCTGATCGAAGATGGCGACAAGATTTACGAGAACTTCAACAACACGGTCGTCAACGGTTTGCGTGCAGGTGTCATAGCCAACTACACAAACTCGGCCAAAATCGGTGCCATGTTCCGCAATGAG
>CAZLLB010000328.1:0-2444 GCA_964560165.1 uncultured Parvibaculum sp. | reverse complement strand
GCATGGCTGACGAGACGAAAACCAGCGATCCCGAGCGCATCACCGTGCTCGCCAAGGACTTCACGCCAGCCGCCATGGAGTTTCACCGGCGCAATATGAGCGAGAAAGGCTACCGCATGGAGGGCCAGATCGTTCAGCGCAAGTTCCAGATGATCGAAGGTCTCGGCGCGCCGAAAGACCTGTTCGACGGCGAATATTTCTATGCAGTCACCTTCGTCCGCAAAAGTGTCGAAAAGTAGGCTCCAGCCGCTCGCCCCGCGAATCGCCCTCGAAATTTCCCTTAATACGCAAGGGGTTGGCGATCGGATACGAAGCGAAGCACTGCGACAATTGGTCCAAAACCGTTTGACTCCCTGGAATTAATCTAGTCAGATTTCGGGGCAATCGACGTTTTGGCCTGCCTTGGCTGCGTTACCCTTCGGGCCACTCAAGACACTTCCCAAAATCAGGTTGTCATCTGCCGCGCGATGGGAGCGTGGTTATTTCCGTACGCAAGTGCGCAAGGAGACAAGATAATGGCTACTGGTACTGTGAAGTGGTTCAACGCACAGAAGGGCTACGGCTTCATCCAGCCGTCTGATGGCGGACGCGACGTATTCGTTCACATCAGCGCCGTCGAACGCGCTGGCCTCAGCTCGCTGAATGAAGGCCAGAAGATCAACTACGAACTCGTGACCGAAAAAGGCAAAACCTCAGCCGCCAACCTGACGGTCGCCTAAGACGCGGTTGACCAAGACGTCAAACCTGCAAACGAAATTCTTGGCCGGGCCCCCCACGCCCGGCCATTTGCTTTATCTGGCTGAGCCTTACGAACCCCACATTCTCTCTTCGTCATTGCGAGGCCCGAAGGGCCGTGGCAATCCACCTTCACCCGGACAGAGCAAACCTCAACCAATGCCGCCAAGCGCCCTGCTGACGGCAGCCTTCGCATGAAGCGTCGTCGTATCGAATAGCGGCACAGCACTGTCATCCGCCGACACGAGAAGCATGATTTCCGTGCAGCCAAGAATAATCGCCTCTGCGCCGCGCTCAATGAGCCGCGCAATGATCCCACGAAAAACGGCGCGAGAATCCCGCGAGATTTTCCCAAGAACCAGCTCTCGATAAATGATCTCGTGAACGATCCGCCGGTCGGCGGCATCGGGCACCAGCACATCCAGCCCGAACATCGCCGCAAGCCTGCCTTTGTAAAAATCCTGTTCCATCGTGAAGGCCGTTCCCAGCAGGCCGACGCGCCGATACCCCGCCTGCCTGATCTGCTCAGCCGTCGGATCGGCAATGTGTAATAGCGGGATGCCGACCGACGCCACAATCTCGTCGGCCACCCGGTGCATCGTATTCGTGCAGATCACGAGAAAATCCGCGCCCGCCCGCTCCAGCCTCTGCGCGGCGTCAACCATTTCCCTCGCCAGCGCGGGCCAGTCGCCACCATGTTGCAAGCGTTCGATGTCGCCGAAATCGACCGAAAGCATGACGCTGCGCGCAGAGTGCACCCCGCCCAGCCGCGTCTGCGTTTCCTGATTGATGATGCGATAATATTCCGCCGAGCTTTCCCAGCTCATGCCACCGATCAAGCCGATCAATTTTGGCTGCTTCATGGCCCCATCCTTCGAAAGGCGCTGACCGTCTCGCGGGTCTGCAATATCGGGGAAAATCAACTCGAATGGACGATAACATTCTTGACAATACTTAACCTAATTGCTAATAATTAGCCTAACAGCTAACTATCTTGCGAGGCGCATATGCCCGCCCCCAACCTCGATCAAACGCTGACCGCCCTTGCCGATCCGACACGCCGCATGGTGATCGACCTTCTGCGCCGCAGCCCGCGCCGCGCTGGCGAGCTTGTCGCCGCTTCCTCCATCAGCGCCCCCGCCATGAGCCGCCATTTGCGCATTTTGCGGGCCAGCGGTCTGATCGAGGAAACCGAAATTCCGGGCGATGCGCGCGTCCGCCTCTATCGCCTGCGCCCGGAAAAATTTGCGAGCCTCCAATCATGGCTCGAAGAGGTGCAAGACTTCTGGGCCGACCAGCTCGACGCCTTCAAGATCCATGTCGAACGAAAGACCCCAAAGTCGAAAGCCAGACGGCGATGACACAAGCAGCGCAAGAAGTCGAAACCGTCCGCGTCTCGATCGAACTTGCCGTCGAGCCGCTGCGCGCTTTCGCGCTATTCACCGAAGATGTCGATACCTGGTGGGCGCGCGGGCCCAAAAATCGTTTTCGTGCGCCTTGGGCAGGCATCATGCGCTTTGAGCCGGGCGTCGGCGGCCGCCTCATCGAAATCTACGACGAAGATGCAGGCGACTTTTACGAAGTCGGTCGCATCCATGTCTGGGAGCCGGGCCGCCGCCTCGTTTTCGATTGGCGCATTCCGAACTTCGCACCCGGCGAGATCACGCAAGTCGAAATCATCTTCGAGCCAAGCGGCACAGGCACCCGCG
>CAZLLB010000327.1:0-2471 GCA_964560165.1 uncultured Parvibaculum sp. | reverse complement strand
GATCGGTCTTTGCTTTTGATGAGCCGCACGGAAGTCCATTGCCGCCGCTGCGGCGGGCATCTCGGTCACGTCTTCAATGACGGGCCAAAGCCGACAGGCTTGCGCTATTGCATGAACGGCGTGGCGCTGAAATTTGTGGAGGGGTGAGAGCCTTCCTCACAATCCGCCCAGAAACCCCACCACCGCGCGGTTGAACGCTTCGGGCTGATCGATATTCGCTGCATGGCCCGCATTCGGAATGACGACCTTCTTCGCGCCAGGAATTTTTGTCGCCATGTAATCCGACGCAGCAAGAAACGGTGTGTCGTCGGCGCCGACGATGATGAGCGAAGGCACGGCGATGGTCGGCAGCACGTTCATCACCCGCGCGTCTTTCTGCGTGAGCATACCGCGACCGGCGCGAACGAGACCATCGGCGGAACGATGGGTGGATGTCGCCATTTCCTTGCTGAGCGATTGGAGCCGCGAAAGACCTTCGGCCTCGAAACGCGACGCCGTGGCAAGCGCCGTCTTGTTCCACCCCGCACGCGCTTCGTCCTTCTTGAAGCCCGGCCCGGTGTCGATGATGAGCAGCGCCGTGACGCGCTCGGGATGCTTGGCGTAGAAACCGAGCGACATGTAGCCGCCAAGCGAGAGGCCGCCGACAATCGCCGTCTCCGCGCCGACCGCATCGAGGATCGCGGCCATGTCGGCCACCGTTTTCTCTTCGCTATATTCGGCCTGATCGGCGGGATAGTCGGATTGACCGTGGCCGCGCATGTCCCAGAGGACGAGGCGGTGCTTGGCCGAGAGCGCTGCGATCTGGCCGCGCCACATTTGCGCGGTGGCCGAATAGCCGTGGCTGAGAAGAATGACGGGGCCGTTTTCCCCATGGACTTCGTAATGCAGCTTCACGCCGTCGCGCGTCAGTGTCACCATTGCGTCCTCCCGTTTATGTTCCGGTGAAATTGCCCGCGCGTCGCTCGTTGACGGCACGCACGCCTTCGGCGAAATCCGCCGTCTTCATCAACACAGCCTGTTCGGCAAATTCATGATCGGTCGTGGCTTTGACTTCCGCCGCAAGACCCCGGCGAAGCGTTGCCCGCGTGGAGCGCACGGCAAGCGGCGCGTTCTCAGCGATCTCGGCGGCGAGCGCATGAGCGCGGGCCCGAAGATCGGCAAGCGGCGCGAGTTCATCAGCAAGGCCCCATTGAAGCGCTTCTTCGGCCTTGATGCGGCGACCGGTCTGGAACATGAGGTTCGCGCGCTGCAAACCGATGAGGCGCGGCAAGGTGTGCGAAAGGCCGAAGCCCGGATGAAAACCGAGCTTGACGAAATTGGCGGCGAAGCGCGCTTCAGGCGCGGCGATGCGGAAATCGGCGACAAGTGCGAGGCCAAGCCCCGCGCCGATGGCGGCACCTTGCACGGCTGCAACGATCGGCGTGACGCAAGAAAAGAGGCGCACGGCCTCGACGTAAAGCGGATTGACCGTGCTGGGCTTGCCGCTGGCAAGACCATCGGAGCGCACAAGATCAGCCCCGCCGCAAAAGGCTTTGCCCTCGGTGCAGAGGACAATAGCGCGAATGCCGTCCGCATCGCAGGCATCGAAAGCGTCGGCCAGCGAGCGCATCAGATCGACGCTGACGTGATTGAAAGGCGGGCGGTGGATTTCGACCTCTGCCACATGATTTTTGACGCTGACTGAAACGTCGCCATAGCTCGATGCAACCATGTGTAGCTCCTTCTCGAGCCTCGCCCTTCGAGGCGGCGGCGTTGCGCGCCGCCTCGAAGGATGGCCCCAATCACCGCTTCAATTTCAAAAGATCGCGCGCGATAACCCAGCGATGCACTTCCGACGGACCATCATAGATACGCATGTTGCGAACCTGCGAGGCCATCATGTGCAAAGGCATTTCCTTGGTCATGCCCATCGCGCCAAACGTCTGCATCGCCTGATCGACAATTTCCCATGCCATCTCCGTGCCCATGACCTTGATCATCGAAACATCGGTGCGCACATCGCGGCCTTGATCGAGCTTCCATGCCGTCTCATAAACCATCAACCGGCAGGCCTTGATACGCATGGCGGCGTCGGCCACCCACCACTGGATCGCCTGACGCGCGGCGAGCGGCTGGCCGAAAGTGGAACGCTGCGGCGCATATTCGCAGATCATCTCAAGGGCGCGCTGCGAAATGCCGATGCACCATGAGGCCATTTCGAGGCGGCGCGTGGAGAGGCGAATTTGCATCGGCGCAAAGCCCTGCCCCTCGACACCGAGAAGCTTCGAGGCTGGCAGCCGGCAATCTTCAAACACCACTTCATAAGTGAAAGCGCCGCCGATCATCGGAATGCGGCGCAGCACCTTGAAGCCCGGCGTGTCGCGATCGACGAGAAAGGCCGACATGCCGCCGCGCGCGCCCTTCTCCTTGTCGGTGACCGCCATGACGATGGTGAAGTCGGCTTCCGCCGCGCGGCTCGTCCATATCTTGCG
>CAZLLB010000326.1:0-2472 GCA_964560165.1 uncultured Parvibaculum sp. | reverse complement strand
CTTCGATGACGGCGATTTCGCCGCGCTCCTGCGCCACGAGATCGGCGCGGCCGCCTTTTTCATAAAGCTCGGCGCTTTCGCGGCGCTGTTTCACCATTTTGGTGAAAACTTCAAGGATGTCGGCGTCCGAAACGCCGTCATTGCGGCCATCGGTGCGGGACGCGATGTCCTTGTCCTTGATCGCCGATTGCATCAGGCGGACCGTCGAAAGACGGGGCTTGTCGCCCGCCTTCATCGCATCCTTCATCGCCTGCATGATCTGATCGCGAAGACCGGCGCTCATCTGCTTCTCCTTCAATGGAACGGCGCTGAAGCTAAACCAGCCGGGCCGCCCGCGCAAATTTGCCGCGGCGCGCGGGGTGCTGGATAAAGCGCTGTATTTGCTGCGTTATTTTCACCCCCCATCAACTTGACGCGCAAGCGCCCTTCCCTTAGTGTCCGCGAAATTCGACGGGATACTGAGTCTGCCGAGCGGAGCCACGCGCCCCGATGCTGGCTGGCGGGCACTGTCCTCCCCTGGAGTATCAATATGAAGGTGACGACGAGAGCCGCCACGGAACGGCGCGGGCCAAGAGCCACGCAATGTTCCGAGGAGGAATCCGCGCGCGCCGCGAGGCTGCACCCATGACAGATAACAAAAAAGCCACCGCCCTCCTCATATTGAAGGACGGCACCGTGATCGAGGGCTTCGGCCTTGGTGCAACGGGCGACGCGGTTGGCGAGGTCTGCTTCAACACCGCCATCACCGGCTATCAGGAAATTCTGACCGACCCGTCCTATGCGGGACAGATCGTTACCTTCACCTTCCCCCACATCGGCAATGTCGGCGCCAATGACGAGGACATCGAAACATCGAACCTCGCCTCCTTCTCCGGCGTGCGCGGTTGCGTACTGCGCGCCGACATCACCAACCCGTCAAACTATCGCGCTGCAAAACATTTCGATCGCTGGCTGCGCGCGCGCGGCATCATCGGCATATCGGGCCTCGACACGCGAGCGCTGACGCGTCTGATCCGCGAAAAGGGAATGCCCGACGGCATCATCGCCCATCACCCGGATGGCAAGTTCGACATTCCGGCACTGGTCGCCAAAGCCAACGCCTGGTCGGGCCTTCTCGGCCTCGACCTCGCCAAAGAAGTCTCCTGCAGTCAGAGCTATAGCTGGGGTGAAACGGGCTGGGTCTGGGGTAAAGGCTACGGCCAACTGAGCTCGCCGAAATATCGCGTCGTCGCTGTTGACTACGGCATCAAGCGCAACATTCTGCGCGGCCTTGCGGGCGTCGGCTGCGATGTGACGGTGGTGCCTGCCAATACAACCGCTGAAGATATTCTGGCGCTGAAGCCCGACGGCATTTTCCTGTCCAATGGCCCCGGCGATCCGGCGGCGACCGGCGTTTATGCGGTGCCTGAAATCAAGAAGCTCGTCGAAAGCGGCAAGCCGGTCTTCGGCATCTGCCTCGGCCACCAGATGCTCGCCATCGCGCTCGGTGCGAAGACGGAAAAGATGCATCAAGGCCATCACGGCGCTAACCATCCGGTGAAGGACTATACGACCAACAAGGTCGAGATCACCTCGATGAACCACGGCTTCACGGTGTCGCGGGAGAGCTTGCCTGCGAATGTCGAAGAGACGCATGTGTCGCTCTTCGACGGCACCAATGCGGGCCTGCGCCTCAAGGGCAAGCCGGTCTTCTCCGTTCAGTACCACCCCGAAGCATCGCCGGGGCCGCAGGACAGCCACTATCTGTTCGAGCGGTTCGTGAAGATGATGGAGGGGAAGTGATGGCGGCGACCCTCGTCACCTCTTCTACCTCCTCCCCCCTTGAGGGGGAGGTCGGAACGCAAAGCGTTCCGGGTGGGGGGGCTTCTTCGCAAGACTCTTTCATCGGCGTACCCCCCTCCCAACCCTCCCCCTCAAGGTGGGAGGGCTTTAAGGCGAAACCATTCGCCGCCTTAGGTGATCAGTAGCCAATGCCCAAACGTACAGACATCAAAAGCATCCTCATCATCGGCGCAGGCCCCATCATCATCGGGCAGGCATGTGAGTTCGATTATTCGGGCACGCAGGCTTGCAAGGCGCTGAAGGAAGAGGGCTATCGGATCATTCTGGTGAACTCCAATCCGGCGACGATCATGACCGATCCCGATCTTGCCGATGCGACCTACATCGAGCCGATCACGCCGGAGATTGTCGCCAAGATCATCGAGAAGGAGCGCCCCGATGCGCTGCTGCCGACGATGGGCGGACAGACGGCGCTGAACACGGCGCTGGCGCTTGACGACATGGGCGTGCTGAAGAAATTCAACGTCGAGATGATCGGCGCGAAACGCGACGCCATCGAGAAGGCCGAGGACCGACTGCTGTTCCGCAATGCGATGGACAAGATCGGGCTTGAAAGCCCGCGCTCCAAGGCCGCGCATAATATGGAAGAAGCGCTGGCGGGGCTTGATTTCGTCGGCCTGCCCGCGATCA
>CAZLLB010000325.1:0-2494 GCA_964560165.1 uncultured Parvibaculum sp. | reverse complement strand
CGCGCGCCTTGGCGTGTTCAAGCTCTTCCAGAACCAGAATGCCGCCGCCGCCGGAAATGACGAAACCGTCGCGGTCTTTGTCGTAGGCGCGGCTGGCTTTCTCGGGCGTGTCATTGCGCTTGGCCGACATCGCGCCCATGGCATCGAAGAGAACCGACAGCGTCCAGTCGAGTTCTTCACCGCCGCCGGCAAACATCATGTCCTGCTTGCCCCATTGGATCATTTCAGCGGCGTTGCCGATGCAATTGGCTGACGTGGAACAAGCCGAGCTGATCGAGTAATTGACGCCCTTGGTCTTGAACCATGTCGAGAGATTGGCCGAACAGGTGGACGACATGGCCTTGGGCACGGCGAAGGGGCCGACTTTTTTGGGGCCTTTGATCGGTTCGGTACGCGCCGTGTCGGCGGCGGCAACGATGGCTCTCGTCGAAGGGCCGCCCGAGCCCACGATAAGCCCGGTGCGCACATTGCTGACGTCGCTCTCTTCGAGCCCCGCATCCGTGATCGCTTGCTGCATGGCAACGGCGGCATAGGCCGCGCCATCGCCCATGAAGCGGCGCGCGCGCCGATCGACGGCGGCGTCGAGATCGATCTTCAAGCTGCCATGGACCTGGCTGCGAAAACCCATCTCGGCATAGACGTCCGACTTCACGATGCCCGACCTGCCTTCGCGCAAGGAGGCCTGAACCTCCTGCGTGTTGTTTCCGATCGAGGAAACAATCCCCATGCCGGTCACGACCACTCGCCTCATGGCTGCCTCTTTGTTCGCATGAATCAAAAACCTCCCGACCGATCAGGCCGGTTGTTCTTCGGTCTGCAAGCCGACTTTCATGTCGGTAATCGTATAGGCGATTTCGCCGTCCGCCAGAATGGTGCAATCGGCGACGCCGAGTACGAGGCGGCGATTGATAACGCGCTTCAGGTGGATGTTGTACTCGATTTTCTTGATGGCAGGCGTGACCATGGCGGAGAATTTCACCTCACCGACGCCGAGCGCGCGGCCCTTGCCCTGCCCGCCGATCCAGCCGAGGAAAAAGCCGAGCAACTGCCAGGCACCATCAAGCCCGAGGCAGCCCGGCATGACCGGGTCGCCTTCAAAATGGCAGGGGAAGAACCAGAGCCCGGCGTGAATGTCGAACTCGGCCTTGATCAGCCCCTTGTCGAAATCGCCGCCCTTGTCGGAAATATGCGTGATCCGGTCGATCATCAGCATCGGCGGAAGTGGCAACTGGGCGTTGCCGGGACCGAACATGCGGCCGTGACTGCATTCCAGCAATTCCTCAAGCGAGTAGTTTGATTTCTGCTCCGCCATACCCGTTCGCTCACACGCCCTTACGCGACCTCCAGGAGAGCGCGGCAGGCTTATCTTATAAAGAGGCCGGAGCGCGACGCCCGGCCCGGTTTGCTTCCTCTTGGAAGGCGTTCCTAACATATAGGACTTCGCGCGCAAACCAGCTTAATCCATACCGATTCGGGGCCTCGCGCCTTGACAAAACCATGACCCCTACCCCATGTTCAACATTGTAATGATTAAAAACTGGCGGTGTGGGGCCTCGAATGGCCGCACCGGCCGCTGAGACTGTCGGCCAAGGCCGTAGATCGGCGAAAGGGATTACGTGTGAACCAGGATCGGCCCTATGCCCATACGTTGACGCGCTTGCGTGAAGCTGGCCTGCGCCCAACGCGCCAGCGCCTTGCGCTTGGCCGCCTTCTGTTCGATGGCGGCGACCGCCACGTAACCGCAGAAGCCCTGCATGACGAGGCTCAGAAAGCAGGCGTCAGCGTCTCTCTGGCCACCGTTTACAACACGCTGCACCAGTTCACCGAGGCGCATCTGCTGCGCGAGGTCGTGGTCGATAGCGCGCGCACCTATTTCGACACCAATATCAACGATCACCACCATTTCTTCGTCGAAAACACCGGCTCGCTGATGGATATCGACGGCGAGAAAATCGCCATAACCGGCCTTCCCGATGCGCCGGCAGGCACGGGCATCGCCCGCGTCGATGTGATCGTGCGCCTCCAGGGCGCTCCGGTCTTGCAGGACTAAGCGGTTTCGCACCTGCTATTCATTCTTAGTTAGAATAATTCTAAACTGTTGACCAAGTGTGGGCGACGCTTCTATGATTTGGGTTAACCGCTCAACGAGCGGGGCTGGAACATCCAGTCATCACTTCCATAAGCGCCGCTTGGCTCCGCTTGCCGGATTGGGCGGCCTATACAGGTGAGGAGCACATCATGTCATCTCTCGCAAAATCCAAGACCGTCGAAAACCTGAAAGCGGCCTTCTCCGGCGAAAGCCAGGCTAACCGCCGCTATCTCTATTTCGCCCAGAAGGCCGACATTGAAGGCTTCAACGACGTCGCCGCTGTCTTCCGCTCGACGGCGGAAGGCGAAACCGGCCACGCCCACGGCCATCTGGAATTTATGGAAGAAGTCGGCGACCCGGCGACGGGCGAGCCCATCGGTGCGACCGACCTGAACCTCAAGGCCG
>CAZLLB010000324.1:0-2516 GCA_964560165.1 uncultured Parvibaculum sp. | reverse complement strand
GCAACTCGACGATATCGATCTGACGCCGCCCGCAGCCGGACAAGTCCGTGTGCGCAACAAGGCCATCGGCCTCAATTTCGTCGAGACCTATTTCCGCTCCGGCCTCTATCCCGTGCCGCTGCCTTTCACACTCGGCAGCGAGGCGGCCGGTATCGTTGAAGCGCTGGGCGATGGCGTCACGCATCTGAAAGTCGGTGATCGCGTCGCCTATAATAGCGGTGGCGCTTATGCCGAAGCGACCAACGTGCCTGCGATCCGCGCTCTGCCTCTGCCCGATGCCGTGAGCTTCGAGGCCGCTGCAACGCTTCTCCTCAAAGGCGCGACCGCCGAATATCTTCTCCGCCGCACCTTCCGCGTCGAACCCGGCCAGACGATCCTCTGGCACGCAGCGGCGGGCGGCGTCGGCCTCATCGCCACGCAATGGGCAAAACATCTGGGCGCAACCACCATCGGCACGGTCGGCTCCGACGAGAAGGTGGCGCTCGCCAAAGCCCATGGCTGCGATCACGTCATCAACTACCGCACCGAAAACGTCGCCGAGCGCGTCAAGGAAATCACCGGTGGCAAAAAGGTCCCCGTCGTCTATGACGGCGTCGGCAAGGACACGTTTGCAGCCTCGCTCGATTGTCTCGCACCGCGCGGCCTTCTCGTTTCCTTCGGCAATGCGTCAGGCCCCGTCACCGGCGTCGATCTCGGCATCCTCGCCACCAAGGGTTCGCTCTATCTGACGCGCCCGACACTCGCCACCTACGCCGCCTCAAACGAAGACTATGCAGAGATCGGCAAAAATGTTTTCGATGTCGTCGCCAAGGGCGCAGTCAAAATCCAGATCAACCAGCGCTACAAACTCGCCGACGCGGCGCAAGCCCATCGCGACCTCGAAGCGCGAAAGACAACAGGCGCAACAGTGCTGGTGCCGTGAAATAAAAAGGGGCGGCCCGTTTGAGCCGCCCCTTATTTCACCTGACCGCCATCACGCTGCGGATTTCGTTGCATAGCGATCTGCAGGCTTGTTCTTCGAAAGGTTCGGCCCCAGCGCCATACGCGTGGCGACGGAAGCATCCCAGTCCTTCGCATCCGGCAAGGATGGGATCGTCACCAACTCGCCGCGATCAAAACCGACAAGTGCCGCGTCCACCAGATCACCAGCCTCCATCACCGTTGCTGGATCGAAGTCGTCGAACGAACCACCGACGCGATCAAAAAGTTCGGTGCGCGTCAGGCCCGGCAACACGGCCTGCACCCGCACACTGGTTTTCGCAAGCTCACCCTGCAAGGCTTGCGTCAGATTCAGCACGAAGGCTTTGCTGCCGCTATAGGAGCCGTTGAATATTTCAGGGATCAGCGCCACCACCGAGGCGATGTTTATGATGCCGCCCTTGTCGCGTCTGGCAAAAACGGTCGCCGCCGCGATGGCTAGCCGGTTCACCGCTGTCACATTGAGCGCGATCAAGCGATCGAGATAATCAATGTCCGCGCCAAGCAGCGGCCCCTCAGGTCCAAGACCCGCATTGTTGACGATCAGCGAAATCGCCGCGTCTTCGCGAAGGCGTTTTTCGACTGCCAGCAAATCACCTCTCGAGGTGAGGTCAGCCTTCAAGACTTCCACCGCAACACCTGTTTCGTTGCGCAGCCGCGCTGCCAGTTCTTCCAGTCGCGCCTGATCCCGCGCGACCAGAAGCAGATCGTAACCGCGCCGGGCCAGCCGGTCGGCATAGACCGCCCCGATGCCGGAGGATGCGCCCGTGACCAGAGCCACGCCCCTTGATGCTTGCTTGCTCATTTCCAGATCCTGCGATGGAAGCCACGGCCTGCGCCGTCGCTTGAATTAGTGGTATATACCTCCATATGGAAAGGGCGATCCCGCTTGCAAGGGGGCGTTCGCCTCGAAATTTGGAAACGAAAATCAGCCCATGACCAGACAGCCAGAGAAGCCAAGCACAGATAAACCGAGCCCAGAACCGAGTATCGCGGGCATGAACACCTGGGATTTCTGCACCAACGCCGCCATCCGCCGCGCCTCGCGCCGCCTTGGCCAGCTCTATGCCGAGGTTCTCGCCCCCTCCGGCCTTCGCAACACCCAGTACACGCTGCTCGCCCAGATCAAACTTCTCGGTGAGCCAACATTGCGCCAGCTTGCCGATGCCATGGTCATGGATCTCTCCGCCCTCGGCCATACGCTGAAGCCGCTGGAGCGTGATGGTTTTCTATCGCTGGTGCCTGACCAGACCGACCGGCGCGCCAAGCGCGTTCGCCTGACGCCCAAGGGCCTCACCAAACTCGGCGAGGCAACCGCGCTCTGGCACAAGGCTCAATCGCGTTTTGATGCGGAATTCGGCGCAAAGAAATCGGCCGCCTTGCGGCAGGCGCTCGATCTCATTTCATCGCAAGATTTCGCTGGAAAATTTGCCGGGCAATAAGCCACTTCGCGATGCCGGGCCGCGACACTGATACGCCATGCCCGACATCAACGAATTTTGCGCGGCCAACCTGATCCTTCAGATCAGGTGTTCATG
>CAZLLB010000323.1:0-2541 GCA_964560165.1 uncultured Parvibaculum sp. | reverse complement strand
GACGGCAAGCGCGCCTTCGTTGACGCGTAGCGATACGGCGGCGCGGAGACGGTCGAGCGTCAATGTCGCCTGCACATTGCCGCGCTTCATGTGGCGTCCGAGTTCTTCGCGCAGCCGCGCTTCCATGCCTTCAAACCCCGAAGGCAGGCGGAAGCGAACGTCGAGGCCCTTCCCGTTGACGCTGCGGAGTTCCCAATGCCAGCGCGCGGCGGCATTGTCGCCATCGGCGCGGGCAAAGCCTGTCATGCTGGTAAGCGGCATCGGCGGAACCTTCCGAGAATCACAATGGAACAGACGGCAGTATAGCAAGACGGCGCTCAGGGCCGCTTCGGCGCATCCAGAGGAACGACAACGGGCGCGACTGGCGGAGCAACTTTGGCGGGCGGTGTTTCTGCAGGCTTGTCGGCCTTGCCCGCTCTTTCGATCTTGCGCCAATTGCCGACATTGCGCGTGTGCCCGGCAAGCGAGGGGGAGAAGGCGTGGCCGCCTGTGCCATCTGCGACGAAATAGAGATCGCTGGTGGCAGGCGGGTTCAACACCGCCTCTATGGAGGCGCGGCCCGGATTGCAGATCGGCGTCGGCGGCAAGCCGTCGATTTGATAGGTGTTATAGGGCGTCGCGCGGTCGATCTCGCTGCGGCGGATCGAACGGCCAAGAGGGCCAGCGCCGCGCGTGATGCCATAGACGATGGTGGGATCGGACTGAAGGCGCATCGGCACACGCAGCCGGTTGACGAAAACGGCGGCGACTTTCGGACGCTCGGACTTGAGGCCGGTTTCCTTCTCGACGATGGAAGCCAGGATCAACGCCTCGTTGGGCGTGGAGAAAGGCAGTCCGGCGGCGCGCTTGGGCCAGAGCGCATTCATCAACGCGGTTTGCGACTTTTGCATCCGCTTGACGAGATCGGCGCGCGTGGTGCCCTTGATGAAATTATAAGTCTCGGGAAGCAGCGCGCCTTCGGGCGGCAGCAGCGGCATGTCGCCCGTGAGGACCGGATCGGCCTTCACGATGGCCATGGCCTGCTGGCTGGTAAGGCCTTCAGGGATCGTGATCTTGTGGACGATGGACTTTCCTTCGCGCAGCACACGGATGATATCCATCATGCTCGCATGGGCGGGAATTTCGTATTCGCCTGCCTTGAGGGAGCCAGCGGCACCTGTGATGCGGACGGCGGTGCGGAAGATCAGCGGCTCGGAAATGACACTCGCCGTTTGCAGGCGATTGGTGATGCCCGCGAGGCCGAGACCCGGCTGCAGCCAAACCACGGCTTTCTCGGCCAGCGGTCCTGCTGCCTCATAGCGCCACTTGCCATAAAGAAAGACGCCACCCGCGACGAGGACCACGAGGCTCGGCAGGATGATCGAGATGAAAAGCAGAGCGCGGAGAAACCGCCGCGGCCTGGGCGCAGGCGCCGGTTGTGCTTCCGGCGTTTCGCCCTGGTCGCTCAATCAACCGACCTTCTTCATCACCAGCGACGCATTGGTGCCGCCGAAACCGAAGGAGTTCGACAGAGCGTAATTGACATCCTTGGCGCGCGCCTTGAGCGGCACCAGATCAATTTCTGTCTCGACTTGCGGGTTATCGAGGTTGATCGTCGGCGGCAGGATGCTGTCGCGCATGGCGAGCAGACAGAAGATCGCCTCGACCGCACCGGCAGCGCCAAGCAAATGGCCGATGGAAGATTTGGTCGATGACATCGACACTTTGCTGACCGCGTTACCGAGCATGCGCGTGACCGCGCCAAGTTCGATCGTGTCGGCCATGGTGGAGGTGCCGTGGGCATTGACGTAATCGAGATCGGCGGGAGAAATGCCCGCGCGCTTCAATGCCGCCTGCATCGAGCGGAAGCCGCCATCGCCATCTTCGGCGGGCGCGGTGATGTGATAGGCATCGCCGGAGAGGCCGTAACCGACGATCTCGCCGTAAATTTTCGCGCCACGTGCTTTGGCGTGTTCGTATTCTTCGAGGACGACAACGCCCGCGCCTTCGCCCATGACGAAACCGTCGCGGTCTTTGTCATAGGGGCGCGAGGCGCGCTCGGGCGTATCGTTATATTGGGTGGAGAGGGCGCGGCAGGCGGCAAAGCCCGCAATGCCGATGCGGCAGATGGCGCTTTCAGCGCCGCCAGCCACCATGACGTCGGCATCGTCCAACGCGATCAAGCGCGCCGCATCGCCGATGGCGTGAGCGCCGGTCGAGCAAGCGGTAACGACGGAATGGTTCGGGCCCTTGAGGCCGTGGCGAATCGAGACATAGCCCGATGCCAGATTGATGAGGCGGCCGGTGATGAAGAAGGGGCTGACACGGCGCGGGCCCTTCTCGTGAAGCGTCAGCGCGGTTTCGGCGATGCCTTCAAGGCCGCCGATACCGGAACCGATCATCGTGCCCGAGCGGCACTTTTCTTCTTCGGTGGAGGGGTGCCAGTTGGCGTCGTTCAGCGCCTGCGTCGCAGCGGCCATGGCGAAGACGATGAAGTCGTCAACGCGCTTTGATTCCTTGGGATCCATCCAGTCGTCCTGGATGAATGCGCCCTCGCCTTCG
>CAZLLB010000322.1:0-2560 GCA_964560165.1 uncultured Parvibaculum sp. | reverse complement strand
AGGGCCGCATATTAGTCGGGCCGCCGCGCCGTTCAAACAAAAAGCGAGGCCCCGGAGCCCGTATTGCACCGAAACCGGAAAATTCGCATGTCATGGACATAAGCACGACCGGCCTGCTACACCCCAAGCGGGCGGAACGAAGGAATTCACATGCTGCGCAGGCTCTACGACTGGACGATCCGGCTATCGGGCAGCAAAAACGCCCATTGGGCGCTCGCCGCTGTCTCCTTTGCCGAAAGCTCCTTCTTTCCCGTGCCGCCCGACGTGATGCTGGTGCCGATGACCGTCGCCCGGCCCGAAAAGGCCTGGTTCTACGCAACCGTCTGCACCATCGCCTCTGTCCTGGGCGCCATCGTCGGCTATCTGATCGGCGCGCTGCTTTACGATACGCTCGGCCAATGGCTCATCAGCCTCTATGGCTATGAGCATGGCATCGAGGAATTCCGCGCCCTCTACGCCGAATGGGGTGCCTGGATCATCCTCATCAAGGGCCTGACGCCGATCCCCTTCAAGATCGTCACCATCGCCTCGGGCTTTGCCGGCTACAATATTTTCTGGTTCGTGATCCTCTGCACCATCACGCGCGGCGCCCGCTTCTTCCTCGTCGCGGGTATCCTGAACCGCTATGGCGAGCCGCTGAAAGCCCTCATGGAGAAGCATCTCGGCCTCTTCGCCGCAGGCTTTGGCGTGTTAATCGTGGCCGGTTTCGTCGCCGCCAGATACGTGATCTGACCTGCAACGATTGGACGCAAGGGACAAACGGGGCACTCCGTGCTTTGATATTCGCATGCTGAATCGGATACCAACCTCTGCCATCCCCTGGATCATCCTCGCCGCAAGCATGGCGACGCTCGGCGGTGCATATTTTTTCCAATATGTGCTGGGCTATGCCCCCTGCCACCTCTGCCTGCAGGAACGCATCCCCTATATTTTTGCCATCGGCGCGGCCCTGATCGCAGGCATCCTCGCGCGTGAGGCAAATCTCGGCGTCGCCCCCCTCGTCTTTCTCGCGCTCTGCGCCCTCGCCTTCGCCATCGGCACCGGCTTGTCGGCCTTTCACACGGGCGTCGAATATAAATGGTGGCCCGGCCCCACGACCTGCACCGGCGGCGGCCTCGTCTCACCATCGCTGGGTGATTTGCAAGCGGAGCTTCTCACTGGCCAGCGCCTGCCCCAATGCGACAGCGCCGCCTGGTCGCTCTTCGGCATCTCACTGGCAGGCTTCAATTTCGCCATCTCTCTCGCCCTCTTCGTTCTCTCCTCGCTGCCGCTCGTCCGCTATATCCGCGAAGCGCGCGGTGAGCGTGTATGAGCGACAAGGCGAAAGGCCAGCCGGGCCGCGCGCAAGACGAAATGATCGAGGAAATGATCCGCGTCGATCACGCGGGCGAATATGGCGCAGTGCGCATCTATGAAGGCCAGCTTGCCGTCTTCAAAATGCTGCCGCACAAGCGCGAAACCGCCGCCTCTCTCGCTCGCATGGCCAAGGACGAAGAAGCCCACCTCGCCCGCTTCAATGACATCGTCAACGAGCGCCGCGTTCGCCCCACCGCGTTGAACCCCATCTGGCACGTCGCTGGTTTCGCGCTCGGCGCGGCAACCGCGCTGCTCGGCGAAAAAGCCGCCCACGCCTGCACCGAAGCCGTCGAGGAAGTCATCGACGAGCATTACGCCGCGCAGGTGAAACACCTCGACACGATGGGCGATGACGAACGCCCCCTCCGCGACACGATCGAAAAATTCCGGCTTGAAGAAGTCCAGCACCGCGACGAAGCACGAGAAAAAGGCGCAAAGGAAGCCCCCGGCTATCCGCTCCTATCCGGCGCAATCAAAACCGCCGTCCGCGTGGCTATCAAGCTTTCCGAGAAGGCCTAATTCGTCATTGCGAGATTGCGAGCGCGGCGACGAACTGATCTACGGCTCCAGCTCGCTATCCCAATAAAGATAATCCTGCCAACTCTCATGCAGATAGTTCGGCGGAAAATGCCTGCCGTTCTTATGCAGATCGGAGACGCTTGGCCGATAAGGCTTCTGCATCGGAAACATCGCAACATCGGCAGGAAGACTGCCGCCCTTGCGCAAATTGCAGGGCGCGCAGGCGGTCACGACATTGTCCCATGTCGTCTGTCCACCCAGCGAACGCGGGATCACATGATCGAAAGTGAGATCGTGGCGGAAACCGCAATATTGGCAAGAGAAGCAATCGCGCAGAAAAAGATTGAACCGCGTGAAGGCGGGAAAGCGCGCAGGCTTCACATAGGATTTCAGCGACACCACACTCGGCAGCCGCATCTCGAAGCTCGGGCTGCGCACATAGGTCTCATAACTCGAAACGATATTCACCCGGTCGAGAAACACGGCCTTGATCGCGTCCTGCCACGACCAGAGCGACAGCGGGTAATAGCTGAGCGGGCGGTAATCCGCGTTCAGCACCAGGGCAGGCATGCCATCTGGAGAGACGGCGATCGTCACGAACATCACCTCCTGGAATCATTCCCGAACCGATCGGCGCGGATAATGTAAGCCCGCGATGACAGGCTTGTGAAGCAGGAAAAAATCG
>CAZLLB010000321.1:0-2623 GCA_964560165.1 uncultured Parvibaculum sp. | reverse complement strand
TCGCAATGATGTCGGGATTATCGTGCAGCTTTTTATATTCGTTCGGGTTCTGGTTCAGCGCGAGGACACCGCCCGTGATCGAGTTGCGCGTCGTGTCATTGCCGCCGACGATGAGCAACAGCATGTTGCCGAGATATTCGTTCGGCGTCATATCCTTGGTGGACGGGCTGTGAACCAGCATGGAGATGAGGTCCGTGCCCGGCACCTTGCGCGACTGGCGCTCCTTCCAGACGGCGTCGAAATATTCCCAGCACTTCCAAAGCTCCATGAACCCCGCTTCCGGCGTCTCGAAATATTCAGGATCGCCAAGGCGCTCCACCGTATCGGACCAATGGATAAGCTTGTGCCGGTCTTCCTGCGGCACATCGAAGAGCGTCGCCAGCGTCCGTCCCGTCAGTTCCACGGAAACTTCGCGCACCCAGTTGAATTCTTTGTCGCGCGGCAACTCGTCCAGAATGATCCCGGCACGCTCGCGGATCAGCAGCTCAAGGTTCATCAGATTTTGCGGTTGAAACATGGGCTGCACGGCTTTGCGCTGCTCGTCATGTTTGGGTTGGTCTTCCATGATGAACATGGGCAGATGCGTCAGCGGATCAGGCTCGCTTTCAAGGCGCTGCCCACCAAGCCGAATGCCACCATTGCGAATATCCGATGAGAAGACTTTGTGGTTGGTGTCCACCGCCATGATGTCATCGTATTTCGTGATCGACCAATAGCGGCCATAAGGCCCGTTCTCGGATAGATGCACCGGGTCTTCAGCACGCAGACGTTCGAAATAGGGGAGCATCTTGTTGGCGGCAAAAAGATCGTCATGTCCGGGGTCAAGTTCGGCAAGCGGGATGTCATAGGGATCGCGATTGACGTCGATCTTCCATTGCGCCGCCATCTCCGCATTGCTGCGAGTATAATCCTGCCGCGTGCTCGGATTTTTTTCCGTCATCGAAACTCTCCACTCATCAAATGACGCGTTTCATCGCGGCGAGAGTCTAGCGCCGGTGCAAGGCGCTTGACCAGAAGCGGCTTGCTCGGACCCCAATCCGTCATTGCGAACGGAGCGAAGCAATCCAGAAGCCGCACACTCCGCAAGAACTGGATTGCCACGGCCTTCGGCCTCGTAATGACAATCAAACCCTCATGCTGAGGAGCAGGCGCAGCCTGCATCTCGAAGCAAGAGGCCACAGACCTCCGGCCCCAAACAACTTCGCCTCCGCGAAGACTCGATCGCTAGTCCTCACACGCACATCGTCACGGCCCGATTTATTCCGGCCATCCACGTCTTTGCTGGGGAAAAGCCACCATCAAGCCCCCAATGCTTCGCGGCATTTTCCGCAAGTTTCCGCCATTTTCCTCCACCCCGCACGGTTTCGATTGCAATGCGCCCCAAGATCAGGAGAATGGGAAAAAACAAACTGACAAATTATCATATTGGAAACGCCGATGACGATGACCGAGAGTCCCGCGCCCAAAGCCGCTCAGTTCGACAAGGCAGCTTTGCTTGCCCGCTACCGCGCCGAACGCGACAAGCGTTTGCGCGCTGATGGCAACGCCCAATATCTCCAGATCAAGGATCAGCTCGCCCATTACCTCGACGATCCCTATACGCCGCGCGTCGAGCGCGAGCCGAAGACAGACCATGTAACCTTCGCCTTTGTCGGCGGCGGCTTTGCCGGTCTCGTCACCGGCGCGCGTCTGGCCGAAGCGGGCATAACCAATGTCCGCATCATCGAGAAGGGCGGCGATTTCGGCGGCACCTGGTACTGGAACCGCTATCCCGGCGCGCAATGCGATACGGCCTCGATGATCTACATGCCGCTGCTTGAAGAGACCGGCCATATGCCGAGCGAGAAATATGCTCACGCGCCGGAAATCCTCGCCCAGTGCCAGCGCATCGGTAAACAATACGGGCTCTATGAAAACGCGCTCTTCCACACCGAAGTCGAAAATCTGACGTGGGACAATGACGCTTCGCGCTGGGTGATCGAAACCAATCGCGGCGATCGCTTCACCGCGGATTTCATCGGCATGGGCACAGGGCCTTTGCATGTCCCCAAACTGCCCGGCATTCCGGGCATTCAATCCTTCAAGGGTCATTCCTTCCATACAAGCCGCTGGGACTACGATTATACGGGCGGCGACCCCAAGGGCGCGCTGATGGAGAAGCTGCGCGACAAACGCGTCGCCATCATCGGCACCGGCGCGACATCGGTGCAGGCCGTGCCGCATCTCGCCAAGGCGTGCAAGGAGCTTTACGTGGTCCAGCGCACGCCCTCATCCGTAGACGTGCGCGCCAACAAGCCGCTTGATCCCAAATGGTTTGCCGAGATCGCTACACCCGGCTGGCAGAAGCGTTGGCTGGAAAATTTCACGGCCAATCAGGGCGGCGATCTGGCCGAAGAAGATCTGGTGATGGATGGCTGGACCGATCTCTCGCGCCGCATCCGCTCCAAGATCATGGAACTGCCGCGCGATAAGATGACGCCCGCCAACATGATGGCGGCTTTTGAAGATTCCGACTTCGAGAAGATGGAAGAAATCCGCGCGCGTGTGGATACGATCGTCAAAGACCACGAGACGGCGCAGAACCTCAAAGCCTGGTATCGCCAGCTTTGCAAGCGCCCCTGCT
>CAZLLB010000320.1:0-2628 GCA_964560165.1 uncultured Parvibaculum sp. | reverse complement strand
CCTCGCCATCCATGCCCGGCAGGATCGCATCGAGGAATTCAACCACCGTCACCTTGGAGCCGAGCCGCCCCCAGACCGAGCCAAGCTCAAGCCCGATGACACCACCGCCAACGACGAGCAACCGTCCCGGCACTTTCTCGAACGTCAGCGCACCGGTTGAGGAGACGACCGTTTTCTCGTCGATCTCGATGCCGGGAAGCCGCGCCACATCGGAACCCGTAGCGATGACAATGTTCTTGGCCTCAAGCACACGGTCGCCGACTTTCACCTTGCCTGGCTCCGCGATAACACCAAGACCCTTCACCCATTCGATCTTGTTTTTCTTGAAGAGAAACTCGATGCCCTTGGTGTTGCCGTCAATGGCTTCCTGCTTGAAGGACAGCATCTGCTTGAGGTTGAGCTTCGGCGCACCGACCTCAATGCCCATGCCCGGAAAGCTCTGCGTCACTTCCGCGAAAAGTTCAGACGCATGGAGCAGCGCCTTTGAAGGAATGCAACCGACATTGAGACAGGTGCCACCCAGCGTCGGATCTTTCTCGACGCAAGCAACGCTCAGCCCGAGCTGAGCCGCCTTGATCGCACATTCATAACCGCCGGGGCCCGAACCGATCACCACGAGATCAAACGCATCAGCCATTAGGTTCTGGCCTTTCCAATTTGGTTTCCACCATCTTCGGCGTCATTGCGAGCCGAAGGCGAAGCAATCCAGAAAGCTGCGACATCGAGACTGGATTGCTTCGTCGCTGCGCTCCTCGCAATGACGAGAAAGAGAGCGTCAGATTTACAAATCAAGCAGCAGGCGCTGCGGATCTTCGAGCGATTCTTTCACACGCACGAGGAAGGTGACGGCCTCGCGCCCATCAACGATACGATGGTCATAAGAGAGAGCCAGATACATCATCGGGCGCACGACCACCTGGCCGTTGACCACCACCGGGCGCTCTTGAATCTTGTGCATACCGAGCACGCCCGATTGCGGCGCGTTGAGGATCGGCGTGGACATCAGCGAGCCATAGACGCCGCCATTCGAAATCGTGAACGT
Source organism: uncultured Parvibaculum sp. (assembly GCA_964560165.1). Lineage (GTDB taxonomy): Bacteria > Pseudomonadota > Alphaproteobacteria > Parvibaculales > Parvibaculaceae > Parvibaculum. Next base: position 1,586 of record CAZLLB010000320.1, on the reverse strand, counting down.
GCCGCCCTGCAATTCTTCGAGTTTCAGCGCGCCGTCTCGCGCGCGCTTGCCGTAATCGTTGATCGTCTTTTCGATCTCGGCAAAGGAAAGGTCCTGCGCCTCGCGCACCACGGGCACGACAAGCCCCTTCTCCGTGCCGACCGCGACGCCGATATTGTAATAGTTCTTGTAAACAATATCCTCGCCGTCGATGAGGCCGTTGACCGCCGGAAGCTCCTTCAGCGCCGCGATGCAGGCCTTGACGAAGAACCCCATGAAGCCGACGCGGACGCCGTGCTTCTTCTCAAAAAGATCCTTGTAGTGATTGCGAAGCGCCATGATCGCCGTCATGTCCACCTCGTTGAAGGTGGTGAGCATGGCCGCCGTGTTCTGCGCTTCCTTCAACCGCGTCGCGATTGTCTTGCGCAGTCGCGTCATCTTCACGCGCTCTTCGCGCGCCGCGTCCTGCGCAGGCGAGGGCGCGCGCACCTGAACGGGCGCCGCAATCTGCGCCTGCGGCTTGGCCGCTGCTTCCAGCGCGTCGCCTTTGGTCAGTCGCCCATCCTTGCCCGTGCCGTCGATCTTGCCGGCATCGAGATTATTTTCTTCCACGACGCGACGCACAGCGGGCGCGAGCGCGGCATTCGCCGCCGCTGCGGGCTTCGCGGCAACGGGTGCGGGAGCAGGGGCTGCCGCCTTCGGTGCTTCCGCCTTCTTCGGTTCTTCCTTCTTGGCAGCGGGCTTGGCCGTGGCCTTGCCTGCGCCTTCACCGATCGCGGCGAGGATCGTGCCGATATTCACCGTCTCGCCACTCTGGACGAGAATTTCCGACAGCACACCTGAAGCGGGCGCAGGGACTTCCACCGTCACCTTGTCCGTCTCCAGTTCAACCAGCGGTTCATCGACCGTCACCGCATCGCCCACCTGTTTGAACCATTGTGCGACGGTTGCTTCCGTCACAGATTCGCCGAGCGCCGGTACTTTGACTTCGGTGGCCATGCTCATTCGCCTTTCAGAGATAAATCAATCGACCTTCAGCGCATCCGACAGAAGCTGGTTGAGCTGTTGTACGTGTTTGCTCATCAACCCCACCGCCGTCGCCGCCGACGAGGGACGTCCGGCATAGCGCGCGCGACGGAAGCGCGCGCCAACCTGATCCAGCACCCATTCGATATTGGGCTCCATGAACTGCCACGCGCCCATATTCTTGGGCTCTTCCTGACACCAGACGATTTCCGCCTGCGGGAAACGCAACAACTCGGTCATCAGCGACTTCGCCGGGAACGGATAAAGCTGCTCGACGCGCATGAGATAAATGTCGTTGATCTCACGTTTCTCGCGCTCTTCATAGAGGTCGTAATAGACCTTGCCCGAGCACATCACGACGCGCTTGATCTTGTCGTCACTGACGAGCTTGATCTTCTCGCCCGCCAGCATCTGCGCGTCGTCCCAGAGCACGCGATGGAAGGTCGAGCCGATCGCGAATTCCTCAAGCTTTGAATGCACGCGCTTGTGACGCAGCAATGACTTCGGCGTCATGATGACAAGCGGTTTGCGGAACTTGCGATGCATCTGGCGACGCAGCACATGGAAATAGTTCATCGGCG
>CAZLLB010000319.1:0-2630 GCA_964560165.1 uncultured Parvibaculum sp. | reverse complement strand
GCTTGTCGCCGACGATCATATAGACGCACTTCGTCGCATCCTCGATCACTTCGACATTCTGGATGTCGAGCCCTTCATACATCGCGCGCATATCTTCTTCGGTGCGATAGATCAGGCTCCAGTCGGTGACGAATTCAAGCGGCCATTGGCACGTCTCGCGGCCCTGCTTGACGTTCGCGATGATGAGCTTGCCGCCCGGCGCGACCTGCGCATAGAGATCATGCGCCAGCGCACGGGCGCGGCGATGCGAGAGATAGTCGAAGAGGCCGAGGCTGTAGATCACATCCTGCGGCGGAAGCGTCTTGAAGAGCGCACCCGCCTTCAGAAGCTGCGCGAAGGAGGCTTGCAGGCACTGGAGTTTCGCCCGCCCCGCATGGCGCACCACCTCGCGATAGGCATGTTCGTAGGCATGGCTCAGCGCGCCCTGATCCTGGTCGATCAGCGTCACGTTCACCGGGCGCGGCAAGTGGTCGATCTTCAGATAATCGTAAATCTCGTAAGCCGATCCGCAGCCAAGATTGGCGATGTTGATCGGCTTGTCGCCCGGCTCGGCGGCGATGAAATCGCGCAGGATCTTCTGCGTCATGCGCAGCCGTGTGCCGACGCATGCACCGGTTTCGATGCCGATGCGATGCAGCAGTTTTTCATAAGACGTATTGCCGACCCGCTGCCATTCATAAACATAATTCATGATCTGATAGTCGCCGGGATAGCCGAGCGGCTTTTCATAGCAACGCTGCATGACCGCGCCCGGCATGAAGTCCGGTGTCAGCACACGTTCGGCATAGCGCTTGTGGCGGGCGAGCATTTGCGGGTCTTTCCAGACCGGCTCCAACACGTCGCTGCCGCGATACCAGAGTTCCTTCCACTGCGGAACAATGCGGTCCTCGCAAGCGATCAGCGCTTCCAAGAGCTTCTGCTCGCGCTCGCGGCCCGTAGCGGTGAGGCGCGCCTCGAAGGTTTCGAGGATTTGCTTGTAGGAACGGAAGAGATTGACGATCTCGGTGCAGAGTTGCACGAACTCGGGAAGAATGCCCTCCGAGGTGCCAAAAGCGGGATCGGCCAGCGCGCGCGTCAGCAACAGATTGTCGTGGTCGGTGACAAGCGCGGGAATATCGAGAAAGCCCGTCGTGAACTCGACCGCCACCGTCATGCGGTTGCCATGCGGCTCGATCCGGCGAATACGCCCGGCGCCCGCAAAGAGCATGTCCTCGCCGACGCGCAGCTCAAAGGGCATTTCCGAGCCCAGCCGCTCGTCCCAGCCCTCATGCGTATGAGACTGGAAGGCAGCGCCCGTTATGCTCAGGTTTTTAAGCGCGGCGCGCTCATTGCCAAGCAATACGCTCGGTACAACCTCCTTGAAGAGGTCGTCCGGCTTGAACCGCTCGGCGCGATAAAACATGCGCCGGCCTTCGGCGCCCGTCAGGTCTTCGTAGGTCCGCATCACCAGCCCCAATTTTACTAGTCACTTGTTTCAAAGAATCACACACGTTAAGGAATTGCAAACCTTACCATTTGGTTAACGTGACTTTTCTGTGAGCTATTCCGTATTCACCGTATTTTTCGTCGGTCCATCAGCCGCAGCAGCGGCGGCAGCATCAGCCAATCGATGAATAGATTGGCGAGGATAACGATGGTGGTCTGCGCGCCGAGCGAGCGATTAACCTCAAATCCCGACGCAATCAGCACGCCAAAGCCCACCGCCAGCGAAACGGTGATGACCAGCATGGCACTGCCCACTATCTCGAAAACTTCATTGATGGACTGCTCGGAATCGAGCCCTCGTCGGCGCGCGGCCTGATACATGATCAGAAAATAGATCGTGTCATCCACGACAAGGCCGATGGTCATGGCCGTGATGACCGATGCTGCAAGCCCGATCTGCCCGATAAGCAGCCCCCATATGCCAAAACCGACGATCGAGGGGAGAATATTCATCAAAATGCTGAGCAGGCCATAGGTCGAACTGCGCAGCGCCACCCCTACGATAATGGCGATCAGCACCATGGAAGCAATGGTGGTGCCGATCATGGAGCGTATGTTGATCCAGGAGACGTTGGAGAACAGCACGTTGATGCTGATGCCCTCGGCCTCCATGGCCGGTGGGGCATTGGCCGCCAGCCAGTTCTGGGCCTCGATATTCAAGGCGCGGATCTCGCTCGACTTCACATGCCGCAGGATGGCGGTTACCCGGCTCGAGGAGCGCGACACGTTGATCTGATCGTTGAGCGATGAGCCATAAGGCAGCGACAGCTCGTAGAGCAGGAAATATTGAGCGATGCGATCCGGGTCGTCGGGGATTTTATCGTGATCTCCCGGCTTGCCAGCGTTCATCGCCTTTTCGATGCGCCGCGTGATATCGGGAACGCCGAGAACGCTGACGACATGCGGCTGCGCGCGCAACCAGACAAGGAACTCCGCGAGTTTACGCTGATAAGCCGGGTCGTAAACGCCGCCCTCACGCCCTGCCCCGACATCGAATTCGATAATGTTGAGGCCGGTCAGATGCTCTTCGGCGAAGTCTGAATCCTGCCGATACTGGAACCGTTGATCGAAATAACGCGCGAAGTCGTCATCAAGCGTAATGCGCTGGAGCCACATGCCAGACGCCACGACGATCAGCCCGCAGA
>CAZLLB010000318.1:0-2638 GCA_964560165.1 uncultured Parvibaculum sp. | reverse complement strand
GCCAGACGCCGCTCCAGCACGATGCAATAGCCCAGGGTGAAGGCCAGCAGAAAATCGAGGGCCAGCTCCAGGAAAAAACCCGGCTCCAGGCTGGAAAGAATATTCGCGATCACGGCTCAACTCTCTTGTTGGTGTTACGGCCAATCGAAAAGGCGGCGGCGCCCCTACAGCGCCCGCGAGGCATCGGTGCGTTCGATGGCGTCATCGACCCGCACCGCGACATTGGAATTGACCCGGCCCATGCGCCCGGTCAGCAGCGGCACGCCCCGGCAACGCAGCTCCACCCGCGAGTCGGGCCCGGCGCCCAGCATCAGGGTCTGGCCCACTTCCAGGTTCATCACCTTGTTCAGCGGCATGGTCTGTTCGTCCAGGATCGCCTCGATGTCGATCTTGGTGGACCACAATTCGGTGGCGAGATGGCTATCCCAGATCGAGTCGCGGCCGAATTTTTCCCCCATGAACATCTGGAGCAGAAGCTCGCGGATCGGCTCAAGCGTGGCGTAAGGCAGCAGCATCTCGATGCGCCCGCCGCGATCTTCCATGTCGATACGCAGCTTGACCAGAATGGCGGCATTGGCAGGCCGCGCGATGGCGGCAAAACGCGGATTGGTTTCGATGCGGTCAAGCTCGAGCGTCACCGGAGACAGCGGCTCGAAGGCGGCGCGAGCGTCCTGCAACACGACTTCGACCATGCGCTGAACGAGATTGAGTTCGATGGTCGTATAGGGACGGCCTTCGATGCGCATGGCGGCGGTGCCGCGACGGCCACCGAGCAACACATCCACGATCGAATAGATGAGGTTGGAATCGACCGTGAACATGCCGTAATTGTCCCACTCCTTCGCGCGGAAGACGGCGAGGACGGCGGGCAACGGAATGGAATTGAGATAGTCGCCGAAGCGGATCGACGAGATATTGTCGAGACTGACTTCGACATTGTCGCCGGTGAAATTGCGCAAGCTCGTGGTCATCAGGCGCACGAGCCTGTCGAACACGATTTCGAGCATCGGCAGGCGCTCATAAGAGACAAGCGCCGAATTGATAATGGCGCGAATGCCGGTGCGCTCGCCGACCTGCTCGTTCTCGATTTCAAAACCGAGAAGGCTGTCGATTTCATCCTGATTGAGAACGCGCTCGGGCGCCGGACGGAAAGACGCGGCTTCCTTGGCCCCACCCGCTTCGCCATCATCATCGTCCGCCATAGCGGCCATGGCGGCCGCCATTTCGTCCTGATCGATTTCGTCCACTGTAGCCATGAAACTCGCCGCGCTTTTCTGAAACTGGGAAACCGAACGAAAGACCTACTGAACGATGACTTCCTTGAAGAGAATATCTGTCGCCAGAGGAGGCTGAACGGCGAGATTGATGCGCCGCAGAAGCTCTTCCTTGACGCGCAGCATGGCCGCCGAACCCTGAACATCATCAGGCCGCAGCTCACGCAGGAAAATCTGGAAGGCGTCGAGGACGCGCGGAAGCTCGGCATCGAGACGCTTGGCCGCTTCGGCATCGGTGATTTGCAGCGCCACTTTCATCTTGAGAAAATGCTGCGGCGCTGGACCGCTGAGATTGACCAGAAAATCCGGCAGATCGTAGAAGACTGGAATGGCGACGACATGCGCTTTCTTTTCCGTACCGCCACCGAGAAAGCCCGCCATATAAGCGCCGACGCCACCGCCGATCAGCAGAACGAGCGGAAGCGCGATATAGAGTACGAGCACCTTGCCGCTCAGCTTGCGCTTTGCCGGTGCTGCATCCGCGCCATCATCTTCGGAAAGGCCGGCGTCGATCGAAGCCATGTGCTGTGCCCACTTTGTCGTCCGGCGAAAGTCACCGGCGAGAAGGAAATCGCGCTCGCCTGACAGTTCAAGACAGGTGCCCCGAGCGCAGGCAAATCCTTACCGATTTTAGTTAATGAAGCGTTGCCCCGACCCGCCCAAGGCGGCAATTTCTGCCCGGTAAAGGCTGCAATGGGCAGGCTCGCCCCTCGCCCGAAACAAACTCAAGCCATTGATCCGATTGCATATTCGATGTGGCACACCCCTTGCGACTAAGGGTCCGTGCGCATCGGGCGCTCAAACGCTTTTCGGAATGCTTCGGAACCGCTCATGGAAAACGCTCTTCTCATAGGCCTGTCGCGCCAATCGGCCATGATGCGCGAGATGTCCACGATCGCGAACAACCTCGCGAACATGAACACGACTGCCTACAAGTCGCAGAGCATGCTCTTCGACGAGTATCTGATGCCCGTCGCCAGCGAAGACAGCCCCGACAAGACACTCTCTTTCGTGCAGGACTACGGCCAGGTGCGCAATCTCGCGGATGGCGAGAAGCAGATGACCGGCAATCCGCTCGACATCGCTATCGCAGGCGAAGGCATGTTCAAGGTACAGACGCCGAGCGGCGACCAATATACGCGCAACGGCCATCTCCAGCTCGACGACACGGGCCAGCTCGTCACCTCCAACGGCTATCCGGTGCTGACAACTGCCGGTGCCACGCTGACCTTCGCCAACGACGAAAAGCAGATCACCATCGCCCGCGACGGCACCGTGACGACGGAAGCGGGCGAGCGCGGCAAGATCGCTCTCGTGACCTTCCCCAACCTTCAGGACATGAAGGCGACCGGCGACAATCTTTA
>CAZLLB010000317.1:0-2645 GCA_964560165.1 uncultured Parvibaculum sp. | reverse complement strand
GCCTCGACAAGCCCGACATCGCCTTGCTCGCCTGGCCAAATATTGCCGCCGCGCGTTCCATTGCGGGCCTGCCCGAAACGGCGACGGTGGAGGAGGTTATCGCTCATCCCAAGGTCGTCGATTACGTGCGCGAGCGTCTTGTGCGCCACAATAAGGCGGGCGGAGGATCATCGACCCGCATTGCGCGTCTCATCCTCATGGCCGAGCCGCCCTCCATCGACGGGCATGAAATGACCGACAAGGGTTACGTCAATCAACGTGCGACGCTGGAGCGCCGCGCCCATCTCGTCGCGCGGCTCTATGAAGGGACGTCGCCCGCCGATGTGATTGTGGTTTGAGCGGCATGACCACCATCCGCCCGCGCGACATTCTCGACTTCTGGTTTGCCGCCGGATGGGACAAGTGGTGGTCGAAGAGCGATGAGTTCGACGCCGAGATCAGGCGGCGTTTCGGCGTGATCCATGCCGAGGCTTGCGCGGGAAAGCTCGATGGCTGGTTGGCGGATGCGCAGGGCGCACTTGCCCTCGTCATTCTGCTCGATCAGTTCAGCCGCAATCTCTATCGCAACGATCATCGCGCCTGGGCGCAGGATGACAAGGCGCTCGGTCTTGCGCGTGAGGCGATCTCGCGGCGCTTCGATGCCGAAGTGCCGGTCGCGGCGCGGGGCTGGTTCTATATGCCATTCGAGCATTCCGAGGATCTTGCGGCGCAGATGGAAGGGCTTCCCCATTTCGCCCGTCTTGAAGACGGCGAGATGATGAAGTTTGCCGAGCTTCATGTGGACATCATCCGCCGCTTTGGCCGCTTTCCGCACAGGAACGCCATCCTCGGGCGTCGCTCGACGCCTGAGGAGGAGAGTTTTCTCAAAGAGGGCGGTTTCGCAGGCTAGTCCTGCACCGCGGGCTCGCGCGACATGCGCCGGAGAAACGTGGAAAAGCCGACCGCCTCATAGAAGCGGATCGCTTCGGCGTTGAATTCATGCACCGCCAGTTCCACGGCGCCGAGGTTGCTTCGCGCTGCCCATCGGTCGGCTTCGCTGATGAGCAGACGGCCAAGCCCCATGCGTCTCCAGTCGCGGCGCACCGCCAGATTGTCGATCTCGACAAAGCGGCGAGCCGTTCGCACGGCGTTTTCGGGCAAGGTGCGGACGGTCAGCGTGGCAAAGCCATAAAGCGCGCGCGAGCCACGATCGCCTGCCACAAGCACGGCGCTGTCAGGTCCTGCGATCAGCGAGGCGACATAGCTTCGCTCGCGCGGCGCGCCTTGCGGCTTGTGGAACAGATCGGGGCGGCCCTGACGATGCAGAGCGTCGAGTTCCTCAAACAGATCGCAAAGCTGCTCGTAATCGCTTTCTGTCGCCTGGCGGATAATGGGCGGGGTGATGTTCATTTGGCGGTCTCCTTATCGGGCCGCTCGCGGGCCGGAGACTGCTTTCATGACAATGCCGCCGGCTGGCGGCGGCATTGTCAAAACAATATCGAGCAACGCCGCGCTATGTGTGCGGCGTAAAATAAACAGCAGCGATGTTGTGGCGCTCGATCATGGGCGAAAGCTATGCCCGGCTTTCCGCCCGATCAACAAAAAAGCGGTGCGGCCAAATTACCGTTAGTTCTTTTATAGAACCTACCCATATGCTCCTTATCAAAAGCGATGGAGCAGAGCATGACCAGCAAAACAGCAATCATCATCGGCGTCGGCCCACACGAAGGTCTCGGCGCTGCCATTGCGCGCAAAGCCGCCGGGCAAGGTTTCCATACATTCGTTGCGGGCCGCACCTTCGAGAAGGTGAAGGCGGTCGCTGACGCCATCGCCGATGCAGGCGGCACGGCGACGCCGGTGCAATGTGACGCGACTGAGGAAGAAGAGGTCGTCGAGCTTTTCCGCAAGGCTGAAGCCGTGGGACCGGTTGAGCTTGCGGTCTTTAATGCGGGCAACAACATGGCGGGCAATCTCGTCGGCATGAAAGCCGAATATTTCGAGCGGTGCTGGCGCATCGTCTGTTTCGGCGGCTTTCTTTTTGCGCGTGAAGCGGCGACGGCAATGAGCCCGCGCGGGCAAGGCTCGATCATCTTCACCGGCGCGTCGGCTTCGATGCGCGGGCGCGCGGGTTTTGCAGCTTTCGGCTCGGCCAAAGGCGCGTTGCGCATTCTCGCTCAAAGCGCGGCGAAGGAATTGGGGCCGCAAGGCATCCATGTCGGTCATGTCGTCATAGATGGCGGCATTGGCGGCGAGAAGCTGAAGATGATGGCTCCTGAATATGCGGCCAAGCGCGGCGAAGAGGGACGCCTCATCGACATTGACGGGATTGCCGACATTTACATGTATCTCCACGCCCAGAAACGCGCCGCCTGGAGCTTCGAGATCGATGTGCGGACGCATAACGAGCCCTGGTAGCTGTCCACAGGCAAATTTGACCGGCCCGGCGGTTCGGGACGGTCAAGCCTTGCCGCCCTGTTTTTGCGCACTTGGCGGCGGGGCTGCTAAGTCATTGATTTCATGAGGGCGTGGGAGCCGGTCGGGCTGGCACGAGGGTTGCGAAGAGTGGGGCAGACCCATTCTGGCTGGAGACGCGCCCCCGATGATGACCGACAACGAACTCAACCTGCTCGCCGCCTATATGGTCGATACGCATGGGCGCAAGGCGC
>CAZLLB010000316.1:0-2757 GCA_964560165.1 uncultured Parvibaculum sp. | reverse complement strand
GACGCCGTGAGTGACAGCGGAGAGGCGGCGAAATTCAGCGGCGCTGAAGGAGCGCGCATCGGAAAGCCGCATCAACGAGACATAGGCCGCGAGGTCGCCGCTGAGATAAAGCAGATAGCAAATCTCATCGACCATGCCGTAGGGCCGATAAAACGAAATGTAATAGTCGCTCTTGCGAAAATCCGGCGGAAACATTTCCTGCGGCGAGAGGCAGACGCTCGTCTTGCGTTTCAAAAACTGCTCATAGCTCGGGTCAAGAAGATATTTGCCTTCGACATAGCCCTGGTTCCACTCATCCGATCCCTCGAAGTCGATGACGATCGGGGGAGCTTTGCGGCGGTAGAAACCGACATAGACGGCTGTGTCAGGCACCAGACTGCGCAAACCGGCGGCGAGTTTTGCGACGCTTATATGTGCGTCAGAGGCTGTCAGGCTCTCAGCCAGATATTTGCTCCACTCCGCCACCAGCCCCAGCGGCAGGGTGCCTTTCACATCGCTGTCCGTCGCTATCGGCATCGCACGCCTTCCACTCTTTTGAGGAGGTGGATCATGCGGAGGCGGGCCCGGCGTTGCAAGCGGGCGAGGTTCATGCGGCCTCATCGGCGCGAGCGTCGTTGTTGCGATGACCGGCATTCTCCAACCCGATTGTGGCGCGGTGAGGAAAGATGCCCTCCGATCAGATCTTGCGCCATATCCTTATTAGGGCAATGCCAAGCGCCGTTTCTCAAGGGTTTAGCCTAAGAAGGCCATACCCCACACCAGTCCTTTCTTCTACTCAATGAGCGAGAGGGCTCGTATCGAGGGATGCCTGATGGCGCTTGCGGAAACAACCTATGGACGGGTCGACGGTGCACTCGAAGACGGCATCCATGCGTTTTACGGCATTCCCTATGCGGCGGCGCCTATTGGCGCGCTGCGCTTCCAGCCGCCGCAGCCGTGTGCGCCTTGGGTTTATACCCGCCGCGCAACGGTGCCCGGCCCCGTCGCCCCGCAGCTTCCCGATGTTTTCTATGAGGACTATGGCGGGCAGATTTGCGCGCGAGGCAGCGAGGACTGCCTGAACCTCAATATCTGGACGCCGGGCATAGATGGCAAGCGCCGCCCGGTGATGTTCTGGATTCACGGCGGCAGTTTCCTGATCGGCTCAGGCAGCGAGCCTGATTATAACGGCGCGAATCTGGCGCGTGACGGTGACGTGGTCGTCGTGACCATCAATTACCGACTGGGCGCGCTCGGCTTTCTCCATCTCGCCGGTCTCGGTGAAAAGGCTTTCACAAAGAGCAGCAATATCGGGCATCGCGATCAGATCGCGGCGCTGAAATGGGTGTGCGATAATATTGCGAATTTCGGCGGCGATCCCGAGACGATTACGGTCTTTGGCGAGTCTGCCGGGGCCGTCTCAACGCAAAACCTGATGGTCAGTCCTCATTCCGCCGGACTGATGAAGCGCGCTATCGCTATGTCGGGTCCGGCGATTGCCGTCAGCCGCGCTGCCGCGACCGGCATCGCCAAACGGTTTCTCGACATTGCCGGGGTTGGGAGCGTCGCCGAACTACGGGCTCTGCCGCTGGCGAAAATTCTGCACGCGCAGGCTGAACATCTGATCGAGCATAGCGAGACGATGCTCGGCGACTCGCTGTTCTTTCCCATGATCGACGGCGACGTATTGCCCGATCATCCGCTGGAACTTTTGCGCCGAGGCGCTGCCGCCGACATCGACATGATGCTCGGCGTCACGCGTGACGAAGCGCGCTACTGGCTTCTCTATTACCCGGAAGTGGCGGAGCTTAGTGACGTGCAGCTTGAGGACTGGGCGGACGAGACGTTCGGCTCTCATACGGCACGCGTCCTCCAGACCTATCGCGCGCGCGCGCCGGAAGATAAACCCTCGCAGGTGATGGCGGCGATTGTCGGCGATATCTGCTTTCATTGGGCGGTGGGCCATAGCGCCATTGCGCAGAGCCGGTTTCAACCCAACACCTGGCTTTATCGTTTCGATGTGCAAACCGATATTGCAGACGGCTTTTACGGCGCGCCGCATGCGGGCGAATTGCCGTTCTGCTTCGGTACGGTCGATGCAGGCATGGGCGAGTGGTATGCGAAAACTGAACCTTCGGTGCTGCGCGCTATCAACACGTCGTTCAGCAAGTCGCTGATCGCCTTCGCGCGTAATGGCAATCCGAACAATAACGATATTCCGCGCTGGGAAGCCTTCGAGCCGCGTTCGGGCGCATCGTTGCTCTTTGATCGTGAGAGCCGCAGCGCGACGCATGTCTTTCGCGATACGTGGAAGCTCTGGGATGAAACCATCGGCGCGGAGGGACGTGAAAAGCTCACCGCCTATTTCAAATTGCCGACCGCGCCGCGTTTCAAGGTCATGGGCGTCAACTGGCCCGAAACAACAACTGCAGCCGAATGAAGTCGCATACGCCTAGAGGAGGCGCACTTGACGTACGTTGAAAAATTGCCGAACACGCCCAGCGTCGATGATCTCGACCGCCGCCATAATATCCATCCGTTCACCGATCTGGCGATGATGGAAAAGGCCGAGCGCACTGTTATCGTCAAGGCGCAGGGCAATTATGTTTTCGGCGAAGACGGCCGGAAATTTCTCGATGGCCTTGGCGGCATGTGGTGCGTCAATATCGGCCATGGCCGCGAGGAGATGGCGCAGGCCATCGCTGATCAGGTGCGTCAGCTCGACTATTATTCGCCCTTCGACGATCTGACGACGCCCGCCATGGCCTCGCTGGTCGA
>CAZLLB010000315.1:0-2763 GCA_964560165.1 uncultured Parvibaculum sp. | reverse complement strand
CGCGAAGCACGCGTTCGTTGCCGTTGACGATGGCTTTGCCGCCATCTTCCGCGATGAGGTTTGCGACGACGATGAAGCGCGGGGCGAGCTTGCCGCCCGCGTCCGTCAGCGCGAAATATTTCTGGTTGGCGCGCATGGTGCTGGTCAGCACTTCCTGCGGCACTTCCATGAACTGATCGTCGATTGCACCGATCAGCGGCACGGGCCATTCGACAAGGCCCGCAACTTCATTCAGCAGCGCTTCGTCTTCGATCAGTGTGAGCTGTGCTTCGGCGGCGAGCTTCAGCGCGCCTGTCTTGATGACCTCCGCGCGCTTCGCCGGATCGAGGATCACTTTCGCGGCCTCGAGTTTCTTTTCGTAGTCCGCGAAATCCGTGACGGCAAAAGCAGCGGGCTCCATGAAGCGATGGCCCTGCGTCGTCTCGCCGGATTTGATGCCGTCGATATCGAAGGAGACAAGTTTGCCGCCGAGGATGCAGAGGATCGAATGTAGCGGGCGGACCCAGCGCAATTCGTGGCGGCCCGAGCGCATCGATTTCGGCCATGGGAAATTGCGCACAACCTGAGGCGCGATTTCGGCAATGAGGTCCGCCATCGGGCGGCCCTTCTTCTCGGTGAGCGCCACGTAGAAAGCGCCCTTCTTGTCTTCCTGCACGCTCGCCTGATCGATGGAGGCAAGCCCCGCCGCGCGGAGGAAACCTTGAATGGCTTGATCGGGCGCGCCGACCTTGGGGCCTTTGCGCTCTTCCTTCACGTCCGGCGTCTTGTCCGGCAGACCGTCGATGACGAGCGCGAGGCGGCGCGGCGTTGCAAACGCACGAGCATTGGCGCTTTCGACGCCCGCGTCTTTCAGCGCGGCGGTGACGAGGCGCTTCAGATCGTCGCTCGCCCGCGCCTGCATACGCGCCGGGATTTCTTCAGAGAAAAGTTCAAGGAGAAGCTCGCTCATGCGCCGCCCCCGCCTTCACTATCCAGCCAGGCTTGTGCGCAGCCTTTGGCAAGCGCGCGAACGCGACCGATATAGGCCTGGCGCTCGGTGACGGAAATCACGCCGCGCGCGTCGAGCAGATTGAAATTGTGGCTCGCCTTGATGCACTGGTCGTAAGCGGGCAGCGCAAGATTTTGCGCAAGCAGCGCGGCACATTCTTTTTCCGCGTCATCGAAATGGCGGAAGAGCATTTCAGTATTGGCGTGCTCGAAATTGTGAGCGGAAAATTCCTTTTCGGCTTGCAGAAAGACATCGCCATAGGTCACGCGGTCTTCGCCCTCGGCCCCGTTGAAGTCGAGGTCATAGCCGTTATCGACGCCTTGAATATACATGGCAAGGCGTTCAAGCCCGTAGGTCAGCTCGCCCGAAACGGGGCTGCAATCGAAACCGCCGACCTGCTGAAAGTAAGTGAATTGCGAGACTTCCATGCCGTCGCACCAGACTTCCCAGCCCAGCCCCCATGCGCCGAGCGTCGGGCTTTCCCAATCGTCCTCGACAAAGCGGATGTCGTGGTTCTTCGGGTCGATGCCGAGTTCATTGAGGCTCTGGAGATAGAGCTCCTGCAAATTGTCGGGGTTTGGCTTCAGGATCACCTGAAACTGATAATAGTGCTGGAAGCGGTTCGGATTGGTGCCATAGCGCCCATCGGTCGGGCGGCGCGAGGGCTGCACATAGGCCGCCTTCCAGGGCTTGGGGCCAAGCGCGCGCAAGGTGGTCGCTGGGTGGAAGGTGCCAGCGCCCATCGACATGTCATAAGGCTGGAGAATGACGCAACCCTGCCCGGCCCAGAATGTCTGGAGCTTCAGGATCAGGGACTGGAACGAGTGATCGGGTTTGGCCGTCATAATCAGCCGGAACTTTCATGACTTGGCAGGCAGCGGAATCGCGGGGCTGACGCCCCTTTTGCGGCGCAACCTAGCGGCACGGCCCATGGAGGGTCAAGCAAAGCGCCCGCATAGCCGCGCTGCGCTCGACCTCTTATAGTCTGTCCAAACGGGGACGTTGATTCAAAAGGGGGTTTGGTAACCCTCTATATTTGCAGAAGGGTTTGCCTATGGCGGATGTGCCGGTTGACGGGGGAATTCTGATCGGCAAAAGCACCAAGGCGGAGGTTCTGCTGCTCCGGCTCGCCAATCGGCACGGGCTTGTGACCGGGGCGACGGGCACCGGCAAGACGGTCACCCTGCAAACACTGGCCGAGGGGTTTTCAAACGCCGGGGTGCCGGTCTTTGCCGCCGACATCAAGGGCGACCTTTCAGGCATCAGCCAGCCTGGCGATGGCAAACCGCCTTTCGTCAAGCGGGCAGCCGAAATCGGCATCGACTATGTGCCGGATCGTTTTCCGACCATTTTCTGGGACGTATTCGGCGAAGAGGGCCATCCCGTCCGGGCGACCATTTCGGAGATGGGGCCGCTGCTGCTTGCCCGGCTTCTTGATCTCAATGACACGCAGGAAGGGGTACTGAACATCGCCTTCCGCGTTGCCGATGAGCAGGGGCTGCTATTGCTCGACCTGAAAGACCTGCGGGCGATGCTGGCCTATGTATCGGAGAGCGCCTCCACGCTCAGCGCGAAATACGGCAATGTCTCCACTGCCTCGGTCGGCGCGATACAGCGGCAATTGCTGGTGCTGGAAAACCAGAAGAGCGAGCATTTTTTCGGTGAGCCAGCGCTTGAGATCAATGATCTGATGCGCACCGATCGCGACGGGCGCGGCATGATCAACATTCTTGCCGCCAACAAGCTGATGGATAATCCGCGCCTTTATGCGACGT
>CAZLLB010000314.1:0-2777 GCA_964560165.1 uncultured Parvibaculum sp. | reverse complement strand
TGGCGCGGCGCGGCGAGTACGGCCCGCATCGCGGCTTTGAACATATGGAGCTTGCCGCCCACTCGCCGCTCATCCTGCACTATGCCGAATGGCTGAAGACGCACGACCCCGACGCCTTCGTGAAATTCTATCCAAACCTCGACGCCAAATTTCAGGTCAACGCGGCAGGCGGCGGCGACACGGGCGGCTGTCAGCTCCATTTCAATCCGGTCGAGCGCCAGAACTATCACACCGACTGGGTGGCCGACCGCACCATCGCCTGGCTCGACAGCGTCGGCAAAGACGATGACTGGTTCTGCTGGATGAGCTTCCCCGATCCGCACCATCCGTGGGACCCGCCGCAGAGCGAGCTCGGCCGCCATCCCTGGCGCGACACGCCGATGCCGGAATTCTATCCCGGCTCGAAAGAAAAAATCGAAGCCGTGCTGAAGGACAAGCCCCGTCACTGGATGGAATGGTACACCGGCGAGCGCGTGACGAACTTCGAAGCCCCGCCCGAATTCCGCGCTTGCGACATGACGGCGGATCAGGTGCGCGAGATCAACGCCTTCACCCATGTCGAAAATGAATTGATCGACGAAGCTGTCGCGAAAGTCATGGCCGCCATCGCCAAACGCGGCTGGGGCGACGATGTCGATGTCGTCTTCACCACCGATCACGGCGAGTTTCAGGGCGAGTTCGGCCTACTCTTCAAAGGCCCCTATCACGTCGATGCGCTGATGCGCCTGCCGATGATCTGGTGTCCAGCCAAATCGGCTGGCGTCACGCCCGCAAGCGTCGAAGCGCCCGTGGGCCAGGTCGATCTCGCGCCGACCTTCTGCAAGATCGCCGGGCTTCCCGTGCCCGAGTGGATGCAAGGCAAACCCATGCCGCTTACCGATGCCGAGGGCGCGCGCCAAGACCGTCAGCGCGTCTTCACCGAGTGGGATTGCACCCATGTCGATGGCACGACGGTGGGCCTGCGCACCATCTACCGCGACGGCTACACGATCACCGCCTATCAGCCCGGCACGCTTTATGACGGCACGGAAGGCGAGTTGTACGACCACAAGAACGATCCGCAACAGTGGCGCAACCTCTGGAGCGATCCAGCTTACGCATCGCTAAAGTCAGACCTGCTCACGGACCTGAAGGACAATCTCCCCCCGGTCCACGACCCGCGCATGGAGCCCGTCGCGCCGGTTTGACGCTTTCACTCGCGGCCATCGTTCGAGACGGCGTGTACCACGCCTCCTCAGGATGAGGTTTTTCAAGTATGAAACCCTCACCCTGAGGAGGGCCGAAGGTCCGTCTCGAAGGACGAGGCCCCGACACCAACTCCTGGGGTGACACCGGGCGCCCCCATGGTCAGAATGCGCCAAACGCAACTGACCACCCGGAGCCCCCCATGCCCTCTCCCACCACTCGCATGATCGCCAAGAAAGACGGCGCGATCGGCTGGATGATTTTCAACAATCCAGAACGCCTCAACGCCGTCAGCCTCGACATGTGGCAGGCCGTCCCAAAAATCATCGCGGATTTCGAAGCCGATCCCGAGATCAAAGTCATCGTGCTCACCGGCGCAGGCGGCAAAGCCTTTGTCGCCGGCGCCGATATTTCCCAGTTCGAAGCACAGCGCGGCGATCCGGCCAGCGTCATCATCTATGAAGACGCCACCACTCTCGCCTTTGAAACCATCGCCCGCGCCGAGCGCCCAACCATCGCCATGATCGACGGCTATTGCATCGGCGGCGGTCTCGGCATCGCGCTCTCCTGCGATCTGCGCTTTGCGGCGCAAGGCTCGACCTTCGGCATCCCCGCCGCAAAGCTGGGGCTTGCCTACGCGGCATCCGGCACGCGCCGCCTCGTCGATATTGTCGGCCCGGCCTATGCGAAGGAAATTTTCTTCACCGCCCGCCGCTTCACCCATGACGAGGCGCTGGCCATGGGCCTCATCAATCGCGTTTTCACCCGCGAGGCGCTGGAAGCCGAAACACGCACCACCTGCGCCACCATCGGCGACAACGCGCCGCTTACCGTGATGACGGCAAAAAAGATCGTCGATGAAACGCGAAAAGCACCCGGCAATTTCGACGCCGCTTTTTGCGACAACCTCATCGCCCGCTGCTTCGGTAGCGAAGACTACGCCGAAGGCCGCACCGCCTTCATGGAAAAGCGAAAGCCTGTGTTCAAGGGCCGCTGATACAAACGAAAAAACAAAACAGGAAGACCACCATGACCGGAAGACTCGAAGGCAAAGTCGCCATCATCACCGGCGGCACCAGCGGCATTGGCCGCGGCACCGTCGATCTGTTCCTCAAGGAAGGCGCGAAAGTCGTCGCTGGCGACTTGCAGGATCACAAAGGCGAAGCGATGGAGCGCGAGCTTGGCGCGAATTTCTCCTATTGCCGCGCTAACGTCGCCAACGAAGCCGAGGTTAAAAATCTCGTCGATCACACGGTCAAAAAATTCGGCCGCCTCGATGTCCTCTTCAATAATGCAGGCTATGGCGGTGTCGGCGGCGAGCTGCACGAGATCGACATGAACGGCTTCGATGAGACCGTCGGCGTCCTGCTGAAAGGCGTCGTGCTCGGCTACAAATATGCCGTGCCCCACATGACGAAACAGCAATCAGGCAGCATCATCTCCACCGCCTCCGTTGCCGGTTTGCAGGCAGGCTTTGGCCCTCTCATCTATTCGGCATGCAAAGCCGCTGTGCATCACTTCTCGCGCTGCGCAGCCGTCCAGCTCGCGCCGCATTTCGTCCGCTCCAATGCCATCTGCCCCGGCGGCATCGC
>CAZLLB010000313.1:0-2788 GCA_964560165.1 uncultured Parvibaculum sp. | reverse complement strand
CGACATAGAACTGCACGTTCATATGTCCGTTGTCGTCGCATTCCCAGGTATTGACCGCGCCTCGGAAGCTGTCGAAATAGCCCTCACTCGAAAGCGGCATCGCCTATTGGCCCGTCACGCGGCGCAGAAAAGCGTCGGCCTTTTCATTGGCCGCCCGCGCGATCTCGCCGGGAAAGGCGACAAACCCATGCGCCCCACCGGGATAGACGCCAAGCTCGGCCTCATTGCCCGCCGCCATCCAGCGCGTATACATGAAGAGCGTGTCGTCCATCAGCGCATCGCGCGTGCCCACGGTAAAGAGGGCAGGCGGCATGCCTTTCAGGTCTGCATAGAGCGGCGAAATATCCGGGTCGCGCCGGTCCTCGCCATTCGGCAGAAAGGCGTCGCCGAATTGCTGAATATCCACCGTGCGCAGCACCAGCCGCTCATCGCCAAAGGCGCGCTGGCTCGGCGTCATCGTCATGTCGAAAGCGCCGAATACGAGATTGGCGCCTGCAAAGCCGGTGAACCCGTGCCGGTCGCGCATCCGCAGCAGCGTCACGGCGCTCAGGTGCCCGCCAGCACTTTCGCCGCCGATGGTCAACACATCCGTGCCGAATTCGCGCTTGGCATTTTTCACGAGCCACAGCGCCGCCGCCTCGCAATCATCCGGCCCGGCAGGGTAGGGATGCTCCGGCGCGAGCCGATATTCGACGCTGACACAGGCAAGCCCCGTATTCTGCGCAATGCGCTCCAGCATCGGGTCCTGCTGGTCGCTCGCGCCCAGCACCCAGCCGCCGCCGTGAATATGCAGATAAACGCCCTTCGGGTTCTCCGGGGCGACGATCCTCAGCGCCACCTTGTGGCCGCCCTTGCCCTCGATCTCTATCACCCGCGCGCGTTCCGATTTCGGCGGCAGCGGAAAGCCGCCTTCGCCGCGCGCCCGCGCTTCGCGCATGGTGGCCGCACCGATCTCCCACCATTCGGGCAGATCGGCAAAGGCCTTGATGATGAAATCATTGATGCCCCGCGTCTCGTCAGAGATGGCGTCGGGGCGAAACAAGGCGGGATCGAGCGGTATCGACATGATGGCTGAGCCTCCGGAATTTCTTTTGCCGTAAATTAGACCGGATTTAAGCGCTTTCGTCTAATATCTGTGCGCAAGGAGAATTGAGTTATGAACACCGCTCTCGTTCTGCGCATTCCCGAAGCCGAGCCCCTTGTCGCCCCCTGGCGCGAGCAGCACGATCCATCAGCGGCGCAAGGCATGCCCGCGCATGTAACGCTGGTTTATCCCTTCCGCGAGAAAAGCAGCATCGACGCCGAGGCCGAAGCCTCCCTCGCGCATCTCTTTGCACAAAGCGCACCCTTCGATCTCCATTTCCACGAAACGCGCCGCTTCCCCGCCACATCCGTCCTCTGGCTCGCCCCGCAAAACCCCGCCCCCATCGTCGCGCTGGTCCGCGCATTGGTCCTGGCCTTCCCCGAGCACCTCCCCTATGCCGGCGCGCATCCAGACACCGTGCCCCACCTCACCATCGCCCACTTGAAGTCACCCGGCACAGACGACCTCAACCGCCTCGACCGCGAATTTCTGAATGCCGCCAAACCCCACCTCCCCCTCCGCGCCCGCGTGGAAGCCGCATCGCTGTTCCACAAGGCAGATGACGCAGCTTGGCGCGAAGTGAAGCAATTCAGGTTGGGCGCTCCGTAGAAGCTCTCGCTACCACCCAATAAAAATTCCGCGTCGTCCCGGGACCATATGCATCGGCAGCGGATGAAGAAGCTGGACCCCGGGTCAAGCCCGGGGTGACGCTGTAGGAGAGGCGAGTGCATCAACATGCGCTTACGTAACGGTCGCATAACGCCGCCGACAAAAATTCCGTCATTGCGAGCAAAGCGAAGCAATCCAGAGCCACACCCACAAAACTAAATTGCGACAGCCTCCGGCCCCGCAATGACGAAAAGAAAACCCAATGACTGTCATCCCGGCCTCGTGCCGGGATCCAGGAGCCCCAAACTCCGACGAAACGATTACCGAACGCCGCCCAAAAAAGGCAGAACCCAACATGGGTGTCTGCACCAACCCCATCCGTCATGACTTCCCGGACTCGATCCGGAATTCATGCGAGGGCATCCACGCCGTCACCATCGCCTGACAAAAAACTCCGCGTCGTCCCGGGACTTGTTCCCGGGACCCATAGCCATCAGCAACGGATGAAAAAGCTGGACCCCGGGTCAAGCCCGGGGTGCGCTGTGGGGAGGGTGAGTATTTCAACTCGCGCTCGCGTAACATTCAAATGAACGCCGCTGCGCAAAAATCCCGTCATTGCGAGCGCAGCGAAACAATCCAGAGCCACACCCGCCGACGTAACCCGCCCCCCTCAAACCGCCGCCGCATAAGGCGGCGCGGGATCATACTGCATCCCCATCTGCGTGAAGCGCGCATGGTCCTCGCCATGCAATTGTCCCGTCAGCCATAGCGCCATGTCGATGCCCGCCGACACACCCGCCGCCGTCACCACATTGCCGTCGCGCACATAGCGCACTTTCTCAAGCACCTCCGAGGCTTCGTTGCGCGCGCGCAGCGCCTCAATGAAGGCCCAATGCGTCGTCACGCGCTTGCCATTGCCGGGCCCCGCCGCCGTCACCAGCATCGCGCCGGTGCAAACGCTCGTCACCCATTCGCATGTCGTCGCCGCCTTGGCGATCCAGGCGAGCAGGGCGGCGTTATTCACTTCCGCCCGCGTGCCCATGCCGCCCGGCACCAGCAGCACATCGAGCTTCGGCGCATCGGCGATGCTGCAAT
>CAZLLB010000312.1:1822-2857 GCA_964560165.1 uncultured Parvibaculum sp. | reverse complement strand
GTTTTCTCTAGCTCCTGATGTGCCGTTTTCGTCCGGCGACAATCCGTTGACTCGCAACGCACACACTCCTCGCGGCCAAGTACCCCTTGGACGCGTAAATAATATGAGCGTGGTCAATCATCTCCGCAACACACTGTTGCAATTTTGTGCAAGCAGGTGCGGCCCACTTTCTGCGGAAAGTGGTTTACAAATCGTTCAGGAGAGAGTCGTATTTTTTTGTCAGCCCTCGGACGAAAGCTCCAACTTGCGCGCGAGAATTTCATTCACGACTTGCGGATTAGCCTTGCCAGACGTGGATTTCATGACTTGTCCGACAAACCAACCAGCGAGCGCAGGCTTCTCTTTTGCTTGCGCGACCTTGTCCGGGTTCGCCGCCATGACGGCATCGATCGCCGCCTCGATGGCACTCGTATCCGTCACCTGACGCAGGCCTTCTTTTTCAACGATTTCAGACGGGCTCCGCCCCGTTTTGTACATCGAATCAAAAATCTGCTTTGCGATTCGACCTGAGATCGTGCCGTCAGAGATGAGATCGACCAGCTCTCCGAGCATGTTTGCCGACACCGGAGACGTCTCGATCGAGTGTCCTTCGCGGTTCAGAGCGCCGAACAATTCGCCGGTCACCCAGTTCGCTGCGAGCTTCGCATCGCGTCCCGGCGTGCCGCCTTTCACTACCGCTTCGTAGTAGTCCGCCGTCGCACTTTCGCCGATGAGCACCGTCGCGTCATAGGCGTTGAGGCCGTACTCGGACATCAGCCGCGCCTTTTTATCATCGGGAAGCTCGGGCAGGCTTGCTGCGATGCGATCAACTTCACCCTGCGAGAGCACGAGCGGCAGAAGATCGGGATCGGGGAAGTAGCGATAGTCATGCGCCTCTTCCTTCGAGCGCATCGAGCGTGTCTCACCGTTCTTGGGATCGAAGAGCCGCGTTTCCTGCGCGATCTTGCCACCATCTTCGAGGATTTCTATCTGGCGACGCGCCTCATATTCAATCGCCTGCCCGATGAAGCGGACCGAATTGACGTTCTTGATTTC
>CAZLLB010000312.1:0-1812 GCA_964560165.1 uncultured Parvibaculum sp. | reverse complement strand
GCGTGCCGCGCGGAGCGCCCGGTCGGCGCACCGAAACGTTAACGTCTGCGCGGAGGGAACCTTCCTCCATGTTGCCGTCGCAGGTGCCGAGATAGCGCAGGATCGTGCGGAGTTTCGTGACGTAAGCCCGCGCTTCGTCGGACGAGCGCATGTCGGGCTTTGAAACGATTTCCATCAGCGCAACACCGGAGCGGTTGAGATCGACATGGCTCGCGCCCGGCATGAGATCGTGAACGCTCTTGCCCGCATCCTGTTCCATATGCAGCCGCTCTATGCCGACGGAAACCGAACGCCCGCCCGCGAGGTCGATGACGACGACGCCTTCGCCGACGATCGGGCTCTTGAACTGCGATATCTGGTAGCCCTGCGGCAGATCGGGATAGAAATAGTTCTTCCGGTCGAAGACTGAATGCAGATTGACCTGCGCGCGAAGTCCGAGCCCCGTCTTCACCGCCTGCTCGACGCAATAGCGGTTGATGACCGGCAACATGCCCGGCAAGGCGGCATCGACAAGGCTGACCTGCGTGTTTGGTTCAGCGCCGAAGGCCGTGGAAGCGCCGGAGAAGAGTTTCGCCTGCGAGGTGATCTGCGCATGAACCTCAAGGCCCAGAATGATTTCCCAGTCGCCCGTTGCGCCCTTGATGAGATCTTCGTCGCGAGGATCGCGATGCTGCATGCTGTATGTCACGCTCATGCCCTCCACCAGGCGTTCGGTTCGGCCTTGAACTGTGCTGCTTCTTCCAGCGCATAGGCCGCGCGCAGGAGCGTTTCCTCGTCAAAGGTCTTGCCGATGAGCTGAAGCCCGAGCGGCAAGCCCTCGCTCGACAATCCGGCGGGCACCGAGATGCCCGGCAGACCGGCGAGGTTCACCGTCACGGTGAAGACGTCGTTCAGATACATGGACAGCGGATCGGCACTCTTCTCGCCGATGCCGAAGGCCGCCGAGGGCGCCGTCGGCGTCAGCAGCACATCGCATTTCTTATAAGCCTCAGCAAAGTCACGCGCGATGAGCGTGCGCACCTGCTGAGCCTTGAGGTAATAGGCATCGTAATAGCCCGCCGACAGAACATAGGTGCCGATGAGCACGCGGCGCTTCACCTCTGCGCCGAAACCCGCCGCGCGGGTCTTCTCATACATATCGGTGATGTCCTTGCCCTCGACCCGCAAGCCATAGCGAACACCGTCATAGCGCGCGAGGTTGGAGGAGCATTCGGCTGGCGCGACGATGTAATAGGTCGGCAGCGCATATTTTGTGTGAGGGAGACTGACATCGACGATCTCGGCGCCCGCCACCTTCAGCCATTCGATGCCGCGCGTCCACAGCGCATCGATTTCGGCAGGCATTCCATCGACCCGGTATTCCTTGGGAATGCCGACGCGCAGACCCTTCACGCCCTGCCCCAATGCCGCCTCATAATCCGGCACCGGCATATCGACGCTGGTGGAATCCTTCTCGTCATAGCCCGCCATGGAACCCAGCATGATTGCCGCGTCACGCACATCGCGCGCGATCGGACCCGCCTGATCGAGCGAGGAGGCGAACGCCACGACGCTCCAGCGCGAACAACGGCCATAGGTCGGCTTGATGCCGACGGTGCCGGTGAAAGCCGCAGGCTGGCGGATGGAGCCACCCGTATCGGTCGCCGTCGCCGCGAGGCAGAGCTTTGCCGCCACTGCCGAGGACGATCCGCCTGACGAGCCGCCGGGCACGAGCTTCGTATCGGAGCCTTTGCGCCGCCACGGATTGACGACCGGCCCGTAGAAGCTCGTCTCGTTGGACGAGCCCATGGCGAACTCGTCATTGTTGAGCTT
>CAZLLB010000311.1:0-2896 GCA_964560165.1 uncultured Parvibaculum sp. | reverse complement strand
CGATCGTCGGCTTCGTTGTGCATGGCTGGCGTTATTTCGGTCTCATCGTGCCCAAGGGCGTGCCGGTGGTGATGCTGCCGCTGCTCGTGGTCATCGAGCTGATTTCCTACCTCACCCGCCCCATCAGCCTCTCGGTTCGACTTTTCGCGAACATGATGGCGGGCCATACCATGCTCAAGGTTTTCGCCGGTTTCGTCATTGCGATGGGCTGGCTCGGCGGCTTCCTGCCGCTTGCCTTCATGGTCGCCTTCACCGGCCTCGAAGTTCTGGTCGCCTTCCTGCAAGCCTATGTGTTTGCGATCCTGACCTGCATCTATCTGAACGACGCGCTGCACATGCACTAAAGGCCATGTGCTGTCGCATTCGACGGCAAGCCGGGCTTTATCGCCCTACGATCAACCTGAAAGGGGCGCATGAGCGTCCCGAAGAAGACGGAGACTAAGGACCATGGAACCAGCAGCAGCCAAGCTTATCGGCGCGGGCATTGCCTGTATCGCTCTTGCAGGCGCGGGCGTCGGCATCGGCACGATTTTCGGTAACTACCTCGCGGGCGCGCTCCGCAACCCGGCCGCCGCTCCGGCCCAGTTCCCGAACCTGCTTCTCGGCTTCGCGCTTGCCGAAGCGACGGGCCTCTTCGGCCTCGTCGTCGCGCTCATCCTGCTCTTCGTGATCTGAAGAAACGGTCCGTCTTCCCGTGTTGGGGACGGGTGCATGATGCGCCCGTCCCCTCAGGGATATTTGAGAGGCGCCCCAAAAGGGTGCGAGACATATGCCGCAGCTAGCTTTTGAAACTTTCGCACCTCAGCTCATCTGGCTGACGATCGTTTTCTTCGTTCTCTACGTGCTGATGGCGCGTGTCGCGCTGCCGCGTATCGGCTCGGTCATCGAGGGGCGTCGCGCGCGTATCCTGTCCGATCTCGATCAGGCCGCCCAATCCAAAGCCCAGACCGACGACGCCATCGCGGCTTACGAAAAAGCGCTGGCCGAAGCCCGCGCCAAGGCCCATGGCATCGCCCAGGCCAAACGCGATGAACTGGCCGCCGAAACCGAGCGCAAGCGCCTCGAGATCGAAGCCAGGCTCAACGAAAAAATCGCCACCGCCGAAATCGCCATCAAGGCGACCAAGGAAAAGGCGCTCGGGAATGTCCGCGCCGTCGCCATCGACGTTGCAGGCGCCATCGTCTCGCAGCTTCTCGGCGAGGATGCCGACAAGGCTGCAACCGAACAAGCGGTCGATGCCGCGCTGAAGCGCTGAGGAGAAGGCCATGCACGAAGCCCCCGCATCCATGTTCGCGACCGCTGAATTCTGGGTCGCCATCTCCTTCTTCGTCTTTGTGGCGCTGATCGTTTATTACAAGGTTCCCGGCCTGATAACGGGTGCGCTCGACAAGCGCGCCGCTGACATCTCCAAGGAACTCGACGAAGCCCGCCGCCTGCGCGAAGAAGCCCAGGCGCTTCTCGCCTCCTATAAGCAGCGCCAGGCCGAAGCGATGAAGGAAGCCGATGCCATCGTCGCGCAAGCCAAGGTCGAAGCCGAGCGCCTTGCCGAAGAGACCCGCAAGGCCATGGAGGCGCAGGTCGTGCGCCGCCAACAGCTTGCCGAGGACAAGATCCATCAGGCCGAGACGCAGGCGCTCGCCGAAGTCCGCGCCGCCGCCGCCGATGTCGCCATCAACGCCGCGCGCAATGTCATCGCCGCCAAGATCGACGCGGCGAAAGACGGCCAGATCGTCGAAAAATCGATTGCCGAGCTTGCCTCCAAGCTGCACTGAGGCTACCTCGCTGAAGAGATTGAAACCCCGCCCTCACCGGCGGGGTTTTTCTTTGTCCGCATGATCCGTCATTGCTTCGGCCTACGGCCTCGCAATGACGAGAGAAAATGCGTTAGCCTCCCCTCAGAGAAAAGGGGGAGCCATGCTCAGCGACTACACGCAGACCGAGTTCAGCCATGATGGCAAGACCAAGCCTGTCTATGTGCGCGGCCATGGCCCGGCGGTCATCGTCATCCACGAGATTCCCGGCATCACGCCCAACGTCACCCGCTTTGCCGACTGGGTGGTCGATGCGGGCTTTCGCGTTTACATGCCGCTTCTCGTCGGCGAGGCGGGGCGTGACGTCACGATCCCCTATGTGCTGAAATCAATGGCGGCGATCTGCATCCGGCATGAGTTTCATGTGCTCGCCAGCAACAGGTCGAGCCCCGTGACGGCTTGGCTCAGGGCGCTGGCGCGTCACGCTCACGAGGAGGCGGGCGGCAAGGGCGTCGGCGCCATCGGCATGTGTTTTTCGGGCAATTTCGCCATGTCGATGATGATGGAGCCCGCCGTCATGGCGCCCGTTCTGTCGCAGCCCTCGCTCCCCTTCCCCTTCGGGGCGGCGCGCAAGGCGGCGCTGCATGTGAGCCCGGAAGAACTCGCCAACCTCAAGACGCGCTGCGCCAAAGGCGACAAGGTTCTCGGCCTGCGCTTCAAGGGCGACGTGACCTCCCCCGGTGCGCGCTTTGAAACGCTGCGGCGCGAATTGGGCGACGGCTTTGAAGGCATCGAAATCGACGACAAATACGCCAACCCGAAATCCCCCGAGCCCAAACCTCATTCCGTCGTCACCGAAGACCTGATCGACGAAGACGGCCAGCCGACCAAGGAAGCCGCCAAACGCGTGATCGCGTTTTTCGTCGAGCGGTTGCAGGGGGCGTGAGGCTTGCGACCGCTCGCGCGCGGCCCCAAAACTCCGCGTCGTCCCGGGACTTGTTCCCGGGACCCATAGCCATCGGCGGTGGATGAAGAAGATGGACCCCGGGTCAAGCCCGGGGCGACGGCCTTGAGGTGGGGCAGGTGTCATGTCTCGTTCAGCGTATGACGCACCCTCCTCGTCATTGCGAGCGAAGCGAAGCAAT
>CAZLLB010000310.1:0-2911 GCA_964560165.1 uncultured Parvibaculum sp. | reverse complement strand
AGCTCCATGACGCGCGCCACCATTCCGTTGACGCTATCGGGCGATTCGCCGAAATGCGCAGGACTGCCGAGTGTGATGACGCGATCGACGAAATCGGGGTAGCGGCGCGCGATCTCGCGCGCGAAAACGCCACCGAGACTCTGCCCCACCAGCGCGACCTTGCGGCCATGTTCATCTGCCATCTCCCTGACGCGCGTACCCAGCAGCGTCGAGAGGTTTTCCATATGCGCCATGTCGCGAATACCGCGATTGACGCCGAGGCCCCAAGACTGGGCGACATAGCCGTTGGCGTTGAGAAAGCTATTGAGCGGCTGCAGCGATACTTCCGGGCCTGTAAAGCCGGGCAGGGTCATCACCGGCGTTTTGCCGTCGCCCTTGCGTATGAGCGTGTGCAAAAAGGGCTCGCTCATGAACTTGGCCGTGAATTCGGCACCAGCCCAGATGATGTCGCCCTGAAGGCGGAGGAGATCGAGTCCAGTCTTGAATGCCATGCTACTCATCAGCCCCACGGAGGGTCCCCTTTTTTCCGATAGCGGCGGGAGCGAGCGACTCGCCCCAGCTTCCTTCGTCTAGCGAGACTGCCTGATTTCATTTGGGGTAACACCCTAAAAAGCGCCACCCCGTACGATTTACTGACATCATGTCAGCACATAGATAACGCCGCCCCAGCCGCTTCAGCTCCTTGGATAATTGACCGAAGACTTCGCCATAGTTTGGAAAAGGCGCAACGCTCGTGCGCCGGAAATGAGGCTTACGTTCGGTAAATGTCGTCAGGAAAGGTATAGGAAAGATGCTGCGGGCAGATTATGTGCAGACGATAAGAACGGGTTACCCACCAAAGTTTTCGAGCGTGCTGGCGACGATTTTTACAGCGTCATTTCATCGAGACATTTTGGCTCTTGCAAAGCGTCGGGAGCGGGTCTAAATCACATTGAAACTAGGGGTTTGGATAGTAAATCCAATTTAATTGTGTAATATCGCGTGGCGGGCCTTGCAGCCGTCGCTGCGGAAAGGCCGCCATGGACCGTCTGGACCAGCTCGAAAGCCAGAGCATTTACATTTTCCGCGAAGCGTTCAACCGCATCGAAAATATTGCGATGCTTTGGTCGCTCGGCAAAGATTCCAACGTCATGGTCTGGCTGGCGCGCAAGGCGTTCTTCGGCCACGTGCCTTTCCCTGTCATGCACGTGGATACCGAGCGCAAGTTTCCTGAAATGTACGAATTCCGCGATCGCTACGCGAAGGAATGGGGGCTCAATTTTCTCCGCGAACTTTGCCCGCCGATCGAAGCTACAGACGAATCGTTGCCACCTGCGGCACGTTCGGCTGCCCGCAAGACCGAAGGCCTGAAGCTCGCCATCAAGAAATACGGCTTTAATGGACTCTTTGCTGGCATCCGCCGCGACGAAGAGGCGACGCGCGCGAAGGAGCGAGTCTTCAGCCCGCGAGGCGTCGCAGGTCAATGGGACTTCAAGGATCAGCCGCCCGAATTCTGGGACCAATACAAGACCGACTTTCCGCCGGGAACACACATTCGCATCCATCCTCTGTTGCACTGGACAGAAATCGACATCTGGCTCTACACGCAGCGCGAACAGATTCCGACGATCCCGCTCTATTTCTCGCATAACGGGTTGCGCTATCGGTCGCTTGGCGACAAGGACATCACCAATCCAGTGAAGAGCCTGGCGTCGAATATCGACGAAATCATCGAAGAGCTGCGCACGACGAAGGTTTCCGAGCGTTCGGGACGCGCGATGGATCATGAATCGGAAGATGCCTTCGAGCGTCTTCGCGCTGACGGCTACCTGTGAGGAACGGATAATGACTGAAGCCACAGCAAAGCTTGCTGCCGTACCCTCTATTGCCGTCAAGCCCGAGCGCGATCTGATGCGCATCGTCATTGTCGGCCATGTTGATCACGGCAAATCGACTCTGGTAGGCCGCCTGTTCCACGACACAGGCTCCCTGCCGGACGGCAAATACGAAGCGATCAAGGCAATCTCGGAGAAGCGCGGCGTCGCTTTCGAATGGGCCTTCCTGATGGATGCGCTCCAGGCCGAGCGCGACCAGGGCATTACTATCGACACCAGCCAGATATGGTTCAAGACCGACGCGCGTGATTACACGATCATCGACGCGCCGGGCCACAAGGAATTCCTGAAAAATATGATCACTGGCGCGGCGCAATCCGACGCGGCGCTGCTCATCATTGACGCTGCCGAGGGCGTGAAGGAACAATCCAAGCGCCACGGCTATCTCTTGCATCTGATGGGTATTCGTCAGGTCGCAGTCGCCGTCAACAAGATGGATCTGGCCGGCTACGACCAGAAAAAATTCGACGATATCGAACGCGAATATCGCGACTATCTTACTTCCATCGGCGTGACACCGACTTTCGTTATTCCGGTTTCTGCGCGTGAGGGCGACAACATCGTCACGCCGTCTAAAGCCATGAGTTGGTACAAGGGGCCGACAGTCGTAAAGGCGCTGGACAGCTTCACGCCAGGCTCGCCCACGACCGAAAGCCCGCTGCGTCTGCCGGTGCAGGACGTCTATAAATTCGATCAGCGCAGGATCATCGCCGGTCGTATTGATTCCGGTCGCATCGCAGTCGGCGACGAAATCATTTTCTCGCCGTCGAATAAAACCGCCCGCGTTCAGACCATCGAACATTGGTCAACCATTCCCGGCGCAAAGCCACTGCTAACGAGTGAGGCGGGATATTCGGTCGGCATTACGCTCGACGAACAAATTTTTGTCGAACGCGGCGAAGTTGCCAGCCACAAGGCGGAAGCGCCCGTTGAAACCGATGTCTTCCGTGCGCGCATCTTCTGGCTCGGACAAGAGCCGATGGTGCTGAACAAGAGTTACAAGCTGAAGCTCGGCACGCTCGAGGCCCCGGTGACGG
>CAZLLB010000309.1:0-2915 GCA_964560165.1 uncultured Parvibaculum sp. | reverse complement strand
CCGACCAGATGGTTCGCGGCGTTTGCGCGCTGCCCAACGGTTCGGGCCGCACGGTCCGCGTCGCGGTTTTCGCGAAGGGTGATAAGGCCGATCAGGCTTTGAAGGCCGGTGCCGATATCGTCGGTGCGGAAGATCTCGCCGAGATCGTCCAGTCGGGCAAGATCGACTTCGACCGTTGCATCGCGACGCCGGACATGATGCCGCTTGTCGGCCGCCTCGGTAAGGTGCTGGGCCCGCGCGGCCTGATGCCGAACCCGAAAGTCGGCACGGTGACGCCCGACGTCGCCGAAGCGGTCAAGGCTGCCAAGGGTGGCGCCATTGAATTCCGCGTCGAGAAGGCGGGCATCGTTCAGGCCGGCGTCGGCAAGGCGAGCTTCACGGAAGATCAGATCATCGGAAATATCCGTGCGCTGGTCGATGCCGTGCAGAAGGCCCGGCCCGTCGGCTCGAAGGGCACGTATATCAAGAAGATCGCGATCAGCTCGACAATGGGCCCCGGCCTCAAGGTCGAGACGCAGAGCATCACCGCCTGATACAGGCGTAACAAAGTTTCCGCTCCTGCCTTCGGGCAGGGGCGGTTCGACCAGACGGTAAGCGTGGCGACTTCGGTACAGAACCGGAGTGGCTACGCCATCGTCTGTTACCTGTCCGAGACTGTGGGCGCCGCGGCTTCACGTATGGGCCAAGGCTTAATCGCCGAGAAAGAAGGCGGCCGGCAATAGACGGGAGTTTGAACGGTTTCCGAGGCCCGCAAGGGTCGAAGGGATCGGTTGGAACCCGGGACGACAGGCAAGTGAGCGCCGTTCTTCGGCGCGAGGCTTCCTGCCTCGCGGCGGCTAGAGCGGCAAATGCCAATGGCGAACGAAACCCATGCCGGGTCGAGTTCGCCACTTTAGGAGAGAGCAAGTGGACAGAGCTGAAAAGTCTGAGCTCTTGACGCACCTCAACGGCGTTTTCAACAGCGCCAATGTCGTCGTCGTAGCCCACTACAGCGGACTGACTGTGACGGAGCTGACTGATCTCCGCGCGCGTATGGCCAAAGTTGGCGCCGAGTTCAAGGTAACGAAGAACCGGATCGCCAAGCTCGCTCTGGACGGCACCAAGGTGAACAAGATCGCTGATCTGTTCTCCGGGCCGACGGCTATCGCTTATTCGCAAGACCCGGTTGCGGCCCCCAAGGTCGCAGTCGAGTTCGCCAAGGCAAACCAGAAGCTGGTGATCCTGGGCGGCGCGATGGGTGAGACGGTTCTCGATGTGAATGCAGTGAAGACGCTTGCTGAACTGCCCTCGCTCGACGAACTGCGCGCCAAACTTCTTGGAATGATCCAGACGCCTGCCACTCGCATCGCGAGTGTCGTGGCGGCTCCGGCATCCCAGCTTGCGCGCGTGCTGAACGCATATGCCACGAAGGGCGAAGCGGCCTGATCGTCAGACCCGCTGTCGTGACAACCGATACCAACCGAACCCAAGAGAGATATGAAAATGGCTGATCTTGCAAAAATCGTTGATGACCTCTCGGCCCTGACGGTCCTCGAGGCTGCCGAACTGTCGAAGCTTCTGGAAGAGAAGTGGGGCGTCTCCGCCGCCGCTCCGGTGGCCGCTGCCGCCGCTGCCGGCCCGGCCGCTGCCGCTGCTGAAGCCCAGACCGAGTTCACGGTCGTTCTCGCCGCCGCTGGCGAGAAGAAGATCGAAGTGATCAAGGAAGTTCGTGCAATCACCGGCCTTGGCCTGAAGGAAGCGAAAGACCTCGTCGAAGGCGCACCGAAGACCGTCAAGGAAGGCGCGTCCAAGGACGAAGCCGACAAGCTCAAGGCCCAGCTCGAAAAGGCTGGCGCGAAGGTCGAACTTAAGTAATTCGACTTCTGCCGTTCCGGTGGGGCGGAGGTTCAGGCCTTCGCCCCATCAGACACCTTCCGGTGTCGCCCATCCTTATTGATCGAGCATCCAGACCGGGCGGCTCGATCTCACCACGAAGCCCCGGCCGCCGTTCTTATTAGCAGAGCGTAGCGAGGAGCACATATGACGCAGTCCTTTACTGGTCGCAAACGGGTTCGCAAGTCTTTTGGCCGCATCCCCACGATTGCGGTTATGCCGAACCTCATCGAAGTTCAGAAATATTCTTACGACCAGTTTCTGCAGGTTGACGAGCCGACAGGCGGACGCCCGGATCAGGGCCTTCAGTCCGTTTTCAAATCGGTTTTTCCGATCAGCGATTTTTCTGAGTCCGCTACGCTTGAGTTCGTGCGTTACGAGTTCGAGCAGCCCAAATACGACGTCGATGAGTGCCAGCAGCGCGGAATGACTTTCGCAGCGCCGCTCAAGGTGACGTTGCGCCTGATCGTCTTTGAAGTGGACGAGGACACGCAGGCAAAGTCCGTCAAGGACATCAAGGAGCAGGACGTCTATATGGGCGACATGCCCCTGATGACGGAAAACGGCACCTTCGTCATCAACGGCACCGAGCGCGTCATCGTCTCGCAGATGCACCGTTCGCCGGGCGTCTTCTTCGATCACGACAAGGGCAAAACCCATTCGTCGGGCAAGCTACTTTTTGCCGCCCGCGTCATTCCCTATCGCGGCTCATGGCTCGATTTCGAGTTCGACGCGAAGGACATCGTCTATGTCCGCATCGACCGTCGCCGCAAACTGCCGGTGACGACGCTGCTCTATGCGCTTGGCCTCGACAGCGAGACGATCCTCAACACCTTTTACAAGCGTGTCATTTTCACGAAGTCGAAGGACGGCTGGCGCGTGCCTTTCGATGCAGAGCGTTTCCGTGGCGTGAAGCCCGAGCACGATCTCATCGATGCGAAGACCGGCAAGGTTGTCGTTGAAGCAGGCAAGAAGATGACGCCGCGCCTTTCGCGCAAGCTCGCGGAAGACGGCCTCAAGGAATTGCTCGTGCAGGACGAGGA
>CAZLLB010000308.1:0-2945 GCA_964560165.1 uncultured Parvibaculum sp. | reverse complement strand
GGCGGCCGCGCCGATCTCGTGGCGCAGGAGCGCGGCGAAATCGCCGTCATCGAAGAATTCATGCCCCAGCAGCTCGGCGACGCCGAAACCAAAGCCGCCGTCGAAGCCATAGTGAAGGAGCTTGGCGCGACGTCGATCAAGGACATGGGCAAAGTCATGGCCGCGTTGAAAACGCAATATGCTGGCCAGATGGACTTCGGCAAAGCCGGTGGCGTGGTGAAGGGGCTGCTGGGCTAGGCAGGAATATGAGCTAATCCGCTCGCTGCGAACGGTTTTCCACAAGGACCGTCATAGGCTCTGGCGGCGATGCTCGCCTTGGCTCTGGCGAAATGCGACAATGATTTAAACTCATATCGCAGCGGCATCACACATGAGCTTCCCCAAGTCCTTTCTCGACGAGCTGAAGGCGCGTATTCGCGTCTCGGAAGTCGTTGGGCGCAAGGTCAAGCTCATCCGGCGGGGGCGTGAGTTTGTCGGCCTGTCGCCTTTCACCAACGAGAAGTCACCGAGCTTCACCGTCAATGATGACAAGCAATTCTGGCATTGTTTCTCGTCAGGCGAGCATGGCGACGTCATCAAGTTCCTTGAAAAGACCGAAAGCCTTTCCTTTCTCGAGGCCGTCGAGCGGCTGGCGGGCGAGGCGGGGCTTGAGATGCCGCAGCGCGATCCGCGCAACATCGAGCGCGAACGCGAAGCCGCCACTCTCGTCGATATAATGGAGATGGCGCAGGCCTTCTTCCGCGAGAAACTGACGAGCGGCGCTGGTGCTGAAGCTCGTCTCTATCTTGAGCGGCGCGGCATGAAGCAATCGACTATCGAACGCTTCGGCCTTGGCTATTCGCCGGGATCAGATCGCGGCGACCGCGTGCAATTGCTGAAACACCTCAAAGCCAAAAACGTCACCATCGAGCAAATGGCCGAAGCGGGCCTCATCATCTCCGGCCCTGACATTGTCGAGCCCTACGACCGCTTCCGCAACCGGTTGATGTTTCCCATCGCCGACGCACGCGGCCGCACAATCGCTTTCGGCGGGCGCGCGCTCGACGCCGAGCAGAAGGCGAAATATCTGAACTCGCCCGAGACGCCGCTCTTCCACAAGGGGCGCGGCCTCTACAATCTGCATCAGGCGCGCAAGCCCGCCTATGATGCGGGCACCGTCATCGCCGTTGAAGGTTATATGGATGTCATCGGCCTAGCGCAGGGCGGCATCGACAATGCGGTCGCGCCGCTCGGCACCGCCCTCACCGAAGACCAGATCGGCCTCATGTGGCGCATGGCGCCCGAGCCGATCCTCTGTTTCGACGGCGACAAGGCGGGGCTGCGGGCCGCCTTCCGCGCTGTTGAGCGTGTGCTGCCGCTGCTGAAGCCCGGCCATTCGCTCCGCTTCGCCCTGCTGCCCGATGGCAAGGACCCCGACGATCTCGTCCGCGAGGAAGGCGGCGAGATCATGCGCGATGTGCTGGCGCAAGCCCGCCCGCTCGCCGAAATGGTCTGGGAAAAAGAAGTCTCGGCAGGCACATGGGACACGCCCGAGCGCCGCGCCGCGCTCGAAGCCCGTATCGAAGAGGTCATCGGGCAAATAGCCGACGCCAAGGTCAAAGCCCATTATGCACAAGACCTTAGGGGCCGCATTTCCCGGCTTTTTGGCGCAAGGCAAGGGCGCGGCGGCTTCAATCAGGGGCGTGGCGGTGGCGCGGGCGGCTTCCGCCAGCAGCCCTGGAGACCCGGCCAGCGCTTCATGCGCGACCCGCGCCTTCAGCCCGTGACGCCGGAACTGCGCCGTTCCGCTCTGGCGCGCAACGACGGCGGCGCGGCTCAGAAGATGGAAGAATTGGTCGTTCTGACCATGCTCAACCATCCCGATCTTCTGGATGCCTATTGCGAAGAGTTTTCGCGGCTTGAAATCCGGGCTCCGGCTCTTGACAGATTACGCAATGAAATCATAGATATAGCGGCTCTTCACGCGCCCCTTGAAAGGGAGGCGCTGATGAACCATTTGGTTTCTAGGGATTTGGCGGATATAGCACAGCGTCTGTGGGACGGGGCGGCGGTCGCTGGCGATCGCTTCGCATCGGTGGCTGCATCGCTGGAAGAAGCGGAAACCGGTCTGCTTCATACGCTGGCGCGACATCGCCGGACGACCACTCTGGAGGCGGAGTTTCGTGCGGCAGAGCGCGCATTGGCCGACGAAATGAACGAGGAGAACTGGGCGCGTCTGCAAGCGATCCATGCGCAAATGCAGATGGACGAGCGACCAGAACTTCCCGATGAGGCAGCCAACAGCCCGCAAGCAGGGCAGGGCACAGGATTTTGAGAATTGGCGACGCCGCCTGGTGGCGCCTCGGTTGAGACGGTTCGAACGATACGTTTTCGATTGATACAAGCGAGTTGGGGACCTTAAACGAGACAGGGATGATATCCGCGGGGGCGGCCGGAACGAACCGGACGCTGGCGCGGTTTTGTCTATTCGGGCCTTGTTGAGGTTCATCAATTATATATGCCAAGCGCGCCGCTAAGGCGCCGCCTGCGACCATATCAAGACAAGGCCGCTCCCGCGCGTGCCCTGCATCTATTCAGACGGAGAGTCCCTCTATGGCGACGAAGACGGCAGAACAGACAGAAGCTCCCGAGGCGGTGCCCGAGGTTGTGCAGGACGGTCCGCTCCTCGATATGTCCGATGCTGCGGTCAAGAAGATGATCAAGGCCGCCAAGGCGCGCGGCTTCGTCACCTATGACGAGTTGAACAAGGTGCTGCCGTCCGAGGAGTTCTCCTCCGAGCAGATCGAAGACACGCTGGCCATGCTGTCCGAAATGGGCATCAACGTCGTCGAGAATGACGAGGCTGAAGAAACCAACGAGACCGAAGGCGAGGGAGAGGCTGAAGCCGAAACCGCCGAAGTTGATGACGAGGAAGCGCCCTCACGCAGCAAGGCCGTCGCCATTAC
>CAZLLB010000307.1:0-2986 GCA_964560165.1 uncultured Parvibaculum sp. | reverse complement strand
TTTACTGGGCTCACCCCCCTCCCAACCCTCCCCCTCAAGGGGGGAGGACTTTGCAGGAATGTCCTGCTGTATCCTCACCAACGGCATGGCGGGCTTCGAGACGCAGGCGCTCGGTATTGCTGAAGCCCTGGGCGTCACGCCTGTAATCAAGCGCGTCTCGCCCCCTGCCCCATACCGCTGGCTCGCGCCGCATGGCCCCGCCGCGCCGGACGCAAACATCTCCGCGCCCTGGCCGGACCTGCTGATCGCCTCGGGCCGCCAGTCGATCCCTTACGCCCGGATGATCCGCCGCAAATCGGGCGGCAAAACCTTTACCGTCGTGCTGCAAACCCCGCGTGTTGCGCCCTCCCATTTCGATCTCGTCTGGGCACCCGCACATGACCGTCTCGAAGGGCCGAACGTCCTTTCGACACTTGTGTCGCCGCATCGTTTGACGCGCGCACGCCTCACCGAAGAAGCCGCACGCATCGAACCGAAGGTCGCTCATCTGCCGCACCCGCGCGTCGCCGTGCTGCTCGGCGGCACCAATGCCGTCTATACATTCTCCGAGGCGACAGCCGCGCGGATCGGCGCACAACTCGCGAGCCTCGCCGATAATTTCCATGCGGGCCTGATGGTCACGCCTTCGCGCCGCACGGGCGACAGGCAGACGCAGATCATCGCCGAGGCACTGAAAGGCAAGCCCGCCATCGTCTGGGACGGCACGGGCGAAAACCCCTATTTCGGATTTCTGGGACAGGCAGATGCCGTCATCGTCACCTGCGATTCGGTTAACATGGTCGGCGAGGCGGCTTTCACCGGAAAGCCCGTCTATGTGATCGAACTCGACGGCAAAGCCCCAAAGTTCAGGCGGTTTCTCAACGGCGTTTACGCTATCGGCGCGGCGCGACCTTTTGCCGGGGCGCTTGAAAGCTGGGAGTACGAGCCATTAAATGCTACCAACGAGATCGCCGAAGCGATCAGACAACGCCTCAATCAACGCTGACCGGACGCCCATGACTTTGCCCCTGCTCGATATAGACGCCCTGCGCGCAACGCCGCTGAAGACGGAGCCCTACGATTATTTCGTGGTGCCGAACTTCATTCGTGCGTCCGAATTCGGCGAGGTCATCTCCGATTTTCCGCGCATTGACTCGACCGGCTCGATCCCGCCGAGCGAACTGGAGATCAAGGGCGCTTTCGACCAGTTGCTCAAGGAACTCGAAGGACCGGAATTCCGAAAAGCCATCGAGGAGAAATTCGACCTCGACCTGTCGGACCGCCCGACCATGATCACGGTGCGTGGAAACTGCGCGCGCAACAACGGCAAGATCCACACCGACACGGCGTCGAAAATCATCACCGTGCTGCTCTATATGAATCAGGAATGGGACAAGGACGGCGGACGCCTGCGCATCCTGCGCTCGGGCACGGACTTGAACGACGTGGCCGAAGAAGTTTCGCCCAATGGCGGCACGCTGCTGGTCTTCAAGCGCTCGGACAAATCCTGGCACGGCCACGAGCCCTTCGAAGGCCCGCGCCGCGCCATTCAGTTGAACTGGGTGACGGATGACGAAGTGGTCGCACATGAGCAGCGTCGCCACCGCTTCACGATGTTTCTGAAACGCATCAATCCGTTCGGCGGCGTCGCCGCGCGCGCGTCCTGAGCGCGCCGCATGGCTCCTGCACCCAAGTCTCTCGCAATCGAAACCTTCAAGAATGCCGACCTCGCACAAGGCTGGCGGCCCGGCAATAATGCGGGCGGCTCGACCTTGTTCAAGGCGCTCGGCCACCCGCTGTCGGCACCCAAGGGCCATGCACTGATCGAGGAACTGGCCAAAGCAGGCCCCGTTGCGATTTTCGACCCCGTAGGCACGGGCGGAAACTTCAACGCCTATTACGATCTGACGCGACTCACCATCGCAGGCTATTACGTGCAGCGCGTCGAGGACCTCGGCAGCGCGCTTCTCGGCCATGACGCAAAACCGCTGAGCGACATGGCAGCGTCGGGCGCGAAAACCGTTCTGGTCATGCTCTTTGATGCCGAAAAAGTGCTGGCGCCGATGCGCCATCTGTTTCCCAAAGATGCGCGCACTATCAGCCTCGACGCGATGCGCATTCCCGACGACATGCTGACCAATCGCGGCAACTATCTCGACCCGATGAACTTCGCCACCAACTTCGCCCTAATGCGCGAAAGCGGCGATCTGCATACGCGCGTCGCCAGCGCCAACTATTGGGGCCTGCACGGCGCGGAAAATCCTGAACTCTGGCTCTGCCTTTTTGGCGAAGATGGCACACAGCTTGCCGAATGGCGCGAGACGCTGCCCGCCGCAGGCGCGCCCTTCTCGATTGACAGCGCCGAAATCCGCCACCGCTTCGGCCTTGGAAATTTTACCGGCTCGCTCTTCATCCACGCGATCCGCATCAAGGGCCATGACGTCGTCAAATACGCGCTCGACATGTATGGCGAGGGCGGCAAGGCGCTATCGTGCAGCCATGACGCCAATGCTTGGCCCGCTGATTTTTACGCTGGCATGCCCGCAGGCGAAGAAGACGAGAGCGTGACGCTCTTCATCCAGAATTCGCATCCCATGGCGATCCCGCCGCGCACGGTCGGCCTCAACATCATGGGCGCGCAGGATGTCTCGTGGTTTGAAGACGAGATTGCTCCGTTTGCCACTCGCGCGATCTCGGTCGATGCGCTGCTGCCACAAGCCAAATGGCCCGACCAGATCGAGATCGTCGCCGGGCGTTACTTCGTGCGCCCGCGCTATGAAGTGAAGCGCAAGAGCGGCCAGCGTCGCATCGCCCACGCAAATGTCGAACGCACCGACCTGAAACCGAACCCGGAAATCGCGACCCTCGCGAAGTATATGGGCAAGGGCTACATCATGCCTTTGCCCGTGCTGCCGCGCGCGGAATTCAACAGCGTGATGCTGCCGACGCCGATGGCGACCAGGGCATAGGCGATGGTTCCCAGCCAGAGCCGTCGGGGGATCGCCGA
>CAZLLB010000306.1:0-3005 GCA_964560165.1 uncultured Parvibaculum sp. | reverse complement strand
CAGCGGGCCGCCGGACCAGCCCGGCATCATGTCGCAATCATGGTTGAAGGCGCGGTCGTCGAAGCGATTGATGTCGGCGTCTTTTTTCGGCATCGGGCCGCAATGGTTGGAGACCATCAGCGGGCCTATTTCACCATTATGCCCGGCGAGCAGGAATTTCGAGCCGCTCGCGCGCAAGGCGACGGCTTCGTCGGGGAGCATGACGAGCGGCTCAAGCGGCTGGTATTTCGCCGGTAATTCGCGAGCAAGGATGGCGACCGCCCAGTCTTCGTTCCATGCGGTGTCGGGCGTCGCGGTGCCGAGCAATGTATAGGCGATGGGCACGGCATCGGCGGCTTGCCCACCGGGCCAGAAATCGCAAGCGCTGAGCGGCTTGTCGTTGCGGCTGAGAAAGGCGTGCGCGACGGTGACGACAATGTTGCGGCGGCTTTTGCCGCGTGGCGCGACCAGCGTGGCGACCGGGCGGCGCGTCGTGTTGGCGCAGACGATCAATCCGACTGCGGAGAGATTGTCGGCGGCGGTCAGCAGGCGGCGGTCGTCAGGGCCGAAGATATTGGCATGGGCAAAAGGAGCGGGCATCAGCGCGAGCGACAAGCTCGCAGCCGCAATCCATATCAGCGGATGCTTCGCGCCCGGATGTTTCATGCGTCTCTGCCAGAGAGAGCGGACTTACATTTGGGGAGGGTAGCATCTGTGCATCAACTCGCCCAATGACGGTATTGTCTGTGGGTGCGGGAAGATGGGCTCCGGGAACAAGTCCCGGGACGACACGGTGGGTTTGTCGGGAAGGAAGAAGATTTAGGCGCGGCGCTTCGCGAGCCTTGTCGCGATGCGCGTTGCGAGCGCCGCGACGGCGAGGCCGAAGAGGGCGATGTAGATGATGCGGGGCTCTTGCGGCGCGTCTTTTGTCACGCGGCCGAAATAGCTGAAAGTGAAGATGAACCAGATGTCGTAGGCACCGAGCCAGTGGAGCCAGCCCCATGCTTTGGGGCCGAGGGTGCGGACCGACCAATCGTTGGAGGTGAGCGCCATCAGCGCGATCATCACGTAAGCGCCGCCGCCGCCGAGAAGCGTGACGATGTTCGGCATTTCGCCGACGATGATGGAGAAGCCGGTCAGCGCGCCCAGATGGATGAAATGGGCAAGCGCGAAAGAGAGGCCGAGATAGCGGCGGTTTGCGCGCAGCCAGCGGGTAGCGGGCGAGGAGAACCAATAAACGAGGCTCGAGGCGAGGAAGGGCGCGAGAAAGATCAGAAAAGAAAGCCGGGCCGTGTAGCGGGCGGCATGGAGCCAGCCTTCGGTGCCGCTGACGCCCCATTGGCCGAAAGAGAGTGCGAGGACGGCGGCGCAGGCGGCCAGGACGGCAGCAAAGAGTGGCCAAGGGATGCGGCGGGCGGAAGAGCGGGGCGCAGCGGCTTCGAGCGTCATTTGGGGCCTGTTTTTCATACAGTGTGTATGAGATACAGGTTGTATAATTTGGATTCTGTTTTCATACAAGCTGTATAATTTTGTCCGACACGCGCAACGCACCAGCCAAGAAACCCTCCAAGAATCGGGAGAAACTGCTCGCCGTGGCGCGGCGGCTCTTTGCCGAGCGTGGCTATGCGGCGACGGGGACGGAAGACATCGTACGCGAGGCGGGCGTGACGCGTGGCGCGCTCTATCACCAGTTTGCCGACAAGCAGGATCTTTTCAGGGCGATGCTCAAGGAGATGCTGCCGGAAATCGGGCAGCGGCTTTTCAACGAGACGATGGCGCGGATCGACAGCGATCGAGAGGACCTCAAGGTCGGGTGTCGGGTGCTGCTCGGGATTTATGCCGACCCCGAGGTGCGGCGGCTGTTTCTGATCGAAGGCCCGGCTGTACTGGGGCTTGCGGGGTGGCAGGCTTTGCAGGCACCGCTCTCGACGCTGTTTTTGCACCATGCGCTTCAGCATCTCGTCGATGAGGGGACGCTGGGCGCGCGCGAGATGGAGCCGGTGGCGGAATTGCTGGCGGGCGCATTGCAGCAGGCGGGGCTCGGGATCGGCAATGCGGATGATCCGCAGGTGGCGCGAGAGAGATATGCAGCGGGGCTGGATTTGATTGTGGATGGGTTGATGCGAGGGTGAAAGGCCCTCACCCTCCCACCACCTGACGGCGGCGGGTCCCTCCCTCTCCCAGAGGGAGAGGGGTTCAATAAAAAAAGGGCGGCTCGTGGGAGCCGCCCTTTTGCATTCTATACGGCGCGCTTATTCGGCGGCGGTCATCTTGTCGAGCGAGTAGGCGCGGTTGCCCTGGCCGTTCAACTGGAGAAGGTACTTGATGCCTTCTTCGGCGATGTCGTCGCCGACCATGCGGTCGCCTTCGAGGTGAAGTTCGCGCATGTCGATGAAGGCGGCGTAATTGCCCGAGGTGCGGCTGGTGATGATGCCAGCCTTCAGCAGCGTCTTGATCAGGACACGGAAGATATTTGTCGTCTCCTGCATTTCCTGACGGATATTGGCGTCGGTGAGTGCTTCCATGAACGCGCCCTGCACCCATTCCCATTCAAGGCCGACGGCGGCGTAGATGTGCTTCTTCTGCTCGGGCGAACCGAGGTTGTAGAGCAGCACCTGGAAAATGTGCCAGGCCCAGTCTTCGATCGCGTCGCGCTCGGAGGGATTGATGTTCGGGATGGTGCGGTCGGCCCAGATCTTGCCGAACTTGTGGTGGAAGGCCTCGTCAGTCATGACGAGCTGCATCAACTTCACCATCAGCGGGTCGCGGCCGACTTTGTAGAAGGTGGCGAAGGCGCCCATGGCCAGACCTTCGACGAGCATCTGCATGCCGACGATCTTTTTCCAGACCAGCGGCGTCGTCACGAGATCGGTGAGAACATCGCCCAGCGCCGGGCCGACCTGCACGGGCTTGCCCCAGCGCGCCTGAATGTAGCGCGAGAAGCCAGCGACGTGGCGCGCTTCTTCGCGCGTCTGGTTGGCGGCGTATTCCTGCGCGCCCGGATCTTTCAGGATGTGGCAGAGCGA
>CAZLLB010000305.1:0-3033 GCA_964560165.1 uncultured Parvibaculum sp. | reverse complement strand
CTTTCGACCGACTTGATCTTGAAATGCGATGCCTTGATGCGCGCGACAATGTCTGCGGCGGTCTTGTCGTTAGGAATATCAAACTTGTCGAGCTTCTTGCCGTCGAGGCTGACGAAGCGGGCAACGAAGGGCACGCCTGCTGCCGTCTTCAGATCGGTCTCGATGGTCCAGTATTCCTGCGAGCGGAAAGCCTCGATTTCGAGCTCCCGATCACAGATGAGACGCAACGACACGGATTGCACGCGGCCTGCTGAGCGCGCGCCGGGCAACTTGCGCCAGAGCACAGGCGACAATGTGAAGCCGACCAGATAGTCGAGGGCTCGCCGCGCCAGATAGGCGTCGATCAGTTCCTTGTCGAGGCCGCGCGGATGCGCCATGGCCTGCAACACGGACGCCTTGGTGATCGCGTTGAAGACGACGCGCTCGACCGTAATGTCTTTCAGCGCCTTCTTGCGATTGAGGACTTCCAGCACATGCCAGGAAATCGCCTCGCCCTCGCGATCAGGGTCGGTTGCGAGAATGAGCTTGTCCGCGCCCTTAAGCGCGTCTGCTATGTCATTCAGGCGTTTCTGCGATTTGGGGTCAACTTCCCAGGCCATGGCAAAATCGTCATCCGGCTGGACCGATCCATCCTTGGAGGGCAGGTCGCGGACATGGCCGTAAGAGGCCAGGACTTTGAAGCCCTTGCCGAGATATTTGTTGATGGTTTTCGCCTTCGAGGGCGACTCAACAATGACGACGTCCATCGGGCGCTCGAACTCTCTCTTTATAATACCGGGCGTGGGCCTGGTCCGCTGGTCCCGGAAGCCCGGCAAGCGGTCCAGATAGGGTAGTTATCAGAAATAGTGAAGGGACAATTCACGCCGCAGCCCGCTCCTTCAGCCGTGGCAGAACATGGGGAAATCCCGAGTCTCTGTCAAATGTCGCAGAATTCCGCCAATTTCTATTCCCGGCCAGAATGGAGCTTGTTCGCCTATCTCTTCGCACCTGAAGCAATTATCTATTTTTATAACCCTTAAGATGTGTATAGTTCTTATGGTT
Source organism: uncultured Parvibaculum sp. (assembly GCA_964560165.1). Classification (GTDB taxonomy): domain Bacteria; phylum Pseudomonadota; class Alphaproteobacteria; order Parvibaculales; family Parvibaculaceae; genus Parvibaculum. The sequence goes on along the minus strand of CAZLLB010000305.1, from coordinate 1,992 downwards.
ATATCCTGATGGATAGAGTGTGAGTCGAATCTGAACGGCTGGGGAGTGGCATGTTACGGAACTCGATCGATGATGTTGGCGCATCTGTCATACCGAGTAGGGGAGCGCTTGCGCACGACGTTCAAAGAGGGGCCGCGCAGGAGGCGCCGGAAGACGCTCCGAGCTATCTTTTCGATCTCCTCGTCGCCGCACGTCGGCTGGCAGTGACGCGGCGCCATAGGTTTTTGGCATATCTCATCGGTATGGCAGCCGAAGAGGCGCGTTTGCTGACCCAGGGCCGCTCGGCGATCAAAGCAATCTCATCCAAAGCGGCAAGCTAGATCACGTCCTCGGGGAGCAGGCTGACACGATCGCCGGTATCGCGATGCAGCCGCCCCGCAAGGTCGAGTTCCAGCAGCACCACCCGAACCGCCTGTACCGATAAGCCGGTTTGCCGTACGATTTCATCGACCATGACTGGCGTCGGGCCAAGCGCAGATGAAATGCGCTTGCGGGTGCTTGTATCGGGTTCTGATGCGGGCATTGTGCGAGCATCAAAGCGAATGGTATCCGGTTCCGAAAATTGCCGCCCGATCGCCGTGCCCAGCGCGGCGATTATGTCGTCGGCATTTTCAACCAGTGCGGCACCCTGCTTGATGAGGCTGTTCGATCCGGCGGCGCGTGGATCAAGTGGCGAGCCGGGCACGGCGAGAACATCGCGGCCTTGTTCAAGCGCAAAGCGCGCGGTGATGAGCGAGCCTGAACGCATTGCCGCCTCCACCACGACGACGGCGAGCGAGAGGCCGGAGATGATCCGGTTGCGGCGCGGAAAAAGTTTGGCGCGCGGTTGTGTTCCAAGCGGCATTTCCGCGACCAGAATGCCGCGCCGGGCGATCTCCTTGTGGAGTTCGCGGTTTTCTTCCGGGTAGATCACGTCGAGGCCACCGCCGACCACACCTGCGGTTCCACTGTCGAGCGAGGCGCGATGGGCCGCTCCGTCGATCCCGCGCGCCAGACCGGACACAATCGTGAAGCCGTGTCCGCCGAGATCGCGGGCGATGGTCGCGGCGATTTTTGCGCCTGCCGCCGAAGCATTGCGCGAGCCTACGATGGCAATTGCCTGACGTTCCAGAAGATGCGCAGCGCCCATCACCGAAATCACAGGCGGCGGTGGATCAAGCGCCGCCAGACGAGCCGGAAATGCCTTCTCTCCAACCACGATGAGCTTGCCGCCTATAGATTCGATGGCGGCAATTTCGCGTTCTGCTTCAGCGCGGGAGGGGATGCGCAGCACTCCTTTGCGCCCACCGCGCGCGGCAAGCGCGGGCAGCGCGTCCAGCGCGTCGATTGCGCTGGGCATGTGTTGCAGCAAGTCACGGAATGTCACGGGGCCGACGCTGTCGGTGCGCGCAAGCCGCAATCGCGCGATCCGCTCGGCTTCGCTAAGGCTCATTTCTTCGAGCCGATGCGGGGTTCCGTGCCGGCCATGAGGCGGGCGATATTGTCGCGATGCGCGAAATAGATCAGCGCAACGAGAATGGCGCTCAAGGGTATGAGATCGAAACGCCCAAAGAGCGATAGAAAAACCGGCGTCAACACCGCAGCTATAAGAGCCGCAAGCGATGAATAACGAAAGATCGCAGCCGTGCCGAGCCATGCAGCGCAGAACAGCAGCCCCACAGGCCAATAGAGCGCGAGGTTGATACCGATGAATGTCGAAATGCCCTTGCCGCCCTTGAAGCCCAGCCAGACCGGGTAAAGATGGCCGAGGAAGGCAGCAGCGGCTGCAATCATGGCCATAGGGGCCACAGCGCTCGCGTCAGGCGCGATACACTGCGCGATCAGCACTGCGACCGCGCCCTTGCCTGCATCACAAAGGAATGTGCCGCCAGCGACCCAGCGATTGCCGGTCCTCAGCGCATTGGTTGCGCCGATATTGCCAGAGCCTATGTCGCGTATGTCGCCAAGGCCGGCCATGCGCGTGAAAATGAGGCCGAAGGGGATCGAGCCGAG
>CAZLLB010000304.1:0-3049 GCA_964560165.1 uncultured Parvibaculum sp. | reverse complement strand
ACGGCGTCATCAAACCGTTAGACATCGGATCACCTCCTTTCAGTTGTTGAAACCAATCGAGATCAAGAGCCTGGGATGCATATCGCTGGTCGTCAAGCAATGTGTGCCGCGCGCCGCGCGCGTGGCGACGTGAGGCGTGAAAAACCCAATAATGACGGGCTTTTTTTCACTTAGAGGAAAAACAGCGAAGAGGCGCTTGAAACGAAGCGAAAGCGGGGCCGAAGGACGAATCAAATATTAACGCGCTGGGTTCTCGGTCTCGAGCAGCGTGGCGATCGTGGTGCTTTCCAGACGCTCGGCCTCGACGGCGTTGAGTTTGTCAAAGAAAGCGTCGATCCGCGGCTCGTGGGCGAGCGCGGCGTCGGAGATGCCGCCCGCATCGCGGCGGCGACGCAACGCTTCTATGACATCGGCGATACGCACCAGCCGCGCCGGGCGGCTGGGAATGAGGCAGCCGGGATTGCCGCCGGATTGAGCGATGAAACCGCTTTCTTCCAGCGCCATCTCAATGTCCTGAACGGATTCCATAGGCAGCCGCAGCTTTCGCGACAGCGCTTCCTCGCTCCAGGGTTTCTCGCCTTTTTCGTAAGCCTCGTGAATCAGCAATAGCGCGTGAACCGCCATGCGCTGCTGCTGACGCGAGGTGAGCAGCGCGAGGCCGATGACCGGCGACAAATGCCGCCGCTTCTGGAAATAAAAGGCGATGGAACAGCCGACGAGAAGAATGAGCCAGGCGGCATAGAGCCAGATCATGAAGACGACAAGGCTGGCAAAGGCCGAATAGACCGCCACATATTGCGCCGACTTGACGACGAAGGTGGCAAAGGCCCATCCCGTCAGGCCCCAGGCGATGCCTGCAACCGTCGCGCCGACCAGCGCCGAGCTGAGCCGAACCCGAGTATTGGGGATCATCATGTAGAGAAAAGTGAAGGTGGCGATGAGGATGGCATAAGGCACGAGCTTGCTCATCTGAGAGATGAGAAAGCGTACCGGCCCGAAGTCGATCACCGTTCCGACATAGGAATTGGAAAGCGCGCCCGCCATGATGCCAAGTGCGGTGAAGAGAACCAGAAGCCCGAGGACGCCCATGCTGACGATCTCGGTGAATTGACGCGCCAGCGAGCGGTTGGACTGGACGTGCCAGATGTTGTTGAAGGCCTCCTCGATCTTGTTGACCATGGAGACGACGGTATAGAGCAGGAAGGCGAAACCGACCGTACCGAGAACATTTGCGTTCACACGGTCAACGAATTCCATCAGTTTGCCGGTGATGTCCGAGCCTTGCGAGCCTAGGGGCCCGAGAAATTCGGTGAGCAGACCTTGTACATAGACGTCATAACCGAAGGCGCGAAAAACCGCGAAGGCGATGGCGATGGTGGGCACAAGCGACAGCAGCGTCGTATAGACGAGGCTCATGGCGCGCAGATTAAGCCGCCCGTTGAGAAGATCGCGGCCAACGACCCAGGCGATCCGGCAGGCCTCAATGATCGCCACCTGCCAGGCAGGCAGGCCGTCGAGCGAGGTGTCCCAGACAAATGAACGGGCGCGATGGTAGAGCGGGGCTGGATTCATGCCGACCAATGCTAGAGCGCGCGCCACAAAAAGGAAGGGGCCGGGAGGTTTATGACCGGGTTTCCGGGAAAAATCAGCCCGCAACGGCAGATTCGCATGAGAGTCGCAGGGCGGTCCACGCGAGCCTGTGTGAAAGGATTATTAAGCATGGCCCGCTATCGTTGTATTCGGAGGCATCGGCTTTGCGAAGCCGCTCCGCGTTTATGACGGTTGCGGACTTATGGAATCGAAACCCAATTCAGGTCTTGCTGAACGCCTGTCCAGTCTGTTGTCGCGGCTATCCCCGGCGATGGCGAGGAAACTCGCCTCGGGTCTGGAGCGGGAAAAGCTGCAAGGGGCCGACGGCCTGCCTTATGAGTTGCTGCTCACCTCGCTGCGCCCCGCGCTGGGACAGGGTGGCGGCCCGCGGCCCGGTGTGCCAGATCCGTTGCGCCAGTTCTGCCTGCCCTTCGAAGACCTGCTCGTGGATAAACGCGATCTGTCGCGCCATATGCGCCAGATTACCCGAAGCTCGATCGACCCTGTCTGGTTCTGGCTAACCACTGAATTGATGCCCGATGCACTGCCCGACATTACGGGCCGCGTCGTCGATCACACGCTGAGTGGCGATGCCATCGCCCATAGCGGCGCGGTCGCCGTGCTTCATGCGACCTGCTCGGCCGCGCTTCTGGAGGGCCTTGAGGCCGCGCGCCGCGACATTGCGCAGCGACGGAGCCTTGAGCGGATGCTGGGTGGCGACGCCATGATTGAGGAAGCGCGTTTCATAGCCGAGGCGCTCGCTGTCGCGCCGTTCATGCTGAGCTTGCGTGACGCGCTCCCCCGACACATCGCAGATTTCGACGATCATCTGGCGGCGCAGGTGGGTGGGCTTTATGAGGAAGCGCGCGAGGCATCGCCGGATCATGCGATCTATATTCCGCTGGCGGCAATGCGCCGAATGAATGCGCCGTGGCAGATATTGCGGCTGGTGCGCAAATTGTCGGGCTTCGGCAATGACGCGGCGCTGGGGCGCTCGGGCCTTGCCGAACTTGGCCAGACATTCCTTGGCGAGATCGAGGATATCGCCAGCGAGCTGGAAACGAAGAGGCCGGGGAAAATCGACCTCGGGCGGATGCGCGAACGCGTATTGCGCTTTGCCGAAATCTCGCAAGGCTTCGTCCATGAAATAGACATTCGCCGGGTGAGCGAATGGGGGCACCGCATTCTCGCAGCGCGGGCGCGCCTTTCGGCTTCGATTACTGAGGAAATGTCGCGCTTCGAGCAGGAACTCGCAAAGGCCCTGCCGCTGCATCAGATTGGTGTTTACGGCAAAAACGGACCGCGCAGACCTGATGCGACGCAGATGCCGAATGGCGAACGGGTGACGAAAGCGCAGGCCTGTCTGCATTTCCTGAAGGAAATTTGCCCGGCATCTGAATCGATCGGCGTGCAGGCGCATTGCCGCACCATCACGCAGCAGATAGAGACTTATCTGGTT
>CAZLLB010000303.1:0-3061 GCA_964560165.1 uncultured Parvibaculum sp. | reverse complement strand
TTGAAGGAGCCCGACAGCGTCTTGTGCGTGAAGCTGTTGGCAGCAATCGGCTCGATACCCGGCGAGGTTCCGCCGGTGATGATCGAGATCGAGGCTGTCGGCGCAATGGCCGTCTTGTTCGAGAAGCGTTCGTGGAAACCGTATTGCTTGGCGTCCGGGCAGGCGCCGCGTTCGTCCGCGAGCTTCCTGGAGGCCGCGTTCACGCCGTCCTGAATGGACTTGAACATGCGCTTGTTCCAGACTTTCGCCATCACACCCTCAAAGGGGATCATGTTGGCTTGCAGGAACGAGTGATAGCCCATGACCCCGAGGCCGACGGAGCGCTCTTGCGCAGCGGCGTATTTCGCGCGGCTCATTTCACTGGGGGCACGTTCGATGAAGTCCTGCAACACGTTGTCGAGGAAACGCATGGCGTCTTCGATGATGTGCGGATTGTCCTGCCACTCGAAATAGTTTTCGAGGTTCAGCGACGACAGGCAGCAGACGGCAGTGCGCTGCTCGCCATGCTGGTCGATGCCGGTCGGCAGCGTGATTTCAGCGCAAAGGTTCGATGTCTTGACCTCAAGACCCGCGAGCTTGTGGTGCTCGGGCCGCGCATCGTTCACCGTGTCCTTGAAGACGATATAGGGCTCACCGGTTTCGATGCGCGAGGTGAGCATCCGAATCCAGAGCGAGCGCGCCGAAACCGTCTTCTGCACGGAGCGGTCCTTCGGGCTCTTCAAATCCCAATCGGCATCGGATTCGACAGCACGCATGAAGGCGTCGGAAACGAGGATGCCGTGATGAAGGTTCAACGCCTTGCGGTTCGGATCGCCACCGGTCGGGCGACGCATTTCCATGAATTCTTCGACTTCGGGGTGATCGACGGGCAGATACACCGCCGCCGAGCCACGACGGAGCGAGCCCTGGCTGATCGCCAGCGTCAGCGAATCCATGACGCGGATGAAGGGAATGATGCCGGAGGTCTTGCCGTTGCCGCCGACCGTTTCGCCGATGGAGCGCAGATTACCCCAATAAGAACCGATGCCGCCGCCTTTGGCTGCGAGCCAGACGTTCTCGTTCCAGAGGCCGAGAATGCCCTCAAGGCTGTCGGATGCTTCGTTGAGGAAGCAGGAGATCGGCAAGCCGCGCTGTGTGCCGCCGTTCGACAGAACGGGCGTCGCGGGCATGAACCAGAGCTTCGAGATATAGTCATAAAGGCGCTGCGCATGGGCCTCATCGTCAGCATAGAAGGAAGCGACGCGCGCAAAAAGGTCCTGATAGGACTCGCCGGGAAGCAGATAGCGATCATTGAGCGTCGCCTTGCCGAATTCGGTCAGCAATGCGTCGCGCGTCCGATCGACCTTGACGCGGAAACCATGGGCGACCTGAACGATCTGGTCGGCTTCGCCGAAAGGCATTTCGGGCTGCTCGGTAGCCTCAATATCGGCAGCGAGCCTGCGCGTGGCCGCGCGGCGCGGGCCGCCATCGCCGGAAACGAGCGCGGACAAATTGGCCTCAATCTCACGCATATCAACCGCTTTCGACGTATCGTTGAGCATAACCCGATCCCCTCTTAGCCCTATTTGCATCCGCTCCGCCGCCGCAGGGGACGCAAAAACCTCTCCGGGCGAAGCAAATGCTTTCGCCGTCTGTCTGCCCAGCAAGGCAGGACTCGTATATTCAGTGATAACCTCGCCCCTCGGGAGCCCCAAATCAGCGCGTGGTGTCCAGATATAGTAGCCCGTGCCGCCCCGAGGTCAACACGTTGTGGCATGAGGATGAATGTTTTTTTGGTTAACGCCCCTTGACGGCCCCTCATCGCCACAAAAACGTGAGATATTTCAGTAGCTTGATTCTCTTTTCCACCGCTCTTCGCTAATCGCGAAGACCCGTCAGAGGGAAAATTTCCACCCATGTTCGACACCGCCGCGCGACGCACGCTTTACCCCGAAATCGAGCCCAACAAGACCGGCACATTGCAGGTTTCGGCGCTGCATACGATCTATTACGAGGAATGCGGCAATCCGAACGGTAAGCCTGTCGTCATCATTCACGGCGGGCCCGGCGGGGGCAGCAACCCGACGATGCGGCGAACACATGATCCGCGCGCCTATCGCATCATCCTCTTCGATCAGCGGGGGTGCGGAAAATCGACGCCCCATGCCGAGTTGAAGGAAAATACGACATGGGACCTCGTCGCCGACATGGAAGTGTTACGCGCCCACCTCAAGATCGAGCGCTGGCAACTCTGCGGCGGCTCCTGGGGTTCGACGCTGGCGCTCGCCTATGCTGAGACGCAGCCAGACAGGGTCAGCGAGATCATCCTGCGCGGCATCTTCACGCTGCGGAAGCGCGAGTTGGACTGGTTCTATCAGGAGGGCACGGACGCCCTCTTTCCCGATGCCTGGGAACATTTTATCGCACCGATCCCCGTGGCTGAGCGCGGCAACCTGATGGCTGCCTATTACAAGCGGCTAACCGGCGACAATGAAGCCGAGAAGATCGCCTGCGCCAAAGCCTGGAGCATATGGGAGGGGACGACGCTTTCGCTCTTTTCCGATGCCGAGCGCGTGGCGCGTTTTGCCGATGGGCACTTCGCCCTCGCCTTCGCGCGCATCGAGTGCCACTACTTCATGAACAAGGGCTGGCTTGAGCCGCAGGATCAGCTGATCCGCAATGCAGGGAAGCTCAAGGGCATTCCGGGCGTCATCGCGCAGGGCCGCTATGACGTGGTGACGCCGATGTTCACAGCCTGGGAACTGGCGAAAGCCTGGCCCGATGCGGAACTCAATATCGTGCCGGATGCGGGGCACACCGCGACGGAGCCTGGCATTGTCGATGTGATGGTGCGCGCCAGCGACCGTTTCGCAACGGCCTGACGCAACGCCTCATGCGCATCCTTTATCTGGTCAATGAGATCAATTCCGGGCCGGGCGTGTTGCTGGAGGAAGCGACACGGCTCGGTGCGGAAGCAGACATCATCTACACGCTGGAGAAACGCGATCTCGTAACCGGTGCCGCGCGAGACGTGCCGACGACGACGGACGGATATGACGCGCTCATCGTCATGGGCGGGATC
>CAZLLB010000302.1:0-3064 GCA_964560165.1 uncultured Parvibaculum sp. | reverse complement strand
GTGGCCGAGTGGCTGAAGGCGACGGTTTGCTAAACCGTTATACGGTGTAAAGCCGTATCGAGGGTTCGAATCCCTCCGTCTCCGCCACCATGCCAATCCCTGTTCAATTCCACCATTGCCGTCTGGTTGTCGTCCAGTCAGTCCGCCGCCGCCTCAATGGGCTGGTCGCTGGGCGCCGCGCCGCGATCGGCGCGCTGATCGACGGGCTTGGAGACACGGCTCAGATTGTGCGCTGTATTGATCAGCCCAACGTGAGAGAAAGCCTGCGGGAAGTTTCCGAGCATCCGCAACCCGACCGGATCATATTCCTCGGAGAGCAAACCAAGATCGTTGCAGAGACCGACGAGGCGTTCAAAAAGAGCGCGCGCATCGTCCATGCGGCCGAGCATCACGTAAGCATCCGCCAGCCAGAAGCTGCACGCCAGAAAAGCGCCTTCGCCGGGCGGCAGGCCGTCTTCCGTTTCTTCGGTCTTGTAGCGCAGGACATAACCATCAGCCATAAGCTCGCGTTCGATGTGCTCGATCGTTCCCCGGATGCGCGGATCTTCCGGCGGCAGAAAGCCGACGGCAGGCAGAAGCAGCAGGCTCGCATCCAGTGCCTCTGAATCGAAGCTCTGGACAAAAGTGCCCCGCTTCGCGTCATAGCCGCGCCGGCAGACTTCTTCATGAATGAACTGGCGCACCTCGCGCCAGCGCTCCAGCGGGCCGGGCAGGTGGTATTCCTCGATGCTTTTGATGCCCCTGTCGAACGCGACCCAGGCCATGACCTTGGAATGGGTGAAGTGCTTGCGGCCGCCGCGCACTTCCCAAAGACCTTCATCCGGCTGGTGCCAGATGGTTTCGAGGTGGCGCAGGATTTCGCATTGCAGCGCCCAGTCGGCTTCGAGATATTCCAGCCCGCCGCGCCGCGCCTGATAGAGCGCGTCCATCAACTCGCCATAGACGTCGAGCTGAAGTTGATCATGCGCAGCATTGCCGATGCGGACGGGAAGTGAATTCTCATAGCCGGTCAGCCACGGCACCTCCCATTCGGTGAGGCGGCGCTCTCCGGCAATTCCATACATGATCTGCAATTTGTCAGGCGTTCCTGCGACGGCGCGCATCAGCCAGCTTCGCCAGGCGCGGGCTTCGTCGTAATAGCCGCTATTCATCAAGGCGAGCAGGGTCAGCGTTGCATCGCGGACCCAGCAGAAGCGATAGTCCCAGTTGCGTGTACTACCGATGCTTTCGGGCAGCGATGTCGTTGGCGCTGCGACGATGCCGCCGGTTGGCGCGTAGGTCAGCGCCTTCAGCGTGATGAGCGAGCGGGTAACGGCGGCATGCCACGGTCCGGCATTCTTGGCTTTGGCCGCCCATTCCTTCCAGAAGGCTTCCGTGTCATGCAGCGCGCCGATCGGGTCTAGTGGCTCCACCGGCGGCTCATGCGATGGCTGATAGGTCATGACAAAGGAGGAGGTCTCGCCTTCCTTGACAGTGAAATCGCCGACCGTCGTCAGTTGTTCGCCATGCAGCGATACGGATGTGCGCAGCACGACCATGTCCGGCCCGGCAACGGCTTGCAGCGTGTTCTCGCCGATGCTCTGTACCCAGGGGACAGTCGCGCCGTAGCCGAAGCGGATTTCGAGTTCGGTGCGCATTGTGACCGTGCCGCGCTCGCCGATCACGAGGCGGACGATGTCGGATGTCCCGTGGCGCGGTGGCATGAAATCGACGAGCTTCACCACACCGTCCGGCGTTTCAAATCGCGTTTCCAGAATGAGCGTGTCGCCTTGATAGCGTCGGCTCAGCTCTACATTCGTCATGTCGCGAGGAGCGATCAGCCAGCGGCCATTGTCCGGCTTGCCGAGAAGTGCGGCAAAGCAGGCGTCGGAATCGAAGCGCGGCCAGCACAACCAATCGATGGAGCCGCCACGTCCGACCAGCGCAGCAGTTTCGCAATCACCTATAAGGGCGTAATTCTCAATACGGTGCGGCATTGCCTGCTCCGAGCGTGAAGTCGATGACAACCTTGATGTCATCGTCGCGCCGCGTCAATGCGCTCCGCCAGTCTTCCGGCGCGACACGGCGCGAGATCAGCCGCGCGAGCCATGCTTTGTCCGCGCGCGCAAGCGCCAGTGCAGCCGCTTCGTAATGCGAGCGGTTGGCGTTGACGCTGCCGAAAACCACATTGTTCTCCAGCACCATTTCGCGATTGAGAAGGCCAATGTCGATGGCGATTTTGCGGCCACCCGACGATACGCCAGCCAGGCAGACGATGCCTTCCGGTGCCACGCAGTCAATCGTGTCGAGCACGACCTGCGACGCTCCCGTACATTCCAGAACGATGTCGGGGCGAATGTCTTTCAATGCACTCGCATCAGAATGGTAGGTTCCGCCCAATGCGCGAACGAGGTCCGGTTTCGCGCCTTTGAGCGCACGGTCGAGAACATGCACCTCAAGCCCGCGTTCCGCGCCGATCATCGCCGCCAGAAGGCCCACGGGTCCCGCGCCCGTCACCAATACACGCGCGGCTTTCCACGATCTTGTCCGCGTGCCGATCCGTTCGATGTGGTCCCAGGCTTTGGCGACGATGCTTGTAGGCTCCAGAAGGACGCCTGCCGCGCCCAGCGCCTCATCGATCTTCACCAGAAACTCAGGTTCGATACGGAAAAAATCCGAGCCATAGCCGTGGCGCTCCTTGATGCCGCGTTCGGTATATTGTCCGTTGCGACACATATCCCATTCGCCCGTCGCGCAAGCCACGCATGGAACGGGATCGGGCCGACGCACGATGGCAGCTACAAGATCGCCTTTTTTAAAGTCTGCCCCTATGGGCGCGTCTTCGACCATGCCGAGCGATTCATGGCCTATCACAAGCCGAGATTCACCGGGCGGTGCCCATCCATATTTGCCTTCGATGATTTCGCGATCCGTGCCGCAGATGCCGATGGCAAGTGTACGGACGAGGACAGAACCGTCATGCTTTGGCGGATCGGGCATCTCGTCGAGGCGCGCAGAATTCGCCTGACCTGGAATGACGGTCAGTGCGCGCATGGCGTTTCACAAAAAATGAAATCGGCGGGGA
>CAZLLB010000301.1:0-3064 GCA_964560165.1 uncultured Parvibaculum sp. | reverse complement strand
GCAAAGCAATAAATCCATGGGGTGGGAAACGTCGATGCCGGAAATCAGCAAGCACACAGTGCGGAAGACGGTTTTCACTTTTGCCGGAATGGCGCTGGCAATGGGGCTGAGCGGTGCACCGCTTGCTCTCATCTTCATGCCGGCCAATGCGGCAGCCGCCGAAGCGCCCGCCAAGGCCAAGGCAGTGGCCAAGCCCGTATCCGACAGCCCGCTTGGCGGCTTTGCCACCGACCCCAACGAGCCGATCGAGATCGAAGCGGACAGCCTTGAGGTCGAGGACAAGGCCAAGACGGCAACCTTTATCGGCAATGTGATTACGGTGCAGGGACAGACCCGAATGCGCTCCGACCGGCTTCAGGCCTCCTATGCGCCCGAAGGCGAAGGCGGCAAGACGCAGATCCGGGAAATTTATGCGAGCGGCGCGGTGCATGTGTTGTCGAAGGACGACCAGTCGGCGGATGGCGACTGGGCGCGCTATGTCGTGGCCGACCGCACGATCGTCATGGGCGACAGTGTGGTGTTGCGCCAGGGCAAGAACGTGATCCGGGGCACCAAGCTCTTTATCGATCTTAACAGCGGGCGCAGCCGGGTGACCGGGGGCGCTCCGGGGGATGCTGCGAAGCCGGGTGCCAATGGGCGTGTCAAAGCGCTATTTATGCCGACAAATGCCGAGAATCAGCCTGCCAAACCCCCGAAAAAGTGAAAGATCGCTTGGTTAACGGCTGCACTTCATACAATTTTAATGCCAACTGCCGTTTCATGATGGCAATTGATTGAGGGGCACCAATGCCGAGCCGCGCCAAAACCGCGACCACCCGAGCCGCGCCGACGAAACAGTCCGCACGAGCACCGCGCCTTGTCGCGAATAATCAGGGGTTGGCGGTTTCCAAGATCGGCAAGAGTTTTCGCCGCCGCCCGGTCGTTCGGGGGGTCAGTTTCGAGGTGAACCGGGGTGAGGCTGTGGGCCTTCTCGGACCCAACGGAGCGGGCAAGACCACCGTTTTTTACATGATCACCGGCCTCGTTTCACCCGATTATGGCGCAATCGCGCTGGATGGGCGCGATATTACCGACCTGCCCATGTATCGCCGCGCCCGCATGGGCATCGGCTATCTGCCGCAGGAAGCCTCGATCTTTCGCGGGCTGACGGTGGAGCAGAATATCCGCGCTGTGCTCGAAGTCGTGGAGAAGGACCGCGACCGCCGCGAAGCGCAGCTCGACGATCTGCTAGCCGAATTTTCGATTACCCATTTGCGGCGTACGCCGTCGATCGCGTTGTCGGGCGGCGAACGCCGCCGCGTCGAGATCGCGCGCGCGCTGGCGACGCAGCCCTCGTTCATGCTGCTCGATGAACCTTTCGCGGGCATCGACCCCATCGCCATTGGCGATATTCGAGACCTCGTGGCGCATCTGAAGGATCGCGGGATCGGCGTTCTGATCACCGATCACAATGTGCGCGAGACGCTGGAACTGATCGACCGTGCCGTCATCATTCATGACGGCCATGTTCTGATGGAAGGCAAGCCTTCTGAAATCGTGGGTAACGAAGACGTGCGCCGACTTTATCTCGGCGACAGGTTTTCGCTCTAGAATGCGTAGGGGGCTGCACCACAGATGGCGCTAGCACCGCGGCTCGAAATGCGCCAGGGGCAAGCCCTGGTCATGACGCCCCAATTGCAGCAGGCGATCAAGCTGCTACAGCTTTCCAATCTCGAACTCGGCGAATATGTCGAGCAGGAGCTTGAGAAAAATCCGCTTCTCGAAGTCGCATCCAGCGAACCGGAAACCGAACGCCTGAGTGCGGAGCGCGAAAGCGCCGAACGCGAGAGCGGCGAGGACTACGAATCTGGTCACGCTTCCGAAACTGCGCTGACGCTGAGCGAGGACGGGCCGCCGCCCTCGCGCGATGGCGATCTCGATGTCGATTATGAAAACGTCTATGACGAAAGCCGCAGCGACACGCAGAACGAGGCAGCAGCCGCAGCGCCCGGACAGACAAGCTCGGATTGGCAGAACCTCAAGACCAGCAGCGCAGGCTCGGGCGGCGATAGCGACTTCAGCCTTGAAGCGACGCTGACGCGGGAGGCGACGCTCAGCGAACACCTCACCGAACAGATGCAGATGGCGATCAGGGATCCGCGCCAGCGGATGATTGCCTCTTATCTCATCGATCAGGTCAACGAGACCGGCTACATCACGGCCGACATGGCCGAGATTGCCGAGCGCCTCGGTGCCGATCTCGCCGAAACCGAAAATGTGCTGAAGGTTCTCCAGACCTTCGACCCCACCGGCATCTGCGCGCGCAATCTGAAGGAATGTCTTTCACTCCAGCTTGCCGAGCGCGACCGTCTCGACCCTGCAATGCAGGCTTTTCTGGAGCATCTGGAACTTTTCGCGCGCCGCGATTTCGACTTGCTGATGAAACTTTGCGGCGCCGACCGCGAAGACATAGCTGGCATGATCGAGGATATTCGAGGCTGCAATCCCAAGCCCGGCCTTGCCTTTGGCGGCGAGCCAGTGGTGCCTGTCATTCCCGATGTCTTCATTCGCCAGCGCAACGACGGCACTTGGGCGATCGAATTGAATTCTGAAACGCTGCCGCGCGTTCTGGTCAATCAGCAATATTATGCCGAGGTCAGCAAGATTTCCGGCGACCCGACGGCGAAGGCTTATCTTTCGGAATGTCTCAACAACGCCAACTGGCTCGTCAAAAGTCTCGACCAGCGCGCGCGCACGATCTTGAAAGTCGCTTCCGAAATTGTTCGCCAGCAGGATGCGTTCCTGATGTACGGCATCCAGCATTTACGACCGCTCAACCTGCGCACGGTGGCCGACGCGATCTCGATGCACGAATCGACGGTGGGCCGCGTCACCTCGAGCAAATATATTGCGACGCCGCGCGGCATCTTCGAGATGAAATATTTCTTCACCTCCTCGATCAACGCCACGGAAGGCGGCGAAGCGCATTCCGCCGAGGCTGTGCGTCATCGCATCAAGGATCTGATCGAAGCAGAACATAGCGACAACGTGCTTTCGGACGACAATATTGTCGATATTCTGAAAG
>CAZLLB010000300.1:0-3066 GCA_964560165.1 uncultured Parvibaculum sp. | reverse complement strand
CATCGTGAAAGATCATGCCGCCCGCGCCCTGCACCAGCGGCTCGGTCATCACGGCGGCGACTTCGTGCTTGTGAGCGCTCAGGAAGTCGTCGAAAGCCTTTTCGCGTTCCGGCGTCGTCGGCAGATCGGTGATGAGCTGCTCGGCAATCGCGCCCTTGAAGAGCGAGTGCATCCCTTCGTCGGGATCGCAGACCGACATGGCCGCCAGCGTATCGCCATGATAGCCGCCGCGAAACGAGACAAAGCGTGTGCGGCCTTTGACGCCGCTATTGATCCAGTATTGAACCGCCATCTTCATCGCGATCTCGACCGAGACGGAGCCGGATTCCGAAAAGAAAGTGTGCTGCAAATCGCCGGGCAGCAGCTTTGCCAGCCGCGTCGCCAGCCGCACCGCCGGTTCATGCGCGAGGCCACCCAGCATCACATGCGGCATCTTCTGCAATTGCGCCGTCACCGCCTCGCGAATATGCGGATGATTATAGCCATGCGCCGCCGTCCACCATGAAGACGTGCCGTCGATGAGTTCGCGCCCGTCGCTGAGCGTCAGCCGCACCCCGTCTGTTTTCACCACCGGCAGTGCCATCGGCACCGTCTGCATCTGCGTGTAGGGCAGCCAGAGATGCTTTGCGCCTTCGGCAAGCCATTGCGGCGGATTGTTGATGAGCGGATTGGCGGGAGGGAAGGACATGAGCGGCGACCTTTGTATCGAACCAACCCGCATATAGGCGGATTTTGCGCCGCCCTGGCAAGTGCGCCACTTGGCAGACGGTGTCCGCCTTGCTGACGGTCCAGTTATCGGTCGATTATGATTGGGCCTGAGGAATCTTTAAAAGCCATATGTAAAACATCGGTATGAGCATGGAATCAGACAATGACGGTGGTCGCCGCGAGTTTGCCGCAAGCACCCTCGGAAAGCTGAGAGCGCTTGTTGGTAGGCGATTGCTTCACGTTCCCGGTGCTAGAGTAGTGCTGCTGAACGAAAGGGGGGAGTATCTCCTCCAGAAGCGTCGAGATTTCGAGATGTGGGGGCTTCCTGGTGGAAACGCCGAGGATGATGAAGGGGTTCTTGAGTCGCTGTCCCGGGAAATTTACGAAGAGACCGGGCTGACGGTTCGCACTTTACATCCATTTGGTTTCGGAGATGATCCGCAATTCGAGCGGATCATGTTTCCAAATGGAGACGAGTGTCATTTCCATGCTCTCATGTTCTACGCGACCGAGTTTGAGGGTGAGCTTCGGTGTGACGAAGAATCCCTGGCGCTGGATTGGTTCGCGCCTGAGCACCTTCCAGATAATATGCTGCCAAACATGAGGCGCAGCATCGAAGCCTACAAACGCTTTCGTTTGGGGGGTGGTTTTCAGATCATCTGACTTGACGCTCAGTGACAAGAAGCGATCCGCTTCCCAAAAGAGACCACTCTCAATCTTTGGCTTTCGGCTTTGCCTCTAACGGTGTATTGATGCCTCTGGTGCCGCGAAGGGTGCCGCCGTCCGAGAAAGAGGATCTCACCTTCGCACGTTAAGAGACGACGCCTTCCTGCTCGCATCGCCTTCATATTGTTTGCCGTTGCTTCGGACCAACGACAGTCAGACAAGAGGAGGCATCCGTGCGCCCGGAAGCAGAAACCCCGAACGACATATCTGCGCTCGACGAATACAAGGTTCGCGCGAGCAAATTGCTCAAAGACTTTGAGAGCGCCGACAAGCGCCGCGCCTATGGAGCCGCGCATCGCCTCGCAAGCCTTTGGCCTGACGGCAACGCCAATGCGCTACTGGCCGATCGCTCGCGCGTCCAACGCAAACATGCGCTCGCCGTCATCGCCCGCGAAATGGGCTTTCGCGACTGGCAGCACCTGGCGGCAGAAGCGCATATCGAAATGCCGGCCTTCGACACCACGCGGCTCTTCCCGCCGAAGACAAGCTTCTATCTCAATGCGTGGTTTGCAACTTACGAAGAAGCCCATGCCGCATTGGCGCGCAAGGATCGCTTCCTCTTTCCCTATCGCCATCAATTCGTTGTCTGCGAGGCGGGGCTTCTGAAAAGCCTTGGGCTGGACGTTGCCGACCCCGATTGGCAATTGATCGGCCGCGACTGGGCAAAGCCGCTCGACCGTCAGGCGCATTATCGCCTCAACCAGAAACTCGCCCGCATCGTGCCGCCGCTCGAACCGCGCCGAAATTTGAAACGAGACTGAAATGGACAAAGACAAGAAACGCCAGCTCGCGCGCGACTACAAGGAGCGCAAGGTTTCGCCGGGCGTCTATGCGATCCGCTGCATGAGCACGGGCGAAGTCTGGGTTGCGCCGAGCCGCAATCTCGACGCGCAGCAAAATGGCATCTGGTTCACGCTGCGTCTTGGCACGCATCCAAACAGGGTGCTGCAAGCCGTGTGGAATGCACAAGGCGAAGCAGCCTTCGCTTTCGAGATCGTCGAGCGTGTGGAAAACGAAGACCTGACGCCCTACTTGCTCGATGCGGCTCTAAAGGAACGCATCAAGCATTGGCGCACTGAATGGGGCGCGGGCCTTGCAGTCGGGTGACGAGTTTCCGTCATTGCGAGCGCAAGCGAAGCAATCCAGTCTTCCTTCGCGGCTTTCTGGATTGCCACGGTGCTCCGCGCCTCGCAATGACGCGCTATTTCGCCGAAGGACATGCATGAGCCGGCATTGGCTCCAGCCCGAGCTTTTCAAACATCCGCTCATCCTTGTCGGCTTCCGGGTTCTTCGTCGTCAGCAATTTCTCGCCGATGAAGATCGAATTGGCTCCGGCAAGGAAGCAGAGCGCCTGCGTCTCTTCCGACATGTTCTCGCGCCCGGCGCTGAGACGGACGACCGACTTCGGCATCGAGATACGCGCCACCGCGATGGTGCGCACAAATTCGATGGGGTCGATCTGCTGCGAGTGGCCGAGCATCGTACCCTCAACCTGCATCAACTGGTTGATCGGCACGCTCTGCGGATGCTCGGGCAGATTGGCAAGCGCCATCAACATGCCGATGCGGTCGGATTTTTCCTCGCCCATGCCGACAATGCCGCCCGAGCAGACATTGATGCCCGCTTCGCGCA
>CAZLLB010000299.1:0-3066 GCA_964560165.1 uncultured Parvibaculum sp. | reverse complement strand
CCGGCGCGACCTTCATCTCGCCTTTCATCGGCCGCCTCGACGACATCAATCTCGACGGCATGGAACTCATCCACGAGATCCGCACCATCTACGATAACTACGACTTCAAGACTGAAATTCTCGCCGCCTCGATCCGCACGGCAAACCACGTGAAAGACGTCGCCATGCTGGGCGCCGACGTCGCCACCGTGCCGCCCGCCGTGTTGCGTGGTCTGGCAAACCACCCGCTGACCGACAAGGGGCTCGAACAGTTCCTCGCCGATTGGAAGAAGACCGGCCAAAAAATTCTCTAAAGCATGACCATGAAAAACACCCGCCCTTAACGTCAAGGATGTGGTTTTCAGCCAAGATCATGCTCAAGTCATAAATCCTGCAAGGGGCTAGTTAATGAGTCAGTTCAACGACCGGAACGAAATCGCGCAGATCAGAGAATCCGCACCCAGCCTCTCCGCAGGCGAAGTTCGCGCCTTCCTGCTTCAGCATCCCGATTTCGTCGCCAGCGACGCCGATCTCCTCGCAGCCATCCTGCCCGCGCGCGATGACGGCGCGAACGTCGTGGACATGCAGCATTTCGTCATCGGCAAGTTGCAGCGTCAGGTCCGCACATTGCGCGACATCCAGTCTGATCTCATCGAAGCCTCATCGCTGAACTCGCTCGCCCGCGAGCAGGTACACGCCGCCGCAATCGCCATGCTCGATGCGCAGAGCTTCGAAGCCTTCGTCGCCTATGTCACCGGACCCGAGGGGCTCGCCGCAACGCTCGGTCTCGGCGCCGCGTCGCTCTGCATCGAAGCCGCTTCCATTTCCAGCACCGACGCCGCAGGCATCCGCATTCTCGAACTCGGTGGCGTCACCCGCATGATGGGCGGCGAGCTTCCCTATCGCCTCGTCGCCAATGTCCATGGCAGTCGCGGCCTCTACGGCGTGCAGGCCGACAACGTGCAGTCGGAAGCGCTGGTCCGCCTCGATTTCTCGCGCGTCACCCCGCCCGGCCTGCTCGCGCTTGGCGGTGCCACAGCCGAACAGTTCCACCCCGATCAGGCCGCCGATCTTCTCGAATTTCTCGCCCGGATCGTCGAGCGCTGCATACGTCTATGGCTGGACCTGCCGCCGCAGAAGTGAACATTGCGCCAACCCCCGACGAGGCGGCAGCCTCGATCGCGGCGGCGGGCGATGTGCGCGCTGAAATCCGCAAATGGTATGGCCACCTTCTCGGTGAAAAACGCTCATCGCCCCTGACGCTCATCGCCTACCACCGCGACGTTTCGCTCTTTTTCGATTTCCTCTGCGACCACCTCGGTGAAGCCGCAACTCTCGATGCGCTCTCCGCATTGCAGATCCGCGATTTCCGCGCCTTCCTCACCCATCGCCGCAATGACGGGCTGACGAGCCGAAGCCTCGCCCGCAATCTCTCAAGCGTCCGCTCATTCTTCCGCTTTCTGGATCGCGCCAACATCGTTTCCAACGCGGCGCTGAAAGCCCTGCGCACACCAAAAATCCCGCACGGCATCCCCAAACCCGTCGCCGAAAACGCAGCCCGCGCCATGATCGCCGAAACCGGCGAAATCGAATCCGCACCCTGGATCGCCGCCCGCGACGCCGCAATCCTGACGCTGCTCTACGGCTGCGGCCTGCGCATCTCCGAAGCCTTGGGCCTGAACCGCAACAATGCGCCGCTGCCCGAAGTCATGCGCATCATCGGCAAGGGCCAGAAGGAACGCCTCGCTCCCGTTCTCCCCGTCACCCGCGAGGCTGTGAACGAATATCTTGTGCTCTGCCCTTTCGGCCTCGAACCCACGGACCCGCTCTTCGTCGGCGCGCGGGGCAAGCGCATCGACCAGCGCATCGTGCGCGGCCTCGTCATCAAGCTCCGCAACCGCCTCCAGCTCGCAGACACCGTCACGCCCCACGCGTTCCGCCACAGCTTCGCAACACATCTGCTCGCCGCAGGCGGCGACCTCCGCGCTATTCAGGAATTGCTCGGCCACGCCAGCCTCTCGACCACGCAGATGTACACGGAAGTCGAAAGCCAGCGGCTGCTGGATATTTACGACAAGGCGCATCCAAGGTCCGGGCACTAGGTTCGCCCCAAACCCCATTGTCATCCCGGGACCCATCTCTTCTCACCACAAACAAAACCTGTCATCCCGGCCTTGTGCCGGGGTCCAGTAGCTGTTTGCTCCGAGTTTGACGTTCTGGGTCCCGGCACAAGGCCGGGATGACATCAGAGGGTGAAGTGACGCCGCATGAGCCCACTCACATATGGATCGGCAGCCCCGTCACCGCCAGCGCCGCTTCCTTCACCGCTTCCGACAAGGTCGGATGCGCAAAGCACATGCGCGCAATGTCTTCCGACGAACCGGAGAATTCCATCGCCACGACAGCTTCCTGAATAAGTTCGCCCGCATTCGCACCGACAATGTGAACGCCGAGCACGCGATCCGTCCTCTTGTCGGCGAGAATCTTGACGAAACCTTCGGTCGTCTTGTTGGCCTTGGCGCGTCCATTCGCGGTGAACGGAAACTTGCCCGCGTTATACTCAACGCCTTCGGCCTTCAGTTGCTCTTCGGTCTTGCCGACGCTCGCCACTTCCGGTGCCGTATACACCACCGCCGGAATGACATCGTAATTGACGTGACCGTAGTGCCCCGCGAGCCGCTCGGCCAGCGCCACGCCTTCTTCCATCGCCTTATGCGCCAGCATCGGTCCGGCGATCACATCGCCGATCGCATAGATGCCGTCCACGTTGGTTTTCAACGCCGCATCGACTTCGACACGGCCACGCTTGTCGGTCTTTATGCCTGCCGCTTCAAGGCCAAGCCCCTGCGTATAGGCAACCCGCCCGACAGCCACCAGCACCGCATCGGCTTCGATCACTTGCGTCGCACCGCCCGCAGCAGGCTCCACGCTGACCTTCAATCCGGATTTGGTTTTCTCGACCTTCGTGACCTTCGAACCGAGCTTGAAATCGAAACCCTGCTTTTTCAGAATGCGCGTGAAATTCTTCACCACCTCGCCATCCATGCCCGGCAGGATCGCATCGAGGAATTCAACCACCGTCACCTT
>CAZLLB010000298.1:0-3072 GCA_964560165.1 uncultured Parvibaculum sp. | reverse complement strand
TCGACGAGAAAACGCGCAAAGCCATGGGCGAAGAAGCCGTGGCGCTTGCCAAAGCGGTTGGTTACGACAGCGCAGGCACCGTCGAATTCATCGTGGACAAGGACCGCAAGTTCTACTTCCTCGAAATGAACACGCGCCTTCAGGTCGAGCATCCCGTCACCGAACTCATCACCGGCATCGATCTTGTTGAGCAGATGATCCGCGTTGCCTATGGCGAGAAACTCTCGATCAAGCAGTCCGATGTGAAAATCAAAGGCTGGGCTATCGAAAGCCGCATCTATGCCGAAGACCCATATCGCAACAATCTGCCCTCGACCGGCCGCCTCGTGCGCTATCAGCCGCCTGCGGAAGGTACGCAGAACGGCCTGACCATTCGCAATGACACGGGCGTTTATGAAGGCGGCGAAATCTCGATCTATTACGATCCGATGATCGCCAAGCTCTGCACACATGGGCCGGATCGCGCCACCGCGATCGAGCATATGTCGGTTGCGCTCGACAGCTTCCGCATCGAAGGCATCCGCCACAACATCCCGTTCCTCGCTGCCATCATGGAGCATCCGCGCTGGCGTTCGGGCAACATCACCACGGGCTTCATCGCCGAGGAATTCCCCGAAGGCTTCCACGGCGTCGAGCTTGGCGAGCAGCGCACGGCGAAACTCGCCGCCGTCGCCGTCTTCATCAACAAGCTCCATGCTGATCGCGCCGTTCTCATCACCGGTCAGCTTTCCCATCGTCCGCGCAAGCTGCCATCCGAATGGATCGTTTCCATCGGCGACTGGTCGCAGCGTGTGACATCGGAGAGCATCGCGGCGGGCGTCGAGGTCACGTTCCTCGACGAGAAGGGCGGCAAGCTTGCCGAGCATCTCGTCACCAGCGACTGGACGCCGGGACAGTCGGTCTTCACCGGCAAGGTCGATGGTCAGCCCATCGTCGTGCAGCTAGACCGTGCCAAGCAGTGCTACCGGCTCAGTTATCGCGGCGCGAGCGTCGCCGCCGTTGTGAGCACGCCGCTCGCTCATCGGCTCGCGCTTTTGATGCCCGAGAAGGTCGCCGCTGACACGTCGAAATTCCTGCTCTGCCCGATGCCCGGCCTCGTCAAGTCGATCGCCGTTGAAGTGGGGCAGGAGGTGAAGATGGGTGATACGCTCGCAGTCGTCGAAGCGATGAAGATGGAAAACATCCTCCGCGCCGAGAAAGATTGCACCGTCGCCAAGATCGAAGCCAAAGCAGGCGACAGCCTCGCCGTCGATGCGGTCATCATGGAATTCACGGCGTAATTCGATCCTGTCGCCGTGCATTGGGGCCACTCGCCGCTGACATTTGGTGGAGCCGCCCGCCACACAAATTGCTGTCATCCCGGCCTTGTGCCGGGGTCCAGGAGCCGCGGGTTCTGCACTTGACGTCCCTGGATCCCGGCACGAGGCCGGGATGACACGTCCGGGGTGGAGTGGGGCATTCCCTCCATTGACACATCTGCCAACTCGCACCAGCTTTGTCACAGAGCTGGAGGAAACGAGATGCGCTACGGATTTTTTGCGTTATTTGTTGTGATCGGTCTGGCGCTCGGCCTCAATGCCGCTCACGCCGCGCCCGCCGATGGCGCGGTCGAGTGGCGGGCGGGCGACACGTTCTATCTCGCCGGTCGCGATTTCACCGTCGATCGCAAGATCGACGGCTCACTCACCGCCACCGGCGAAACCGTTTCCATCTCCGGGGGCACCACGGTCAAGAAGGACGTCTGGATCGCCGCCCGCCGGGTCGCGGTCGAAGGCAAGATCGGCGGCGAGCTTGCCATCCGCGCGCAGGACGCGCTCATCAATGGTGAGGTCAAGGGCGACGTCAGTTTCTACGGCGTCCATCTCGCCTTCGGCCCCGATGCGCGCATCGGCGGCGATGTGCATTACTACGCGGCACTCCCCGCCGAGGTCGATGCAGGCGCGCAAATCAACGGCGCGATGAAATCGAACGTATTCCGCGACAGGCTGGAAACGCAGACGGTGCAGCGCTCCTGGCACGAGGGCTGGTCCGTGCCCGGTTATCGGCTCTCCTGGCCCGGCGCGGTTTTCTTCGGCGCGCTGGCGGGCATCATCGCGCTGATGTCGCCCACCGCCATGCCGCGCTTGCGCGAAGCCGCGACCACGCAGCCGCTTTTCGCCTTCGCCATCGGCTTCCTCTGGCTCTTCGGCACCCCGGTCCTCGCCGTTGTCGCAGCATTCACCATCATCGGCCTGCCGCTGGCGATTCTCGTGTTGCTGCTCTGGCCGCTCGGTATCCTCGCCGGTCTTGTCGCGGCGCTTCTCGCGCTGGGCGAGGTTTTCGCCAGCCGGATGGGAGAGCGCTACGACCGCAAGGCGCGGCTTGCCGGTGGCCTTGCCGTCGCCACGATCCTGCTCTGGATCGGCGTCTCGCTGCCTGCCTTTGGGCCGCTGGTCTGGCTCGGTGCGGTCACGCTCGGCGTTGGCGCAATCGCGCTGGCCGGGCGAGCGCGGGTTGCCGGGCTTTAGCCCCCTTCGCGCCTTCGTTGTTCCTTCATAATCGCCGATTTTTTAACGAGCGGAGACTGTTTCGATATGGCACCCTCACCCGGTGATTATTGCTCCGGGGCGCATCCGCCATGCTGGCATTCTCCACAGACCATATTCCTGCGCATCATCGTTTCGACTATTGGCGTGAGGAGCGCGGCAAGGCTGTTTTCGGCGCTCAGCTGGAGCTTCCCGCCGAGCGCCGCGCGGCCTTCGAGGGGCGTTTCATCACCAACGCCGTGGGCCATGCAACGCTCACTGAGATCCAGGCCTCGGCCTATAAAATCCACCGCTCATGGAGCGATGTCGAGCGCGCCTCCGCCGATTCCATATTCATCGGCGAGCAGATAAAGGGCGGCGGCACGCTCATTGCTGAGAACGAATATCGTATCCGGTCGGGCATGTTGGTTATCGGTCATACCGATCTGCCTTACGAGAATCTGCCCGGCAGCGATACGCCGTTTCATTACCGTGTTCTGAAAATTCCCGTCGCTGCCTTGCCGCCTTTGTCTGGTGCGGTTTCGGATCTCGCGCAAAGGCCGCTCAC
>CAZLLB010000297.1:0-3072 GCA_964560165.1 uncultured Parvibaculum sp. | reverse complement strand
ATCCACCTCCATCACTTCACGCCCAATGGCGGCGTGTCGGGCGTGGCCGTGCTGGCGGAAAGCCACATCTCGATCCACACCTGGCCGGAAGCGAATTATGCCGCTCTCGACGTCTTCATGTGTGGCATTGCCGAGCCGCATAACGCTATTGCGGTGCTTCAGGAGGCGTTCAATCCCTCCGACATTCGCGTCGATGAGCATCGTCGCGGACGGGGCATGATATGAGCGCTCGGTGGATCGTCGAATCCCTCCACGAGACGGAGGGATTCACCACCGCCTATCGCGCTGACAAGGTTCTCTACGAAGAAAATACCGGCCAGCAGCAGCTTGTGATTTTCGACAACCCGATCTTCGGCCGCATGATGACGCTTGATGGCGTCACGCAGGTCGCCGAGAGCGATGAGTTCATCTATCACGAGATGATGACCCATGTGCCGGTGCTCGCGCATGGCAATGTGAAGAAGCTTCTGATCATCGGCGGCGGCGACGGCGGCATCCTGCGCGAAGCCACACGGCACAAGTCGATCGAAAAAATCACCATGGTGGAGATCGATCCTGCCGTGACGGATTTTTCGAAACGGCACCTGTCGATGGTTTCGGCGGGCGCTTTCGATGATCCGCGTCTCGATCTGGTCTTTGAGGATGGCACGGTTTTCGTCGCCGAAAACAAAGAGAGCTACGACGTCATCATCGTCGATTCGACCGATCCCATCGGCCCCGGCGTCGTGCTTTTTGAAGAGGCCTTCTACCGCAACGCCAAGGCGCGCCTTGCGCCCGGTGGCGTCATCGTCACGCAAAACGGCGTGCCCTTCCTGCAATCAACTGAACTCACGGGCACGATCGAAAAATTCCGCCGCCTTTTCAGGGTCGCAACCTGCTATCTCGCCACCATCCCCACCTATGTCGGCGGGCCGATGGCGATGGGCTGGGGCACGGACGATACGTCGCTAACCGCCGTGCCGGTCGAAACGCTGCGCGCGCGCCTCGCAGCGGCGGGCTTCGACACGCGCTACTACACGCCCGAAGTCCACAAGGCGGCCTTCGCCCTGCCGCGCTATGTGCAGAAGTGTCTCCCCGCTTGATCGGCTCGCGGTCGGCATCAGCTCAATTTCGTCTTTGAAAGGATGATCCCGTCGGCGTCGGCATAAAGCCAGTCGCCCGGCGTGATGGTGACGCCTGCAAAGCTCACAGCGATGTCAACGTCTCCCGCACCCGTCCGCGCGCTGCGTTTTGGGTGCGCGGCCAGCGCCTTGACGCCCACTTCCGCGTCGCAAAGCTCGCCCGTGTCGCGGATGCAGCCATTGATGACGACACCGGCCCAACCATTTTGCGCCGCTAGTGCCGCAAGATTTCCACCGAAAAGCGCGCAATTCATCGAGCCGCCGCCATCCACCACCAGCACGCGGCCCTCTCCTTTGCCCTCAACCGCCGCGCGCACCTTGGCGTTGTCTTCAAGCACTTTCAGCGTCGTCACCGGCCCTGAGAAGGCGATCCTGCCGCCATAGTCGCGAAAGACCGGCGCACAATGGCGCACAAGCCCGGCATGATCGTCGGAAAGGTCGGTGGTGGCCGGAGAGGGGGTGATTGATGTCATGGCGTTCATTCACGGAATGGTTGAAAGGGCAGGCTAGGGTGTTCCCATCATCTCTCAAATATGACTAGGATTCTCCCCTCATATCAAAAAAGGTTGATCGGAGAGGCTGTCATGGGCCTTTTCCGGTTGGGGAGGAGACCATATGGCTCAAGCTCAAGCCGCTGCGGGAGCGCCATCTGTTGCCATTCTCGGCGCTGGCGTCGCTGGCATCTGTACGGCAATCAAATTGAAACAGGCGGGCAACAGCAACTTCACGATCTATGAAAAAGCGGCCGCCATCGGTGGCACCTGGCGCGAGAACACTTATCCGGGCTGCTCCTGCGATGTCGCGCTGCACATGTACCAGTACTCTTTCGAGATGCTGCCGGACTGGTCGAAGAAATATGTCTTCGCCAAAGACATCAAGGACTACCTGGAGCGCGTGGTCGATAAATACGGCCTGCGCCCGCATATCCGCTTCAACACCGAAATCGAGGAAGCAAATTTTGATGAGCGCAGCGGCGTCTGGCATCTGCGCTCGGGCGCGGCCTCCTTCGACGCCAATGTGCTGGTTGCGGGCACCGGCCAGCTTCACCGCCCGCTCTGGCCCAATATTCCGGGCCGCGAAATCTTCAAGGGCGAGGCCTGGCATTCGGCGAACTGGAACCACGAATATGATCTGAACGGCAAAAAAGTCGCGGTCATCGGCACTGGGGCCAGTGCCATCCAGTTTGTACCCGAAGTCGCCAAGGAGGTTGGCGATCTCACGGTCTATCAGCGCAGTGCAAGCTGGGTCGCGCCGCGCCCGCAGCGTGTCTTCAAAAAATGGGAAACCGCTCTCTATCGCGCCCTGCCTTGGTTGATGAACCTTCAGCGCTACAAGATCTATTGGCAGGGCGAGCTTCTGTTCTGGACCTTTCACAATAAGGGCCAGTTGCTGAAAGACGTCGCCAATGCCGAGATGGATCTCTACGTCAAAGACCCCGCCAAGCGTGCCGCACTGACGCCCGATTACGAACCCGGCTGCAAGCGCGTGCTCTTCGCCAATGATTGGTTCCCGGCGATGAGTCGCGACAACGTGCATCTCGTCACGCAGCCGATTGCGCGCATCACCGAAACCGGCGTGGTAACGGCGGATGGCAAGGAAGAAAAATTCGACGCGCTGATCTACGGCACGGGCTTCGACACGACGAAGTTTCTTGGGCCGATGAAGGTCACAGGGCTCGCCGGTCGCGACATTCGTGATGCGTGGAAGGGCGGGGCCGAGGCGCATCACGGCATGACGGTCGCAGGTTTTCCTAATTTCTTCCTGCTCTACGGGCCCAACACCAATCTCGGCCACAACTCGATCATCTTCATGATCGGGTGTCAGGCAAATTACATCACGCAATGCGTCGAGAAACTTGCCCGCGACAATCTCGTCTATCTCGACGTGAAGCCGGAGGCGCAGCGCACCTCCAACGCAGCGGTGCAGGACGACAACGCCAGATCGGTCTTCG
>CAZLLB010000296.1:0-3103 GCA_964560165.1 uncultured Parvibaculum sp. | reverse complement strand
AGCGCAGGCGCCGCCGCAATCGGCATCGATGCCGGGGACCATGTGCTTCGTCGCCGCTTCCATCAGCGTCAATCCATCGGCGGCGTCGATCGTATGTTCCTTGCCGCTATGTTCGACAAACGTAATCTTCGTCATCTGGTCTCCCTTTGAACTTTTTCGAGCGAGGCGGCTCACGCCGTCGCAATGTCTTTCATCTCCAGAAGGCGGCTCACGCCTTCGCAATGTCTTTCATATTGATGCTCTCATCGGCCAGCCGCGCTGGATCGAGCTTGGCGCGTTGGGCAATCAGCATTTTCGACATCATGAATTCCGGCGCGCGATTGACCGCATCCGCCGCAATGAGAATGCCGTCCTTCAAATAGAAAACCGCAAAGCTGCGCCCCGTCTCCGGGTCGCCGCGCGTTACCGCCTGCGTGTAGCCCGACGACAATCCGGCGATCTGCAATTTGAGATCATATTGGTCCGACCAGAACCACGGCACCTGATCATAGGGCTTGTTCTTGCCCACCAGCGCCGCCGCCGCCGTCTTGCCTTGTTCGATAGCGTTGTGCACGCTTTCAAGCCTGAGCCGCCGCCCATAAACATCGCTGGGATGATTGGTGCAATCGCCCGCCGCGCAAATATCAGGGTCGCTGGTGTGCCCGCAATTATCGACCACGATGCCGTTCTCAACCGTGACGCCAGCCGCTTGTGCAAGTTCCGTGTTGGGAAGAATGCCGACGCCGACCACCACAAAATCGCAAGCGAAAGTCTCGCCACCGGCAGAGACGACACGTTGCACCTTGTTGTCCGCGCCTTCAAATCCCGCCACCATCACGCCGGTGCGGATCACCACACCCGCTTGCCGGTGGATGCGTTCATAAAACCGCGAGACGATCGGATCGACGACGCGCGCCATCACGCGGTCCGCCGTTTCGAGCACGGTCACCTCAATGCCGTTCTTGCGCGCGACAGCGGCAACCTCAAGCCCGATATAACCGCCGCCGACCACCACGAGCTTCGCGCCCGGTTTGAAATGTGCCTGAATTTCCGTGACATCGCCGACCGAGCGCAGATAGTGCACGCCGCCAAGGTCGAAGCCCGGCACATTGATTTCGCGCACCCGGCTGCCCGTCGCGATCAGCAGTTTATCGTAGGGAATTTCGCGCCCATCGCTGGTCAGCACCACATGCTTGTCGCGCTCAATCGCAGTCGCCCGCGTTCCAAGCAGCAACTCGCAATGTGTGCTGGCGTAAAATTCGGCTGGCTTCAGCTCCACCCGGTCGAAACCGATTTCACCAGCCAAAAACTTCTTCGATAGCGGCGGCCGCTGATAAGGTGGCTGGGCTTCGTCCCCTATAAGCCGGATCGGCCCTTCATAGCCCTCGGCGCGCAACGACATCACAGCCTGCGCCGCCGCCTGTCCCGCGCCGATAATCACGATGCCCCGTTGAGCGCTCCCCGCCATGATCTTCCTCTCCGCCAATTCGCGGACCAATACTACGCGAATTTTGCGCCCGCTTCCGTCTTTTACCGGCCCGCTGCTGCGCCGTCACGCCCGCTCTCCGGCGACCCAGCCAACCTGATCAGCGCAAGGGTTTTACGACCCCACATCGCCATAAACATGACGCCAGCGTCAACTTCTTTGTCGGCGATGTTCGAAAATAGCGAACAGATCACTTACCAATCTGGCCGTCACCCCGGGGCCTGACCCGGGGTCCATCTTCTTCCCCACCATAGATACCTATGAGCCCTGGAAAGTTCCCAGGACGCGGCCTTAGCCCCGAAACAATCGGTACTTCCCACATGTCGGCTTCTGACCTGCTTTGCAGATACTCGCAATGACGGAAAGGTAAGCGGAGGCCGCCTTACCCCAGCACGCTCTCGCTCTGCTCCATCACGCGCGCGTAGTCGAAGGTGAACACGCATATCAGCATGTTCGCGCGTTCGCCGTCATCCGATAGCGGCAGATAGAGCGAATCGAAATTCGGAAAGCCTCGCCCGTCCGCTTTCCAATCGACAAGCCAGTTGGCCTCGCCGAACGCGCGCACCGGCACCTGTTCGCGCGCGGCCTTGCGGTAAACCGCCTGCACGCCCTTGACGGCGCCGGGGCCGAACCGCTCGAAAGTCTCGCCGACCGTGCGCCCCGTGCTGTTGGTGACGAAATAGCGTGTCACCTTGGTGCCAATGAGCTTGTAGCGGAAGTCGGCATAGTCGGGCAGCACCTCGACCATCATGATCCAGCCGAGATGCTGGCGAAGATCGACGGGGTTTATATCCGCACGCGCAGGCATTGTCCGTGTACCGCGCTTTTCGTCCCAATAGGCTTTGACGGCGGCAAGAGTCGGGTCTGCGATCGCTTGAGGATCGACCTCGGCCCATGCCAGTTCCAGTTTATCGACTGTGCCCGTCACCCATCCCCCCGCCAGGGTTGCCGTTACGTCACATTTTGGAGCCAAAGCGGTTAATCGCGGTTTAAAGCCGCCGAAATTGACAATGGCCCGGGACTTTGCCTCCATGCGGGCAATGACCGAAAAACCTGACGCCGACTCGCAAAAAGCCCCAACCTCTGCGGTCCCGCTCCCCGACGAAGCCGCCACGGCGGCGCTTGGCGTGGCGCTTGGCCGCCTCGTGTGTGCGGGCGATTTCATAGCGCTTCGCGGCGATCTCGGTGCCGGTAAAACGGCGCTTGCCCGGGCGCTGATCCGGGCCTGCCTCGGCCCCGATGGGGCGGAGGAAGACGTGCCCAGCCCCACCTTCACCCTTGTCCAGTCCTACGAAGCGCCGGGCCTCCTCCTCACTCATGCCGATCTCTATCGCATCGACCGCCCCGAAGACGCGCGCGAGCTTGGCCTTGCCGAAGCGCTGGACGAGGGCGTCTTGCTTGTCGAATGGCCCGACAAATTGGGCGCGCTCCCCGTTGACCGTCTCGACATCGAGCTTGTCCTTGTGGGAGAAACGGCCCGCGAAGCCCGCCTGACCGGATATGGAATCTGGGCCGCCCGCCTCGCGGAATTAAGAGCCTGATGATGCAATCCATCTACACTCCCTCTTTCTTCGCCTCCGCCTTGCGGGGGGGCCGGTTTGCGCCCTGCAAACCGGGCAGGGGGCACGGCGCATCCAT
>CAZLLB010000295.1:0-3105 GCA_964560165.1 uncultured Parvibaculum sp. | reverse complement strand
ACGTATATCAGGCCCGCGACGCGCCGCAACAGGTTGGCTTCGTAATCGTCGAGGACACCGTCGGCATAAACCACTTCCCACATCTTTTCGATGAGGGTGATGCGCTCTTGCTCGTCGTAATTCTTCTTTATGGCCTGCGCCCAGCGGAAGAGATCGAGGGTTTTTGCCTCGTCGCTGGCGGCGATTTCGATCAATTGGCGCACGTCTTCGGGCGAGAGGCCGAAATATTGTCCGGCGATGCGGGCGATGGTTTCGCGCTCGCGTTCATCGAAGTGGGAATCCGCCGTCGAGGCGGCGCGCACCAGAAGGGCGACGACGGCGATCTGCAATTCGCCGAAGCGACCCGAGGTGGCGGAAGGCTCATCGGAGCCGGTGAGGAAGGCTTTGATCTTGTCGAGCATCAGGGAGGTTCCGTACTGAAGCGATCTCAGGTTTCGTCGTTAAATCCCTGAAATGCGTCGGTTTGACGGCGTTCCTTCTTGGTCGGGCGGCCGCTGCCAGCCTCGCGCGGGGCGGTGCGATCCGGCACTGCCGCCTCACGGGCCTCGGGTGGGGAGAGGTCTTCGTAGAGTGTCTGCGCTTCGGGCGAGGGTCCACGCCTTGTGCCGGGGGCGAGCACTTTGACGACACGGACATGGTGCCCGAGAGGGAAGGTCAGAACGTCGCCGGGCTTCACGCTGCGGCTTGCTTTGACCATGCGGTCGCCGTTGAGACGGAGCTTGCCGGAGGTGACAAGCGTGGCCGCCAAGGTACGGCTCTTGAGCAATCTGGTGAACCACAGCCAGCGGTCCACTCTTTGCTCAAGCTCAGCCACGGGGTTCAAGCTCCGTCATGGGTTACTTGCCCTGAACGCGTTCTTTCAGCACGGCTAGCGCGGCAAAGGGCGAATCCGGGTCGATCTCGCGTTCGCGGCGCGGCGGCGCGGAAGACCACTGGCGCTCGCCGCCCTTGTTGCGGTCGTCCTTGCGGCCATCGCGGCGGCCTTCCTTGCGTCCGCCGTCCTTGCGACCCTTGGCAAACTTGTCGCGGTTGCCTCTGTTGCCTGACTTGCCGGAATTGTCGCTTCTGTTGTCTTCATTGCCAGGTGAGGCGCCGGCAATAGTGTTGTCTTCACGCTTGCCTTTATAGCGCTCGCGCGAGCGCTGACGGCGGGACGGCTCGGCGGATTTATTATCCCCCGTTTCGCCCGACGCGGCGGCGGCACCTTCGGCGGCGGCAGGCTTGCGGTGGTGATGACGAGGACGCTGCTCGGGTTTGTGGCGACGCTGCGGACGCCAGATTTCCAGCTCGACGAGTTCGGCATCCGCCTCTGTTGCGGGGATTTCTTCTGACGCAACAGCTTCGGCGACAGAAGCCGCAGACGGCTCGGTGGAGGTGGAGATTTCTTCCTGAGCCGTTTCCGCAGCGGGGATATCTTCCGATGCCGAAACTTCAGCGGGGCTATCGACGGCGGCGGGGGTTTCCTCTTCAACCGTTGCGGCAGGCGCTTCGGTGACGGGGATTTCTTCCGGCGCTGAAACTTCGGCGGCGGGCTCGGCGGGCGTCTTGGCCTCAACCGCAGGGGCGGCGGGCGCGTGCGTTTCCGAGGATATTGTCTCGACGATAAATTTCGGCGCTTCGACCGGCTTTTCCTCGATCTTCGGCGGCTTCACTTTTTCAAGGCGCGGGCGATAGCCGAGGCCTTTCAGCAGATTTGCGAATTCTTCACCTGAGCAGCCGACCAGCGACATCATGGCGGGCGTGACGACGAAGCCGCCATTATAGGAGCGCGCGGTGATGACGGGGCGGATAAGATCGGCGATGCGCTCCAGCATATCGAGGCGCACGGCGCGGCCGCCACAGACGCGGAAGCCGAGCGCGTCGTAGAAGCCAGCGGGGGCTGCCGGATCGGCGGGAACGGAGGTGAGGCCGGGCGTCGGCGGCTGCGGCAGACCTTCGAAAGGATCGGCGACGTCCTTGCGCGTCAGCGCCCAGAACGTCAACAGCGCGCGGGCGGGAGCGGGCTTCAGCAGCGCCGGCATGAAGATCGAATAGCCGCCGAAGCGGACGCCGTATTTGCGCAACTGGCCGCGCGAGGCCTGATCGAGCGAGCGCACATCTTCAGCGACGGTCTCGCGATGAAGCGAGCCGAAATTCTCGATGAGGCGGAAGGCGATGCCGCGCGCAAGGCCGGTCACGTCCTCGGCGTCGCGAAGGGCGACAAGCGGCGAGAGCACAGCGGCGATATGGGCTTTCAGCCATGTATCGAGGCGTTCGGCGACGCTGTCGCGCGATGCGCCTGCGAGTTCCTCGCCTGCCATCAATTCGATGCGGGGGCTGAGCGGCGTATCGCTGGCTTTCAATTCGGCGACGGGATGGCCGTCCCAGATTAGACGTCCGTGGTCTGACAATTGGATGTCTGCATCAGCAGCGGCCGCGAGCCGCGCGGCGCGCGCGGCAATCTCGAGCGCGATCACAGGTTCAGAGGCTGCGCGCAGCACATTGGCGTGCACACCCTCCGCCTTCAGATCGGGCACGAATACGAACCCTTGCAGGCGTCCGACATATTCGCCTTCCACCAAAACTTCGCCGTCGCTATTTACCGCCGCCATCAGATCCTCGTTTTGGCGTAATCGCTTCATCAAAACGCTGGTGCGACGGTCGATGAACCGCTGCGTCAGACGCTCATGCAAAGCATCAGAGAGACTATCCTCTATCTCACGCGCGCGCTCCTGCCAATGCACAGGATTCTCCAGCCAGTCGGCGCGGTTGGAAACATAGGTCCAGGTGCGCACATGAGCAATGCGCATTGACAGCGTGTCTATATCGCCATCGGTGCGGTCGAGGCGGTCGAGTTGGGCCTTTAGCCAGATTTCGTCGATCCGCTCTGCGCCTTCGGCCAGATACAAATAGAGGCGCGTCAGCAAACCTGCATGTTCGCTGGCCATTGTCTTGCGAAAATCGGGCACTTGCGCGACGTCCCAGAGCTTTTTGATGGCTGCGGGACCACGCGC
The DNA here is from genome assembly GCA_964560165.1 of uncultured Parvibaculum sp. Lineage (GTDB taxonomy): Bacteria > Pseudomonadota > Alphaproteobacteria > Parvibaculales > Parvibaculaceae > Parvibaculum. The sequence goes on along the minus strand of CAZLLB010000295.1, from coordinate 112 downwards.
CAGCCGGGCAACGTCGTCGTTTTGCGCCATGCGTATCAGCGCGCCGAGGTCTTCGCCTGTGCCCGTCCGCATCAGGCCGGGCTTGCCGGGCGGCAATTCGAGGCTCTTGATG
>CAZLLB010000294.1:0-3116 GCA_964560165.1 uncultured Parvibaculum sp. | reverse complement strand
CTTCCTGGCAGAAGCCGCAATAGATGCACTTCGTCATGTCGATATCGTAGCGCGTTGTGCGGCGGGTGCCGTCGTTACGGCGCGGGCCGGCTTCGATGGTGATGGCCTGCGCCGGGCAGATCGCCTCGCAAAGTTTGCAGGCAATGCAACGCTCTTCGCCGTTGGGATAGCGACGCAGCGCATGTTCGCCACGAAAGCGGGGGCTGAGGGCACCTTTTTCGAAGGGATAGTTGATCGTCGCCTTGGGCCGGAAGAAGTAACGCATGCTGACCGCGAAGCCAGCGATGAATTCCTTCAGGAAGAGGGCCCTGAATGTCTGATTGAAGGACGCCATTTTGTGTTCCTTTCCCAATCAGTGCTGCGGCACGAGGCCGAAGCCGACGAGCACACCTGCCGTCAGCACGACCCAGAACAGGGAGATCGGCAGAAAGACTTTCCAGCCGAGACGCATAAGCTGGTCATAGCGATACCGTGGCACGAAAGCCTTCACCATGGAGATCATGAAGAAGACCATGCAGAGCTTCAGCATGAACCAGATGAAGCCGGGCACCCATGTGAATGGCACGACATCGAAGGGAGGCAGCCAGCCGCCGAAAAAGAGGATCGCCATCATGGCCGACATCAGGATGATCGCGACATATTCGCCGAGCATGAACATCATGTAGGGCGATGAGGAGTACTCGACCATGAAGCCTGCGACGAGTTCGGATTCGGCTTCGACAAGATCGAAAGGCGGCCGGTTCGTTTCAGCAAGCGCCGAGACGAAGAAGATGACCAGCATCGGCATGTGCCAGAGCCAGTACCAGTTGAACATGCCGTAGGAGCCGTGCTGCGCGCGCACAATGTCGGAGAGGTTCAGCGAGCCCGCCGTCAGCAGCACCGTGATGAGTACGAAGCCGATGGAAACTTCGTAGGACACCATCTGGGCAGCGGAGCGCATCGCCGAGAGGAAGGGGTATTTCGAATTCGACGCCCAGCCCGCCATGATGACGCCGTAAACGCCGAGCGAGGAGAAGGCGAGAATGTAGAGAATGCCGACATTGAGGTTCGAGACAACGAGGCCGTCGCCAACCGGCACCACGGCCCATGCCGCCAAGGCCAGCGTGACGGTGACGAGCGGCGCGAGCAGAAAGACGCCCTTGTTCGCACCCGACGGAATGATGACTTCCTTGAAGACGAATTTCAGCAGGTCGGCGAAGGACTGAAGCAGACCAAAAGCGCCGACGACGTTCGGACCACGGCGAAGCTGCACGGCAGCCCAGATCTTGCGGTCGGCAAGAAGCACATAAGCGGTGAAGACCAGTAGGCCGACGAGGAGCGCGAGCGCCTGCCCCACGATGATCGCGAGCGGCAGGCCATAGGTGATGAGAAATTCAGACATGGTTCTCCGTCACTCCGCCGCCTGGACGCCGCGACGCGAAGCTGCAAGTTCGGCCGAACAGGTGGCCATGACCTTGCTTGCCCGCGCGATGGGGTTGGTCAGATGGAAATCTCGAATAGGGGTCTCGAAGGCGGTCGCATCCATCTCGCCGGATGCGAGATCGGGAAGCGCCCCGGCGGCAACAACTTCATCGACCTGCACAAAATGCGGCGCATCCGCCTCAATCGCGGCACGGACCTGACCGAGGTTGTCGTAAGGCAACGTCTGGCCGAGGACTGCTGAGAGAGCACGAATGATGGCCCAGTCTTCGCGCGCTTCTCCCGGCGGGAAAGCGGCGCGCTGGCCGCGCTGGACGCGGCCTTCGGTGTTGGCGTAGAGGCCGTCTTTTTCGGTATAGGCGGAGCCGGGCAGGATGACGTCGGCGCGATGTGCGCCCGCATCGCCATGCGTGCCCTGGTAGATCACGAAAGTTGAGCCGAGCTTGTCTGTGTCGATCTCATCGGCACCGAGGAGATAGACGACATCGATCTCGCCTTTGGAAGCGCCGTCAAGAATGGCGGCGACATCGCGCCCGCCCTCACCCGGCACGAGGCCCAGATCAAGACCGGCGACGCGGGCGGCAGCTGTGTGCAGGACGTTGAAGTCTGCATTGGTGGATTTTGCGAGCGCGATAGCAGCGGCGAGAACGGCGGCGCCGTCTTTGCGCGTCAATGCGCCCTGCCCCACGATGATGAGGGGCGCTTTGGCGGTCTTCAGGACTTCTGCAAAAGCATTCGCGCCCGAGGCGATGTCTTTCAGCGTCTGCGTGCCAGCACCGAGATGATCATAATCATAGGTGAGGTCGTGGCGCGGACCGATGACCGCGATCTTGACGCCGCCCATGCGGAAGCGCTTGCGGATGCGGGCATTGAGGATCGGCGCTTCGCGGCGCGGATCGGAACCGATGATGAGGATCGCGTCGGCATCTTCGATGCCTGCAATCGTCGAATTGAAGATGTAGCTCGACCGCGCGCCGCCGAGCTTCGCGCCGTCCTGGCGGCAGTCGATATTGGCGGAGCCGAGCTTCGCCCAAAGGTCTTTCAGCGCCTTCATCTCTTCGGCGGCGACAAGGTCGCCTGCGATGGCGGCGATGCGCTCGCCTTTCACGCCGTTCAGTTTGGCGGCGATGGCAGCAAAGGCTTCATCCCATGATGCTTCGCGGAGCTTTCCGCCTTCGCGTACATAAGGCTGATCGAGGCGCTGGGTTTTCAATCCGTCCCAGACGAAGCGTGTCTTGTCGGAAATCCATTCTTCGTTCACGTCCTCGTTGATGCGCGGCAGGATGCGCATCACTTCCGAGCCGCGCGTGTCCACGCGGATGTTGGACCCGACCGCATCCATCACGTCGATGGATTCGGTCTTGCGCAGCTCCCATGGGCGCGCGGTGAAGGCGAAGGGGCGGAATGTCAGCGCGCCGACCGGGCAGAGATCGACGATGTTGGCCGACAATTCGGATGTCAGCGTATTCTCGAGATAGGTCGTAATCTCCATGTCTTCGCCACGACCGATGGCGCCGATCTCCGGCGTACCCGCAACTTCGGTGGCAAAGCGCACACAGCGCGTGCATTGAATGCAGCGCGTCATCACGGTCTTGACGAGCGGACCCATGTATTTTTCTTCGACAGCGCGCTTGTTCTCAAGAAAGCGCGAGCCATCGACGCCATAGGCCATCGACTGATCTTGCAGATCGCATTCG
>CAZLLB010000293.1:0-3130 GCA_964560165.1 uncultured Parvibaculum sp. | reverse complement strand
TGGGTGCGGCGGATCTCGGGATCAGCGCCGACATTGCCGATCAAAATCACCTTGTTGACGCTGCCTGCCATGTTCTTTTCCTTTACCGCAATCGGTCCGTTTGCCGGACCCTAAGAGCCTAGTCCGGGAGGCGCAAGCGGCCGTCGATTTCGAGCGCGAAGCCCGGATTCCACGCGACCTCCCACGGATGCCCGTCAGGATCGGCGAAGTAACCGCAATAGCCACCCCAGAAAACCCTTTGTGCCGGTTTCAAGATGCGCGCGCCAGCCCGCTCGGCCTCCGCAAGCAATTGATCCACAGCTTCTTCGCTACGGACGTTCTGAGCGAGCGTAATCCCGCCAAAGCCCGAGCCTTCCGGAGGCAGGCAGGCATCCTCAGCCAGAGCCTCCCGACCAAACAAGGCCAGCGCCATGCCGCCGAGCTGGAAGAAGACCGTGCTCTCGACGCTCGCGCCGGAAGCTTTCCAGCCCAGAGCCTCGTAAAAACGGCGGCTGCGACCTATATCGGATACACCAAGCGTCACCAGGCTGATGCGCGGCTCCATTCAAATCGCTCCCAGTCCGATTTTTGTTCTTCTATTGTTCTCACGAAGCCCGACTCGATGCAAGATAGGCCGGAGCTAAGTTTATAATCTTTCAGGGTCAGCGAACCGTCCTCTTGAAGCGGCTTCGAGTGCCCTCCATACATGTGAGCAATCGACGCGGCGCGGCGTTCGCGCCTCTTCCAGTTATCCAAGGTTTATATGAGCGCCTCTGTCAGGAAGCCCGCCGCCGCTATCCGCGACGCGAAGATGCTCACCGTTCGCGGTGCGCGCGAGCACAATCTCAAAAACATCTCCATCGAGCTGCCGCGCGATCAGTTGATCGTTATCACCGGCTTGTCTGGTTCGGGTAAATCCTCGCTCGCCTTCGACACGATCTATGCCGAGGGCCAGCGCCGCTATGTCGAGAGCCTCTCGGCTTACGCGCGCCAATTCCTCGAAATGATGCAGAAGCCGGACGTCGATCAGATCGACGGCCTCTCGCCTGCCATTTCCATCGAGCAGAAGACGACATCGCGCAACCCCCGCTCGACGGTCGGCACGGTCACGGAAATCTACGACTATATGCGCCTGCTCTGGGCGCGCATCGGTGTGCCCTATTCGCCTGCAACCGGCCTGCCCATCGAGAGCCAGACGGTGACGCAGATGGTCGATCGCGTCATGGCTCTGCCCGAAGGCACAAGGCTCTATCTGCTTGCGCCGATGATCCGCGGCCGCAAAGGCGAGTACCGCAAGGAATTCGCGGACCTTCAGAAGAAAGGTTTTCAGCGCGTGAAGGTGGATGGCACCTTCCACGAGATCGACAGTGTGCCTGCCCTCAACAAAAAGCTGAAGCACGATATCGACGTGGTGGTGGACCGCCTCGTCGTTCGTGAAGACCTCGGCAACCGTCTCGCCGACAGTTTCGAAATCGCACTCGGCATCGCTGATGGCATTGCCGTTATTGAATTTGCCGACGCCAAGAAAGGCGCGGAGCCTGAGCGCATCATTTTCTCGTCGCGCTTCGCCTGCCCCGTTTCCGGCTTCACCATCGACGAGATAGAGCCGCGCCTCTTTTCGTTCAACAATCCTTTCGGTGCCTGTCCGGCTTGCAGCGGGCTCGGCACACAGCACTACATGGATCCCGATCTCGTCGTGCCGGATCACGGGCTTTCGCTGCGGCAAGGCGCCATCGCGCCATGGTCGAAATCGACCTCACCCTATTACACGCAGACGCTGGACAGCCTTGCCAAGACTTACAAGTTTTCCGTGACAGCGCCGTGGGCACAGCTTCCGAAGAAAGCTCAAGACATCATTCTGAACGGCTCGGGCGATGACCCGGTGACGTTCGCCTATGACGACGGGATGCGTTCCTACAAGACGACGAAGCCATTTGAAGGCGTCATACCCAATCTTGAGCGCCGCTGGCGCGAGACTGACAGCTCATGGTCGCGCGAAGAAATAGAACGGTTTCAGGGTGTCACACGCTGCGAGGATTGCGGCGGCTTCCGCCTGAAGCCGGAGGCGTTGGCCGTCAAGATCAACAAGCTGCATATCGGCCAGGTCACCGACATGTCTATCCGCGATGCGGATAAATGGTTTGCCGAGCTTTCGCCGCATCTCACGGCAAAGCAGAATGAGATCGCTGGCCGGGTGCTGAAGGAAATCCGCGAGCGGCTGCACTTCCTCAATAATGTGGGCCTTGAATATCTGACGCTGGCGCGCAACTCAGGCACCTTGTCAGGCGGCGAAAGCCAGCGCATTCGCCTCGCTTCACAGATCGGCTCCGGGCTTACCGGCGTTCTTTATGTGCTTGATGAGCCGTCCATCGGCTTACATCAGCGCGATAACGACCGGCTGCTCGAAACGCTGAAGCGCCTGCGCGATCTCGGCAATACGGTGATCGTGGTCGAGCATGACGAGGATGCAATCCGCACCGCCGATCATGTGGTGGATATCGGCCCGGGCGCAGGCATCCACGGCGGCGAAGTTGTGGCTGAAGGTACGCCCGAAGACATCATGGCGAACCCGCGAAGCCTGACGGGCCAATATCTCACCGGCATGTTGCAGATCGAGGTCCCCGCGACGCGACGCAAGGGCAACGGCAAGTCGCTGAAGGTGACGGGCGCGAAGTCGAATAATCTGAAGAACGTCAGCGCGGAAATTCCGCTCGGCACCTTCACCTGCGTCACCGGTGTGTCGGGCGGCGGCAAGTCAACGCTGTTGATTGAGACGATCTACAAGGCCGTCGCGCGCCGCCTCAGCAATACGCGTGAACATCCCGGCGCTTTCGATGAACTGTTTGGCGTCGAACATCTCGATAAAATCATCGACATCGACCAGTCACCCATCGGTCGTACTCCGCGCTCCACCCCGGCGACCTATACGGGTTCTTTCACTTTCATCCGCGACTGGTTCGCCGAATTGCCGGAGTCGCGCGCGCGCGGCTACAAGCCGGGCCGCTTCTCCTTCAACGTCAAGGGCGGACGCTGCGAAGCCTGCCAAGGCGATGGCGTCATCAAGATCGAGATGCACTTTCTGCCGGACGTCTATGTCGAATGCGATGTCCGCCACGGCCATCGCTACAAACGCGAAACGCTGGGAGCGAAC
>CAZLLB010000292.1:0-3169 GCA_964560165.1 uncultured Parvibaculum sp. | reverse complement strand
CCTTGCGAGCGCTAGCACCTGAAGCTAGTGCGTCTACCAATTCCGCCACCTGGGCCAACCGGAGGCAGACTTAAATTGGGGCTTCCGGCTTGTCAATGGAGGTGGCCCCATAACCCGCTCGAAAGCCGTTCCAGAGCCAGGCCCTGTCCCTTCGCGAAGGCTTTGCCGCCGCCTCGGCATTGGGCTATCTAGAACCGGCAAGGTTCTATCTGGAAAAAGACGGGCCGCCCTTCGGTGTGGCCGGACGAGACGCGACAGGAGATTGAAGCGATGGCGGGCAAGGAACGGGCAAAAGCGGAGCTGAAGCCGGATGCGCTTGTGACCGTATTTGGCGGTTCGGGCTTCCTCGGCCGGCATGTCGTTCAGGCGCTGGGCCGCCGCGGTTATCGCGTCCGCGTCGCCGTCCGCCGTCCCAATGACGCTCTTTTCCTCAAAACCTCAGGCGGCGTCGGCCAGATCGAGCCCATTCAGGCCAATATTCGCGACGAGCGCTCCGTGCGCGATGCGATTGAGGGCGCGGCTGCGGTCATCAATCTGGCCGGGATCATGAGCGAATCCGGCGCCCAGCGCTTCGAGGCGGTACATGCGGCGGGTGCCGAGCGCGTTGCGCGCGCCACCCAGGCTGCGGGCATCCCGATCCTGATCCATGTCTCGGCGCTTGGCGCAGACGAGCAAAGCCCCTCCTCCTATGCCCGCAGCAAGGCGCGCGGCGAGCAGGCGGTACATCGGCACATGCCAGAGGCGGCGATCCTGAGGCCGTCGGTGATATTTGGGGCCGATGATCGGTTCTTCAACCGTTTTGCCGCTCTGGCGCGGCTGCTGCCTCTCTTCCCGCTGTTCGGCGGTGCGACGCGCTTCCAGCCCGTTTATGTCAAGGATGTGGCCGAGGCTGTGGTGCGGGCCCTCGAAACCGATGTCGCCGATGGCAAGATCCTCGAGCTTGGCGGACCGGCCACGCTCACCATGCGGCAGATCATGGAACTGGTCTTGCGCGAAACCTGCCGCAAGCGCGTTCTCGTCCCCATGCCCACCATGCTGGCGAAGCTTCAGGCGTCGTTTCTCCAGCTTTTGCCCAATCCGCTCCTCACCGTCGATCAGGTGCGCCTCCTCGGCCTCGACAATGTCGTGAGCGAGAGCGCCCGCGCCGAGGGCCGCACACTGGAAGGTCTGGGCCTTGCGCCTGTTGCGCCCGACGCCATCGTCCCTTCTTATCTGGTGCGTTTCCGCAAACGCGGCCAGTTCGAACCGGCGCCTGATTTCGTGCAGGCTGTCGAGCACAAGGAACTCAAGCAATCTTGAGGGATCGCTCATGAATATCGGGCAAGTCGCAGAGCGAACGGGCGTTCCTCCCAAGACCATCCGCTATTATGAGGAAATCGAGCTGATCGCGAGCCCAGCCCGCGGTGCGAACGGCTATCGTTCGTACACGGAAGAGGCAGTACATACGCTGCGCTTCGTCGCCAGCGCTCGCAATCTCGGTTTCACCGTCGAGCAGTGCCGCGCCTTGCTGGCGCTCTATCGCGACAAGAGCAGGGCGAGCGCCGATGTGAAACACGTGGCCGAGGAACATATCGCCACCATCGACCGCAAGATCGAGGAACTGGGCGCAATGCGAAAGGTCCTTGCGACGCTGGCGCAGCGCTGCCATGGCGATGACAGGCCCGACTGTCCCATTATCGACGAACTAAGCCGACCATCGCCGGAGAGCGGCAAGCGCCACCGCGCCTGAACCTTTCCCCGCGTCTGAATCTATCAAAGCACTAACCGTTGCATTAGATTGCGAGCCATGCGCCAGCTTTACCACCTTCCGATTTCACCAGCCTCCCGCAAGGCGCGGCTCGTTCTCGCAGAAAAAAACCTCGTTTTCGAACTGGTCGAGGAGCGCGACTGGGAGCGCCGCGACGGTTTCCTTGCCCTCAATCCGGCGGGCGAGGTCCCGGTGCTGATCGAGGAAGACGGGGCCGTCATCTCCGGCGCCACCGCCATCTCCGAATTTCTCGAAGAAACGCAATCCTTCCTGCGCCTTCTTCCCGAAGACCCGCTGGAGCGCGCCGAAGTGCGCCGCCTCATCGACTGGTTCGACCGCAAGTTTGCCGCCGAAGTCTCCGACGGCCTGATCTTCGAGAAGGTCACGCGACGGTTTCTCGGCGCGTCTGAAGGCGGTGGCGCGCCCGATATGGCTGTGGTGCGCGCCGCGCTCCACAATCTGCGTTACCACCTCGATTATATTTGCTTTCTGATGGAAGAGCGCCGCTGGCTTGCGGGCGACGAAATGACACTCGCCGATCTCACCGCCGCCGCGCATCTCTCCTGCCTCGATTATGTCGGCGATGTGCCCTGGGGCCAATATACGGGCGCAAAGGACTGGTATGTCCGCATCAAGTCGCGCCCCGGCTTCCGCCAGATCCTCGCCGATCATGTGCCCGGTATGCCGCCACCCAAACTCTATGCAAACCTCGACTTCTAAACGCGGCCCTCGTGGCCCTCGCGACGATCGCCCGCTGAAAGAGCGGCTGATCGAGCGCGCGCTGGAGGCGGGTTTCGATGCCGTGCGGATCGCCAGACCCGACGCCGCGCCGCAAGCCGCCGCTCGTCTGGCCGAATGGCTGGCGCAAGGCCATCACGGCGAGATGACATGGATGGAAGGCACGCTGGAGCGGCGCGGGCGCCCCGTCGATCTCTGGCCCGAAGTCAAAAGCGTCGTCATGCTGGCGATGAATTACGGCCCCGACGAAAATCCGCTGGCGCTGCTTGAGCAGCGCGACCGCGCCGCCATCTCCGTCTATGCGCGCAATCGTGACTATCACGACCTCGTCAAATCGCGGCTGAAGCAGGTCGCGCGCTGGCTTGCTGAAACCACCGGCGAGGACGTCAAGGTTTTCGTCGATACAGCGCCGGTGATGGAAAAGCCCTTGGCCGAGGCGGCGGGCCTTGGCTGGCAGGGCAAGCACACCAATCTCGTCTCGCGCGAATTCGGCTCCTGGCTTTTCCTCGGCTCCATCTTCACGACGCTCGATCTCGAAGCCGACAAGGGCCATGACGACCGCTGCGGCGAATGCAGCCGTTGCCTCGACATCTGCCCGACAAAGGCTTTCCCCGCGCCCTATCAACTCGACGCGCGGCGCTGCATTTCCTATCTCACCATCGAGAACAAGGATCACATCCCGCT
>CAZLLB010000291.1:0-3207 GCA_964560165.1 uncultured Parvibaculum sp. | reverse complement strand
GATCGAACCACCGACACTGCGATTTTCAGTCGCATGCTCTACCAACTGAGCTACCCGGGCCGCGCTGGCCGTCCGAGGATCCCGGATGGCAAGGCTCGCGGGTTATAAGAGATTGATCGGGGCCTGTCCAGCGTTGGGCGGGACGGATGCAGATACGGTTAAAGGCGTGTGGCCAGAGGCGCTTAGCGCTCGCCCATGCTCATCCTCAGCCCCCGGGACCAGATCATATCCGGTGGCGCTCAAGCCCCGCACCGCTGTCCGGGACAACAGGATGGCGGCAGAAATCATTCCTGTTATTCTCCGAATTACAAATATTGGGGGGAATAGTTATGTATAAAGCGCTGGCTTGGCTGGTCGAAAGACCTCGCCGACCCTCATTCGTCTTTTTGCATTGGATAGCACTTGCTGCGGTCGGGTTCCTGCTCGTTTGGGAACCAAGCTTTCAAAAAACCATTGATCCAGAACACATTCAGAAAGGTGCCGGGTATTCATATTCGGTCGCCACGCCTTCATTCTATGGCATTTTATGGCATGCCCTCGGAGATGAAGAGGATCACCCCGATCAATCGCGACTGCTGATCACCGAAAATGGAGAGGCGCTCAGCCCCCCGCACACGCTCCATGACGTCATTAGAAAAAGGGGACAGGGTGCCTATTCGCATTGGCACAATGGCGTGGTTTTTTCCGCTTCTGACCAGACTGACCCTCGAACCAATGGCAAGCGGTATGAACTATCCGGTCGCGCCTCATTGTTCTTTTTGCCTCACTTGCTCTTCTCGATCTTATTTGGCGCTATAGCGTTCCGCCTCTTTGCGATTCATCGACATCGCATAAAGCGAGCGGCGCTCTTCTTAATCGAACGAGCAAAGCTGCTACGCGATGACCGAAGGCTACTCCTCGTCACCATAGCCAAAGCCCTCGCACTCGGTGTTGTTTTCGCTCTATCGGTAGTACCGGTGGACACAGCCCCATCAGGTCCCTCATGGCTGGGATCGGCCCTGCGGGAGGTCAATAACGATTTCTTCAATGGAGAAAACCGCTTCGGCGCGATCGGTTATCTTTTGCTGCTGCTCATTTCTCTTGCTGGAATAGTCATCGTATCGTTTCTCCGTGACTGGCGCTGGCGTATCCCTCTTGTCGCCCTTGTCTCCGCCTCTTTTTCTGTCGACGCCATAATCCTCAATTTGTCAGGCGAGAACCTCTCCATTGCCTTGACTGAGACCATGTGGAACGAGCGCAACCTCGCAACCAGCGCTCTCGGCGACTACCAATCTCTTATAGTTTCCTCGCTTTCCATTTTCGTCGTGATCTTTGTCATTCTCGCCTGGCCCCCCCGTCGGGGATGGTCGGCTCCCACTCGCTTTGTCGCGGTCCCCATCGGGGCGCTGATAGCGGTAACGGGCATCTTGTTCTCGACGAACGGTCGTTCTGCATCTTTTTCTCCCGGTATTTCCATACCTGCACAATTCGCTTTTGTTACCCTGCAGACCGACCATACAAATGATGTGAGGCACCCGGTCGACTATCCCCTCGGAGCGCCCGTCCCGCAGTTCAAGAAAGTTGTCTTCATCGTCGATGAGAGCGTCCGCGGCGATTATCTTGGAATAAACAATCCAGCGCTGGACAACACTCCAGCACTGAATGCGGACCGGCGGAAGATCGCCAACTTCGGTATCGCTATATCCGGCGCAAACTGCTCCGCCGCCTCAAGAGCGTTTATGCGACTTGGCCTGCGGCCATCTGAATTACCCGACATCAAACAGCAATGGGCATCGAAACCGACGATGTGGGACTATGCCAAAAAGGCAGGGCTGAAAACGGTGCTGATTGAGGGTCAGTCACCTCCTGCTCCGTTGTTCCACAGCTATATGAACGCATCGGAAGCGCGCGCCATCGACCAGATCATCACGGTGCCTGTTCAACCGTTTTTCAAGCGCGATCACGAAATTCCGCACATATTGAAAACGTTACTGGCGTCCGACGAGCCGATGTTCATTGCGGTCAATAAATTCGGCACGCACACACCTTATGAACATCGGCTCCCGTCTGACTATGCATATAATGCCGACAAGCTTGTAGAAAACCTCAATCTCACTCCCGCCAGGCGTTCGATAGTCGCGACCTATATCCGCGCCATTCGATGGTCCGTGGACGAATTCTTTGAACCGATTCTGCCCGATCTCATGCGCGAAGATACCTTCGCGATTTATACCTCCGATCACGGGCAAGCCATGTTCGATGGCAACTATGACCTTCAGCACTGCACCATCCGCAACGACGTGGCGAACGGAGAAGTCTCCGTTCCGCTTCTTGTGTTCACGGGGAGAAAATCAGCCCACGACGCTTTCTGGCATGAAGCGCAACGAGCACACGATAAAGCGAGCCACTTCGAGATATTTCCGACGCTGCTCGAGGCAATGGGCTATGATCCGGGCTGGGTCAAATCAGCTTACGGCCCTGATTTGCTCCACGTTCCAGATGAGCAGCGCGGCTTCCTTATGGGAACGTTCTATAGCTCTGGCGCAAACTGGTTTCCGATAGACCCATCCGGAATAAGCAGACCGCAACGATAACGCACTGCTATCCGGCAGGCTTCGCCTTTAGCGCTCGTCTTTCCCGTCTTCTCCGCCCGGCTCGCCGCCATCCCAGTCGTCGGGCGGCTCGGTGGCGGGAATCGCGTAGGAGCCTTTCAGCCAGCGGTTCAGATCGACATCGGCGCAATGTTTGGAGCAAAAGGGGTGGAAAGCCTGTGTCGATTTCTTGCCGCAGATCGGGCAAGGGCGCGATGGGCGCAGCGGAACGACATTATCCGCCTCGGAACCCGAACCCGTACCGGCGCTTTTCTTCGCGCCCGCCATTATTGCACCGTGCCCACATCGATGCGGTCGCGGGGGAAAGCCGCGTCGGCGATGAGCTTCAGTTCTCCCGCCACGCGCGTCTTCAGCCGGTCGAGCAGGTAGGCATTGCCGCGCTCCAGCCAGTCGATCACATCAGGGGCCGCGCGCGCCGTGATGGCGCGGCCGGGTGCTGCCTGCGCTTCGCTGACGATCTTGCGCATCAGGTCGTTGGCCACCGTCGCGCAGGTCTTGCGGCGTGGGCGGCCCGTCGGATAGGCGGGTTCGGTCAGAAGCTTGTTCAGCGGCTCGCGCACGCGCTTGCGCGTCATCTCGACAAGGCCGAATTCCGACATGCCGGAAATCTGCGTCG
>CAZLLB010000290.1:0-3245 GCA_964560165.1 uncultured Parvibaculum sp. | reverse complement strand
AAAGCCAGAACCGTCGATTTCGGCGCCACCGACAAGCCGCTCGATGCGAAAGAGCTTGAGGCAGCCGACCTCGCTCAATTTCCGACGGTCATGGGCGGCGTCGTCCCGGTCGTCAATCTCAAGGGGCTGAAGCCCGGAGAGTTGAAACTCACCGGCCCCCTCTTGGCCCGCATCTATCTGGGTGAGATCACCAAATGGAATGACCCCGCGATCGTCGCGCTCAATCCCCGCCTTCCCCTTCCCGACAGAGCCATCGCCGTAGTCTATCGCTCCGATGGCTCAGGCACGACCTTCAACTTCACTTATTATCTCGCCGCCACCTATCCCGGCTGGAACGCAGTCGGCGTCAACACCGCCGTCGAATGGCCGGTCGGCATCGGCGGCAAAGGCAATGACGGCGTCACCTCCATGGCCGGGCACATGATCGGCTCCATCGGCTATGTCGAATACGCCTATGCCCTCCACAACAATCTCTCTTATGTCTCGCTCCAGAACCGCGCGGGCAATTTCGTAGAGCCAAACCTCAAGAGCTTTCAGGCCGCCGCCCTCGGCGCGAATTGGAAAGACGCCAAAGGTTTCCACCTCATTCTGGCCGATCAGCCCGGTGCCGGAAGCTGGCCCATGACAGCGGCCACCTACATTCTCGTTCACAAGCATCCCAAGCGCCCCGCCATAACGAAAGAAGTCCTGCGCTTCTTCGACTGGTCCTATGAGCATGGCGACGCGCTTGCCGAAGGCCTCGACTACGTGCCGATGCCAAAAGCCGTTGTCTCTCTCGTCAGGGCAAGCTGGTCGCAGATCACCGACAAGGTGGGCGAACCCGTTCTTGCAGCCGCGCCCCAGCCCACACCCAAGCCCATGCCATGAGCCAAATTTATTCCCTATACAGAAGTAATTTCTCATGGCGCTGACGCAAGACACTCACGCGGGCGATATCGAAGGCCAGAAACGCCTGCGCCGCATGAGCCGCGCGTGGATCGGCGATAGTGTCTTTCGCGGGCTGACGCTCGCTTTCACCCTCATCGTGCTGCTCATTCTGGGCGGCGTCCTCATTGTCCTCGTTGATGGCGCAGCCCCCGCCTTGCATCTGCTCGGCCTCGATTTTCTCACCAGCACATCGTGGAACCCGGTCACCGAACGCTATGGCGCATTGGTGCCGCTCGTCGGCACCATCGCAACAGCCGCCATTGCGCTTCTTGTCGGCGTGCCTTGCGCCTTCGCCGTCGCCTTCTTCCTCACCGAGCTTTGCCCGCACCGCATCCGCGCTCCGCTCGGCATCGCGGTCGAATTGCTCGCGGCCATCCCCAGCATCATCTACGGCATCTGGGGCCTTTTCGTTGCCGCGCCTTATTTTCAGAATACGCTTGAGCCAGCGCTGGCAAGCTGGCTCGGCCCCATCCCGATCATCGGGCAGCTTTTTTCCGGCCCGCCCATCGGCATCGGCCTTTTGCTGGCTGGCCTCGTCCTCGCCATCATGATCCTGCCCTACATCACCGCCGTCATTCGCGACCTCTTTGAAAGCGTGCCCGCCGTCCTGCGCGAAAGCGCCTATGGCCTCGGCGCAACACGCTGGGAAGTGGTCTGGAGCGTCGTGCTGCCCTATTCGCGCACCGGCGTCGTCGGCGCGATCATGCTCGGCCTTGGCCGCGCGCTCGGCGAAACCATGGCCGTCACCTTCGTCATCGGCAACGCGCACCGCTTGCCCAAATCGCTTTTCGATCCGACCACCACCATCTCGGCCACGCTGGCCAATGAGTTCAACGAAGCCGTCTCCGACATCTACACCTCGTCGCTCATCGGCCTCGGCCTCGTTCTCTTCATCCTCACCTTCACCGTGCTCGCCTTCGGCAAGAAGCTCCTGCTGAGCAATGCCCATACCAAGGGAGGGCGCAGATGACCCGCCCGCAGCAGAGACGCATCGTCAATATCGTCATCACCGGCCTGGCGCTCGCCGTCACCGCCGCTGTGCTTGCAATACTCGGCGCTATTCTCTGGACGCTCGTGTCCAATGGCGTCAAGGCGCTCAGCCCCGCCCTCTTCACGCAAAGCACGCCGCCGCCCGGAAGCCCCGGCGGCCTCGCCAATGCGATTTTCGGCAGCCTCGTCATGACGGCGCTCGCCATCGTCATCGCCATGCCGGTCGGTATTTTCGCAGGCACATATCTTTCCGAATATGGCCGCACCAACCGGCTGGCCGGATCCGTGCGCTTTATCAACGATGTGTTGCTGAGCGCGCCCTCCATCGTCATCGGCCTTTTCGTTTACGGCATCATGGTCGTGCCCATGGGCCATTTCTCGGCCTGGTCTGGTATCGTCGCACTCGCCATCATCGCCATGCCCATCATCGTGCGCACCACCGAAGACATGCTGATGCTGGTGCCCGATACGCTGCGCGAAGCCGCTGCCGCACTCGGCTCGCCGCGCTGGAAGATCATCGTCAAAGTCAGCTATCGCGCCGCCTTTCAAGGCGTCCTTACCGGCGTCCTGCTCGCCGTGGCGCGCATCAGCGGCGAAACCGCGCCGCTTCTCTTCACCGCGCTCAACAATCAGTTCTGGAGTTCAAATCTCAACGCGCCGATGGCAAACCTGCCGGTCGTCATCTATCAGTTCGCCTTGAGCCCTTACGAAGACTGGCGCCAACTCGCATGGAGCGGCGCGTTGCTCATCACCGCGACGGTGCTCCTGCTGAATATCCTCGCCCGCCTTCTGACAAAGAAAAGGACAGGCCGTCCGTGACCATGCAGTCCCCTCACTTGCCGCCACTGACGACACACAGCCCGGACGAGAGCGGCCATGCCGAAAAAATCGGCGTACGCAACCTGCGTTTCTATTACGGTGCTTACGAAGCCCTGAAGGGCATCAACATCTCGATCCCCGATCGTCGCGTCACCGCCTTCATCGGCCCATCGGGTTGCGGAAAATCGACGCTGCTGCGCGCCCTCAATCGCATCTATGAAATGTACCCCGGTCAGCACGCCACCGGCGAAGTCGTCGTCGATGGTCAGAACATTCTCGACCGCAAGCTCGATCTCACCCAGTTGCGCAGCAAGATCGGCATGGTCTTCCAGAAGCCGACGCCCTTCCCGATGTCGATTTTCGAGAACGTCGCCTTCGGCATCCGTCTCTATGAGCGTCTGCATCGCACCGATCTTGAAGAGCGCGTCCATTGGGCGCTCTCGCGCTCGGCTCTGTGGGACGAGGTGAAGGACAAGCTCAATGCCGTCGGCACTGGCCTTTCAGGCGGC
>CAZLLB010000289.1:0-3258 GCA_964560165.1 uncultured Parvibaculum sp. | reverse complement strand
CTTGCCGGGCAAGCTCGATATGTCGAGCGCGCCTTTACGACGCGTCAGCTCGCGCGCCTTGCGCGCCGCCTCGCGGGCCGCTGCCGCTTCAACGACCTTGCCGACAACGGTTTTTGCATCGGCGGGATGCTCTTCAAACCATGATGACAGCGTTTCATTGACGAGGCTTTCGACCACGGGCCGCACTTCCGACGAGACGAGTTTGTCCTTCGTCTGCGAGGAGAATTTCGGGTCCGGCACTTTCACCGACAAAACGCAGGTCAGGCCTTCGCGCGCATCGTCACCCGTCAGTGACACTTTCTCGCGCTTGGCGATGCCGCTCTCGCTGGCGTAGTTGTTGATGACGCGGGTGAGCGCGCCGCGGAAGCCCGCCAGATGCGTGCCGCCGTCGCGCTGCGGAATGTTGTTGGTAAAGCAGAGCATGTTCTCGTGATAGCTGTCGTTCCACCACGTCGCCAGCTCGACGGTGATGCCGTCGCGCTCCGCCTTGAGATAGATCGGTGCCTTGATCAGCGGCACCTTGGCGCGGTCGAGATGGCGGACAAATTCCGCAAGCCCGCCCTCATACATCATGTGAATGGTTTTTGGCTCGACGCCGCGCGCGTCGGTCAGCGCGATCCTGACGCCTGAATTGAGGAAGGCGAGTTCGCGCAGGCGATGTTCCAGCGTGCCGAAATCAAATTCGGTTTGCGTGAAGGTTTCGGTCGAGGGGTGAAAAGTGATCTCGGTGCCGGTGCGCGGACGGCCTCGCTCGTCATTGCCAACCTCGCCGACGATCGCCAGCGGCGCCAGAGGCACGCCATCGGCAAACCGCATCCGGTGTTCATGACCAGCGCGCCAGATGCGCATTTCGAGCCAGTCCGACAGCGCGTTGACGACCGAGACGCCGACGCCATGCAACCCACCCGAAGCCTTGTAGGAATTCTGGTCGAACTTACCGCCTGCATGGAGCTGGGTCATGATGACCTCGGCAGCCGATACGCCCTCGCCCTTGTGAATGCCGACGGGGATGCCGCGTCCATTGTCGTTGACCGTCACCGACCCGTCTGGATTGAGCCTGACATTGACGATATCGGCATGGCCCGCCAGCGCCTCGTCGATAGCGTTATCGACGACTTCATAGACCATGTGATGAAGACCCGAGCCGTCATCGGTGTCGCCGATATACATGCCGGGACGTTTACGCACCGCATCAAGGCCCTTCAGAACCTTGATGGCGTCGGCGCTATATTCTTCCGGTTTATTGGGCGATGTATCGGACATTTCTCGGTCTTTCCAGATTTCGTCGTCGGGCGTATTTCGGGTCACGGGAGCTGTGCTCGCGCCTCAGACCATCTCCTCGGCGGAGTGGATGATCTTTCCCGCGACGCCGTAAGCGATGGCTTCCTCGGCGTTGAGCCAATGATCGCGATGCGTGTCGGCCACGATCTTTTCGTAGGTCTGGCCGGTCGCCTTGGCGAAGATACGGTTGAGGCGTTCGCGCATCTTCAGGACCTCGCGGGCCTGAATGTCGATCTCGCTGGCCGAACCACCAACGCCGCCGCGCGGTTCATGGAGCAGGAAGCGCGTGTTGGGCAGGCAATAACGATCCTGCTTTTCTGCAGTCACATAGATCAGCGCCCCGGCGCTTGCCACCCAGCCCGTGCCGAGCACGCGGATGCGCGGCTTCACGAATTTCGCAACGTCATGGATCATGTCGCCGCTTTCGACGTGGCCGCCGGGCGAAGAAATGACCAGCGTGATCGTATCGTCGCTTTCAGCCGCCATGGCGAACAGACGCTCGGTGACGCCGCGCGCCATGCGGTCGTTGATCTCGCCGGTGATCAGGATGGTGCGCGACTTGAAGAGGCTCGCTTCCACCATCGGGTTGAAATCGATCTTGGGCAGAGCGGGCGTATCGTTATCGTTTCTCATGAATTCAAAGCCTCATGCGGTTTGCAGCACCGCGCCGCGCGCGATGCGAAAGGTTTGGGCGCGGGAGCCGAACCCGGCGAAGAGAAGGGGATCAGTCCCCGTCATGAAGGCCTGTAGATTGAGGCCCAGAATTTCTTCAAACAGCGCGCGGCGGCGCTCTTCGTCGAGATGAGCGGCGATCTCGTCGAGCAGCAGCAGCGGCGGCGCACCGCGTGCCGCCAGCAGGCGTGCATTGGCGAGCACGATGCCGATGAGCAGCGCCTTTTGCTCGCCCGTCGAGCAGAGGCGCGCTTCGCGGTTCTTCACCACATGACGCACCGCAAGATCGGTGCGATGCGGCCCGTCAAGCGTGCGGCCTGCGGCGGTGTCGCGACCGCGCATTTGCACCAGCCGCTTCCTGAAATTTTCTTCGACATCGACAGCGGCGGCGTTTGCGAGTTCGGCTTCAAGCTCGCCGTCGAGCGCAATGTCGGCGCGCGGAAAATGCGTGTCGCTGGCCGCATCAAGCGCGCCCCTGAGCCGCGCCAATGTTTCGATGCGCGCCGCCGCAATGGCGACGCCATGTTCGGCCATCTGTTCTTCAAGGCCGCCGAGCCAACTCGTATCGCCAACCTCGTCGGCCAGCAGCCTGTTGCGCTCGCGCAGACTGCGCTCATAGGCGTTGACGCGGGTGCCATGCGAGGGATCGAAACCCATCACCAGGCGATCGAAAAAGCGGCGGCGCTCCGAAGCGCCTTCGAGGAACAGGCGATCCATTGCAGGCGTCAGCCAGACGATGCGCAGATGTTGCGCCAGCGCGCCCGAGCTTGAAGCCGTCTGACCGTCGATGCGGACGAGGCGCGCGCGCGTATTGGTTTTCAGCGCGTCGGGCTCAAGCCCTGTGCCGATGCGGACGGGCCCGGTTTCGGTTTCAAGCGTCGCGGCCACGGCCCAGCCGCCCTGGCCATCGTCGCGCGCGATCTCGGAATAGGCCGCACCGCGCAGCCCGCGCCCTGGCGACAGCAGCGAGACGGCTTCCAGCAAATTGGTCTTGCCCGCGCCGTTCTCGCCGACGAAAGCGATGGGGCGGCCATCCAGCGCCAGTTCGGCGCGCGCATAGGAGCGGAAATCGGTGACGACAAGACGTGACAGCCGCGCGCGCGGAAGCGCTGTTCCGGCTATCGCCGGATTGGCATGTCCATCGTTCATCGCAAGCATTTCACTCGATCGCGCCAAATTATTTATGCGCCTTTTCAATCACACGAAATCCACCGCACCCACTCACAATGGTGCGCCATACGCTCCTGCTTACCGCGACACGTTTGCGCGAATACGGGCCAATCCCTTTGCGCTTACCGCGCCCGC
>CAZLLB010000288.1:2919-3266 GCA_964560165.1 uncultured Parvibaculum sp. | reverse complement strand
CCGTGATACATCAGGCTGTTCATGAACTTCGCGAGAACGAGGTCGCCGTATTTGGCGTCCGGGATCACTTCTCGCTTTTCTGCGCGGTGGCGGCGGGACATATCTCAGTTCCTTACTTCGGACGCTTCGCGCCGTATTTCGAACGACGCTGGCGGCGATCTTTCACACCCTGCGTATCGAGAACACCGCGGATGATGTGGTAGCGCACGCCGGGCAGGTCCTTGACGCGGCCGCCACGGATAAGCACCACAGAGTGCTCCTGAAGGTTATGACCTTCGCCGGGAATGTAGCTCGTCACTTCGAACTTGTTCGTCAGACGAACACGGGCAACTTTACGCAGAGCGGAG
>CAZLLB010000288.1:0-2909 GCA_964560165.1 uncultured Parvibaculum sp. | reverse complement strand
CGCGGAGTTCGGCTTCTTCGGCGTCGTCGTATAGACGCGCGTGCAAACGCCGCGCTTCTGCGGACAAGCTTCCATCGCCGGCACTTTATTCCGCTTCACGAGCGGCTTGCGCGGGTTACGGATCAGTTGGTTGATCGTGGGCATTCGGTCTCGCCTAATCGATCTCGTGGTTCAAACAATTCGCCCGCCCGAAACCCAAAAACAGGGTTACACGCGGTCATGAGCACAAACCTTCTGGGTTCGTGCTCAAATGCAGAGGACTCTGGCCTCGCGCCAGAGTCATGCGCCATTACGTCGTCTTCGGTTTACTGGCCCCAGTGTCTAGATCCGGCTTTTTGAGGCTCGGAGGCTCTACTACCTGCGGCGAAAGTGAGCGGAACCTATCGTTGCCCCCCAAGGGCGTCAAGCCCAACTCCCTACAAAATCAACGAAAAATCAGCTTTTGGCCCACCATCGCACCGCATAAGCGAAATAGAGCAATATTATGGGCCCGGCAGGCACTCAAAACCGCCCTTTTCTCAGTCGATCGACAAAACTGGGCACGTTTTCGTCGGGTGATTCCATAGAATCGATAGCGAGTCGCATGGAGATATTATTCACCGTAACGCACGATCAGGCTTTCGTGCTCGGTCTCGCTCTCACCCGCTCGAGCCATGATTTCAGGTTTCCAGCCTCCGCGGGCAGATGCGAGCCGCCCTCGGGAGCGCCGAAGGTCATAAAGCAATAGAGGAGAATATCGGCCAACGTGAAGCGATCGCCGCAAATATACGTACGGCCCGCCACCTGCTCATCAAGCCACAAGACGCGATCGGCAACGATCTCGAAAAGCTCCTTGGCCGCTGGAACGGATAGAAGCTTGATCTTGTCCTTGTAGAATTCACGTCCGCCTGTGGCGCGGAAGGCGCGCGAGCGGCCCTCGATGATGTTGAGGTCCATGCGGCGAACCCACATGCGGGTCTCCGCCCGCTCGCCCGGCGTCGCGCCGATCAGCCACGGCTCGGGCTTCAACTCTTCCAGATATTCACAGATTGCCGTGACTTCGCAGATGATCTGCCCGTCATCCGTCTCGAAAGCCGGCGTCTGCTGCATGACGTTAATCTTGTCGCCATAGGGACTGCGCCGATGCTCCGAACCCATGACATCAACCTCCAGCAACGGCAAGGCGATGCCTTTCTCGGCGGCGAACATGCGGACGGTGTGCGGATTGGGTCCAAGCGAGTTGTAAAGCTTCATGTCGTCCTCCCGGTTTTTTTGACAGGGTACAGCGGCAGCCATACCGCGTCTCGTACTGGCATGGGGGATCGGGCACGGTCTCGCCTACGCCATGGTAGCAATGAGACAGTCAGGTGCGCAGCACCAGCGCAATAAAAAGAGCCGCCCGGTTTCCCGGGCGGCCCATCTATTTAGTCCTTGTGCCGATTAAGCTTCGGCAACCGTATCCGCAGCCGCTTCAGCCATCACGGGCTCGCTTGCCTGCGCAAGCTGACCGGCCCCCTGATCGACGAGGATCTTGTCGTCACGCTTCTGCGCTTCGCCACGCAGACGCTGGAGCATGCCGCCCGTGCCTGCCGGAATGAGGCGGCCGACGATGACGTTTTCCTTGAGGCCGATAAGCTCGTCCACCTTGCCGTTGACCGCAGCTTCGGTGAGAACGCGCGTCGTCTCCTGGAAGGACGCAGCCGAGATGAAGGACCGCGTCTGGAGCGAAGCCTTGGTGATGCCAAGCAGCACCGGGTTCGCCGTCATCTGCGCCATGCCCTTGGCGGCGAGCTTGGCGTTGATCTCGTCGAACTCGGTCCGGTCGAGCTGTTCGCCCGGCAGGTTGGTCGATTCACCCGAATTCGTGATCTCCACCTTTTGCAGCATGTTGCGGACAATCACTTCGATGTGCTTGTCGTTGATCGCCACGCCCTGCAGGCGGTAGACGTCCTGAATCTCGTTGACGAGATAGGCCGCCAGCATTTCGACGCCCGAAATCGCAAGAATGTCATGCGGCGCGGGATGGCCATCGAGAATGAATTCGCCCTTCTCGATGATGTCGCCCTCTTGCACGCCGATGTGCTTGCCTTTCGGGATCAGATATTCGAACGGCTCCAGGCTCTCGTCCAGCGGATGGACGATGATGCGGCGCTTGTTCTTGTAGTCCTTGCCGAACTCAACCTTGCCCGTCGCTTCCGCAATGATCGCGTGATCCTTGGGACGGCGTGCTTCGAAGAGCTCCGCCACGCGCGGCAGACCGCCCGTGATGTCGCGCGTCTTGGCGCCTTCCGTGGGAATACGCGCCAGCACGTCGCCAGCGTGAACGGGGGCTCCGTTCTCGACCGAGAGAATGGCATCGACCGAGAGAAGATGGCGAGCGTCGTTGCCGCTTGCGAGCTTCATGATCTTGCCGTTTTTGTCCTTGACCACGACGGCGGGGCGAAGCTCCGCGCCGCGCGGGGAGGCGCGCCAATCGACGACGACACGGCTGGAAATGCCGGTCGCCTCGTCCGCAACTTCACGGATCGACACGCCTTCGACAAGGTCTTCAAACTCAACGATGCCGTTCATTTCGGTCAGGATCGGAACCGTATAAGGATCCCACTCTGCAATGCGCTGGCCGCGATCGATCTTGTCGCCCTCGTCCACCTTCAGGCGGGAGCCATAGGTTAGCTTGTGCGAAGCGCGCTCGTTGCCCTGCTCATCGACGATCTGAACCTGCACGTTACGGCCCATGACGACGAGCTTGCCGTCAGAGTCCTTCACGCTGTTGCGGTTGTTGATCTTCACCGTGCCCATGTGGCTGGACTCCAGGAAGGAGCTGTCAACCACCTGCGCCGTACCGCCGATATGGAACGTACGCATGGTGAGCTGCGTGCCCGGCTCGCCGATCGACTGGGCGGCGATGACGCCGACCGCCTCGCCGATAT
>CAZLLB010000287.1:0-3322 GCA_964560165.1 uncultured Parvibaculum sp. | reverse complement strand
CCGAGCCTCAACCCCGCCGACAAGCGCCTCGCCGTGCGCACCGAAGATCATCCGATGAACTACGCGAATTTCGAAGGCACCATCCCGGCGAAAAATTACGGCGCGGGCACGGTGCTGCTTTGGGATCGTGGCACATGGATGCCCATTGGCGATCCCGAGGATGGGCTGAAGAGCGGCAACCTCAAATTTTCTCTTTCCGGCGAGCGCATGAAAGGCAATTGGGTGCTGGTGCGTATGCGCGGCAAGGAAAAGGAGAAACGCGAAAACTGGCTGCTCATCAAGGAGAAGGACAAGTTTGCGAAAGAAGGCCGCGCCCTCACCGAAGCCTTCACGACCAGCGTTGAATCGAAACGCAACCTTGCCGAAATCGAAAAGAATCCGGGCTCGAAAAGCTGGACATCAAGCAAGAGCAAGGGAAAACCCGCGCCGATAAAAAAGACCGCGGCGAAAAAGCTCAGCCCCGCACCGAAATTCCAGACGCCGCAACTCGCAACCCTTGTAGATGAGCCGCCGACCGGAGAAGATTGGGTCTTCGAGGTCAAGTTCGATGGCTATCGCGCGTTGCTCTCGGCGTCGGGCGAGACAGCGCGCTTCTTCACGCGCACTGGCCTCGACTGGACGGATAAATTTCAGAGCCTCGGTCCTGCCGCACAGGCGCTCAATCTTGATGGCGCGCTGATTGACGGCGAGATCGTCGCGCTCGACAAGGATGGCCGCAGCGACTTCAGCCGCTTGCAGAGCCTCTTGCGCGACGGCGGCGGCAATCTCGCTTTCTTCGCCTTTGATCTTCTGTCGCTGGGCGGCAAGGATTTGCGCAAGGAGACGCTGCTCGAACGTAAGGAAAAGCTGAAAGTGTTGCTGGGGCCTTCGGCGCGCAAGGGACCGATCTTCTATTCAGATCATGTTGAGAAAGATGGCGCGACGATGCTCGCGACCCTATGCGACAAGGGTTTTGAAGGCATCATCGCCAAACGTGCCGACGATACGTATCGCGGGGGACGGGGCAAAAGCTGGCTGAAGATCAAATGCGTCAAGGATCAGGAAATGGTGATCGGCGGCTATCGCCCTTCGACGCGCGGGCGGTCTTTTTCGTCGCTGCTACTTGGCGTCCATGAAGGCGACAAGTTGCGCTATGCAGGCCGCGTCGGCACCGGATTCGACGAGGCCGATTTCAACGACCTCACAAAGCGCTTCCGCTCGCTTGTTTCAAAGACGTCACCTTTCGACGGTGAAGTGCCGCGCGACGTGATCCGCGAAGCGGTCTGGCTGAAACCCAAACTCGTCGCCCAGATCGGCATCGCGGAATTCACCAGCGACGGCATCGCCCGCCATGCGCGCTATTTCGGCTTGCGCGGCGACAAGAAGGCGAGCGACGTGAAGGTGGAAAAGCCGACGCCCATCACAAAATCCGGTGCCGCTATGCAGAAGAAAAAGGACACGGCCTCAAACGTCATTCACGGCGTGACGCTCACCCATCCCGATAAAATTCTCTATCAGGACCGGGGCACGACGAAGCGCGACGTCGCGACCTATCTCGATCTCGCCTGGCCGCACATGAAACCTTTTGTGCAGAACCGCCTCCTGAGCCTTTTGCGCTGCCCCGACGGCAGCGGCGAGAAGTGTTTCTTTCAGCGCCACATGGGCGCGGGGTTGCAGGGCCAGTTCAAAACGATGGATGTCGAGCTGAAGAGCGCGCATGAGGACTATATCTATCTGGATGACGAGGCGGCGCTCATCACAGCGGCGCAGATGGGTGTATTGGAATTTCATATCTGGGGTTCCAAGATCGACAGGATCGACTTGCCCGACCGTATGGTCTTTGATCTCGATCCCGCGCCGGAGCTTGGCTTTGGCGTGGTGAGCGAAGCTGCCGTGCTAATGCGCGACGCGCTGGATGCGCTGGGCCTCAAAAGTTTTCCGCTGCTCTCCGGTGGCAAGGGCATCCATGTCGTCGCCCCGATCACGCCGAAACATCCATGGCCCGTGGTGAAGCAATTTACGCGAGCGCTGGCCGAGAAATTTGCCGAGAGCGAGCCGAAACGCTTCATCGCCAATATGAGCAAAGCCAAGCGCAAGGGGCTTATCTTTATCGACTATCTTCGCAACGACCGCACTTCGACGGCGATAGCGCCATACTCCCCGCGTGCGCGCGAAAACGCGCCCATTGCATGGCCTATAGATTGGGACGAGCTGGACGGCATTTCAGCCTCGAACGAGATCCATATAGAAGAGGCGAGGGCGCGGCTCGAAAAAGGCGCAGTGAGCTGGAAGGCTTACGCCAAGACCCGGCAGGGCCTTAAGCAATCGGCTCTTAACGCGCTTGAGGTGGAGGCGTGATGGTGGATCAGGCCGGAAGCGTCAACGCGCCGACGCGGGCGAAAAGCGGTGCGTATAGGGCAGGGCCTGCCGCGAGAAAACTGCGGTGGCGCGGCAACTCGCGATTATAGATCAGCACCTTGCCCTCATGACTGGTGAAGCGCCCACCTGCTTCAAGCAAGACAAGTTCGGCGGCAGCGAGATCCCAATCGTTCTTGGTGTTGAGTGCAATGGCTGCATCGGCTTGATCGCAAGCGACGAGCGCAATGCGATAGGCGACGGAATTGCGCTCGATGATTTCCATCTGGGGCCAGGGCTCCGGCCAAGCCGGGTGCTTGAACATCGGACCATGTGCAGCCATGCGCGCGCCCTCGATGGAGGAGCGGGTGCCGACATGGATGGGCGCGCCATTCAGCGTTGCGCCCTTGCCAACCTCAGCTTCGAAGAATTCATCGGTTGCCGGATTGAACAGCGCCGCAAGGACGGGCCTGCCGTCTTCGACCAGCGCCACGGAGATGGCGAAATGCGGCTTGCCCTTGGCGAAGGCGCGCGTGCCGTCTATCGGATCGACGACCCAGACGCGGCGCTTTGACAACCTTATCGCGTCGTCCTCCGTTTCCTCCGACAGCCAGCCGTAATCTGGTCGCGCCACTGCAAGGTCTTTATGCAACTGGTCGTTCACCGCGATGTCGGCCTCGGTGACGATACTGTCGCCGCCCTTCATCCAGGTTTTGAGTTTCGTCTGGTAATAGCGCAGCGCAATCCGCCCTGCTTCGCGCACGGCGGCAACCAGCAACTTGCGGTCTTCTTCGCGCGTGAATTCAGGTGCCGGCAACGGTCATGCCCTCGACGCGGATGGTGGGCGCATTGGTGCCGTTGCGGAAAACGAGATCGCTGGCGGGGGTGAGGTTGAGAAACATGTCCTTGAGGTTGCCCGCCACCGTAATCTCGCTCACGGGGAAGGTGAGCTTGCCGTTTTCGATCCAGAAGCCCGATGCGCCGCGGC
>CAZLLB010000286.1:0-3338 GCA_964560165.1 uncultured Parvibaculum sp. | reverse complement strand
ATACTGAGTTGCAGCGCCACGGCCTCGACACCCAACGTCAGACCGAAGCGGCCCTGATCGACATCGCCTATGCGATGGAATTGCCGCTGGTGGCGACCAATGAGCCTTACTTCGCCAAGGAAGAAGAATTCGAAGCCCATGACGCGATGATCTGTATCGCCGAAGGTGCCTATGTGGCGCAGAGCGCCCGCCGCCGCCTCACGCCCGATCATCGCTTCAAGACGCAAGACGAGATGGTCGCGCTTTTTGACGACCTTCCCGAAGCCATCGAGAACACAATCGAGATCGCGCGGCGCTGCGCCTATCGTCCGCATACCCGAAAGCCGATCCTGCCAACCTTCAGCACCGATGTCAGCGAGGCCGACGAGTTGCGCCGTCAGGCGGAGGAGGGGCTCACCGCCCGCCTCGCGCAAAGCCCAACCGTGGCGTCGGAGGAAGAATACCGCGCCCGTCTCCGCTTCGAGCTGGATGTCATCGTCAAGATGGATTTCCCCGGCTACTTCCTCATCGTTGCCGACTTCATCAAATGGGCGAAGGCGCAGGGCATTCCGGTCGGTCCCGGTCGTGGTTCGGGTGCTGGCTCCGTCGTCGCCTGGTCGCTCACCATCACCGACCTTGATCCGCTCCGCTTCGGCCTCCTCTTCGAGCGCTTTCTCAATCCCGAGCGCGTCTCGATGCCCGACTTCGACATCGACTTCTGTCAGGACCGTCGCGACGAAGTCATCCGCTATGTGCAAACCCGCTACGGCTATGACCGCGTCGCCCAGATCATCACCTTCGGAAAGCTGCAAGCCCGTGCCGTCCTGCGCGACGTTGGCCGCGTGTTGCAACTGCCTTACGGCCAGGTCGATCGCCTCTGCAAACTCGTCCCCAACAATCCAGCCGCCCCGGTCACGCTTGGCGAAGCGATCAAGGGCGAGCCGCGTTTGCAGGAGGCGCGTGACAGCGAAGAGGCCGTCGCCAAACTTCTCGAAATCGGCCAGCGTCTCGAAGGACTTTATCGCCACGCCTCCACCCACGCGGCGGGCGTCGTCATCGGCGATCGCGCGCTTGACGAGCTTGTGCCGCTCTATCGCGATCCGCGATCAGACATGCCGGTCACGCAATTCAACATGAAATGGGTCGAGCCCGCAGGTCTCGTCAAATTCGACTTCCTCGGCCTCAAGACCCTCACTGTTCTCGATCAGGCGGTGAAGCTCGTCGCCCGCCGCAACATCAAGATCGACTTGCTGCACCTGCCGCTGGAAGATGAAAAAACCTTCGCCATGCTGGGCCGCGCAGAAACGGTGGGCGTCTTCCAGCTTGAAAGTTCGGGCATGCGCGATGTGCTGCGCAAGCTGGATGCCGACTGTTTTGAAGACATCATCGCCCTCGTGGCGCTCTATCGCCCGGGTCCGATGGATAACATCCCGAGCTACATCGCCCGAAAGCACAAACGCGAAAAGCCGGACTATCTTCACCCGCTGCTCGAACCCGTTCTGAAAGAGACGCATGGCGTCATTATCTATCAGGAACAGGTGATGCAGATCGCGCAGATCCTGTCGGGCTACTCGCTCGGCGAAGCCGATCTTCTGCGCCGCGCCATGGGCAAGAAGATCAAGGCCGAGATGGACGCGCAGAAAGAGCGCTTCGTCACCGGCGCGGTCGAGAAGGGCGTCGATAAAACGCAAGCCTCGCAGATATTCGAGCTGGTCGATAAGTTCGCAGGCTACGGCTTCAACAAATCTCACGCCGCCGCCTATGCACTCGTCGCCTATCAGACGGCATGGATGAAAGCCAATCATCCGGTCGAGTTCTTCGCCGCCTCCATGAGCCTCGATCTCGGCAACACCGACAAGCTCAACATCTTCAAGCAGGATGCCGAGCGTATGGGCATCAAGCTCCGTCTGCCGAGCATCAATGAATCCGAAGCCGTCTTTTCCGTGGCGAATGGCGATGTGCTTTATGCGCTGGCCGCGATCAAGAATGTCGGCATGCAGGCCATGGAGCATCTGGTCGAGGTGCGCCGCGAAGGCGGCCCCTATCGCGATCTCTTCGATTTCGCCCGCCGCATCAATCCGCGCTTCATCAACAAGCGTGCCTTCGAAAATCTCGCCAAGGCGGGCGCCTTCGATTGTCTCAATCCGCACCGCGCGCAGGTGCTTGCCTCCGCCGATCTGATCCTCGGTACAGCCAACGCATCGGCGAGCGAGCGCGAGAGCAAGCAGGACAATCTCTTCGGCGAAAGCACTGGCACGGACATCGCTAACCCCGCGCTCCGCGACGCAGAGCACTGGACGCCCATTGAACGCCTGAACGAAGAGTTCAACGCCATCGGCTTCTATCTCTCAGGCCATCCCCTGGATGATTTCCAGACCGCGCTCCGGCGCGCCCATGTCGTCACCTATGCCGAACTTCTCAAGCGCAGCAACACCGCCGAGATCATCGCGGGCACCGTGACGGCAAAACAGGAACGCAAATCGAAGAAAGGCAATCCCTTCGCCTTCATCAGCTTGTCAGACCCCACAGGTCAATTCGAGATCGTCGTCTTCTCCGAAGTCCTGAACCAGTCGCGCGAATTGCTGGAGCCCGGCAAGGCTGTCGTCATCGGCGTCGAAATCGACCGCACCGGCGAAGAAGGCAAGCTCCGCGCCCAGTCCGTCCGCTCCGTCGATGACGTGGTGGCCAACACCGCGGCGGGCCTGAAAATCTTCATCGAAGACCCAAAACCGCTCCCGGCATTGAAAACCCGCCTCACCGAAAAAGGCCGCGGTCTCGTCTCCCTGATCCTGCTTGGCGAGGGCGGACGCGAAGTCGAACTGAAACTCCCCGGCAGCTACAAGGTCACTCCCCAGATAAGAGGCGCAATCAAATCCGTCCCCGGCGTCATCGAAGTGCAAGAGATTTAGGCCGCACGCTCCCTAAGCCCTCTCTGGGAGAGGGTTGGGTGAGGGTCTTCCTTGCCGAAAGTACACCCCTCCCGCCCCTTGCTTTCCTACCCTTTTCCCCCTATACCCCGCAGCATTCCACACGCGGGGTTCGGCCCTCCCACGCCTTTTTACCGGGGCAACATAGGGAAGGTCGGTCCGGTGCGGTCTCTAAGCCCCTGGGTTTAAAGCCGTTCTTTCCCCCGCGGAGGTCCAACCGGAAAAAGGAGCAACAGTGCCATGGCGCTGCCCGAATTCTCTATGCGTCAATTGCTGGAAGCCGGCGTTCACTTCGGCCACCAGACCCATCGCTGGAACCCGAAGATGGCTCCGTTCCTCTTCGGCGACCGCAACAACATCCACATCATCGATCTCGCCCAGACGGTCCCGCTGCTTCACCAGGCGCTTCTCGCCGTCCGTGATGCGGTTGCC
>CAZLLB010000285.1:0-3358 GCA_964560165.1 uncultured Parvibaculum sp. | reverse complement strand
CAGTCGTCGCCGTCCTTCTCGGCCTTCGTGCGCAGACCCGCAAGGTCGGAGCCGCCCGCAGGCTCGGAGAAAAGCTGGCACCAGATGTTCTCGCCAGCGGCGAGCGGCGGCAGATACTTCTTCTTATGCTCCTCGCTCGCATAGGCCATCATCGTCGGGCCGCACATGCCGTGGCCGATGATGAAGAGCGAGGAAAGCGCCGCATATATGCCCTCTTCCTGCTGCCAGATGACGCGCTCGATCGGCGTCGCGCCGCGGCCGCCATATTCCTTGGGCCAATGCAGACAAGCCCAACCGGCATCATATTTCTTCTTCTGCCAGTCCTTCGATGCCTTCATCACATCGACGCCTTCAAGCGCGGTGTGGCCAAAGCCCGAAGACTTCAATCCGGCTTCATATTGCTTGGGCGCATTGGCATCGAGCCAGGTGCGGACTTCTTTGCGGAACGCTGCTTCCTGCGGTGTGTCGTCGAAATTCATTTTATTGATCCTTCAAATTCCAATGGCTTCAAGCGGCGTTCTTCGCGCGCAGGCGCTCGATGAGCTTGTCTTCCCAAACGGAAAGCGAGCCGAGCGTGAGCGCAAGGAGGTTCGAGCGCCGGTAATAAAGGTGGCAATCGAACTCCCAGGTGAAGCCCATGCCGCCATGGACCTGAATGTTGTTCTTGGAGCAATGCTGATAGGCCTGCGTGGCGCTGACCCGCGCCGTTGCCGCCGCTTCGGGCAACTCTGCCGCGCCCGTGGAGAGCGCCCATGCGCCGTAATAGCAATTGGAGCGCGCCAGCGTCGCCGACACATACATATCGGCAAGCATATGCTTGATGGCCTGAAACGAACCGATGGGACGGCCGAAAGCCATGCGATCAAGCGCATAGTCGCGCGCCATTTCAAGCGCGCGATCCGCACCGCCAAGCTGCTCGAAGGCAGTGAGGACCGCCGCGCGGTCGAGAACCTCGGTGAGAATGCGCCAGCCCTCGCCCGCCGCACCGAGCGGCTCAGCGCTGGCACCCGCAAAGCTGATCTTCGCCTGCTTGCGCGTCGGGTCGATCGTCCCAACATCTTCGCGTTTGACGCCTGCGCTCTTGAGATCAACGAGGAAGAGCGAGATCGCTCGCGCGTCATTGCCGGTGCCCGTGCGCGCCGCGACCACTGCGAAATCGGCTGCATTGCCATCAAGCACGGGAATTTTCGTGCCCGTCAGCTTGCCGCCCGAAACGCTCGCCTGAATATTTTTCGGCGTGGCATTGCCCACGCCTTCCGACAGCGCGAGGCAGCCGATGAGTTCGCCGGATGCGAGCTTCGGCAGATAGGCTTCTTTCTGCGCCTGCGTGCCTGCCGCAAGCAGGAATTCAGCGGCGACGAAAATGGAGGACGAGAAAGGCACCGACGCGACGGAGCGGCCAAGCTCTTCGGCGATCACGCAAAGCTCAAGATAGGTCGCACCAAGGCCGCCGAATTCTTCCGGGATCGCCGTGCCCATGAAACCCATCTCGGCAAGGCCCTTCCACAGCGCCTTGTCATAGGGCTCCGGCCCTTCAAGGATGGCGCGCACGGCTTTGGGCGATGACTTCGCCTCCAGAAAACGCCGCGCCTGATCCTTCAACTGCTTCTGATCGTCGGAGAAATCGAATTCCATAAAGGCTCCCTCATCGCCATCGGTTCGGCATCCAGCGCCGTCCGATCCTGCTGATTTTGATGGTGGAGCCTAGCGCGCGGACGGGCGGAATGCGAGCGCGCCCGTGGAAACGTAGCGGCGGCGCGGGCTTCATGGGAGCCGAAAAAGAAAGGCCGGATCGCGGGATGCAATCCGGCCAGGTCAAGCCTTGCGAGGTGAAGGAAACACCACCCGGTGATCAGAGATAGGAGATGATGCCGAGTGTGCCGAGGGTGAAAAACACGCCATAACCGAAGGTGGCGGCGCGGCGCATAAAGGCACCACTGATCTTGCGTTGCAGCTTCAACACCCGTGGCGACCTGCCGTCATCTACCACGTCACCGAGGTCCGCCTCGTCTTCCAGTACACTGACATGCGCCTTCACCGTCGCACCGCGATGGCTGATGAGTTTGCCGCACTGGATCTCGCCTGTGACACGGCTTGTCGAACGCAGGATGACCTCGCCGGTGACCATCAACTGGCCATCGAAGGAGCCGGCGATTTCAGCGCGCGACACGGCGGCGCTGCCCTCGACCGAACCCGATGTGCCAATGGAGAGCAACGCAGTCTTGAGATCAGCGCGCGTCAAGCTGCCATCGACAAACATCGAGCCTTGCGTCTCGAACGAGCCCTCGAGCGAACTATTCTCGCCAACGACAATGTCTTCGCTCCCGGCACGCATCACGCGAACCGTTGCGGTGTTGATCTTGCGGGGCGCTTCCTTGGCAGGGGTGGACGGCATGGTGCCGGGAAAATTTTCAATCTGATCGCTTTTCATCTTGGGTTCCTCATAGTTGGCCCTCGGAAATTCGACCGGCACGCGCCCAACACAAAGCGCCAGCGAACAACACACCAGCCGAAACTGCATCCAATGCGCGCAATCGGACAAGGCGAGGTGTATCCAAATCGGAGAAAGCCCCGCGGGAAGCGCGGAAATACGCGCGGACGGGCAAGCCGACCTTGCACCAAAATGGAGGAACCGCGACGCGGCGAACCCGACAGCCCCTTCCGCCGTCCATTTTCGGCCCCGCATATCGCCTGAAAACGCTTACACTCAAGCCGATTTTGATTCGAGCGGGCGCGCGCGCACTCACGTCTCATCTGCTGTGACGTCTTGGCGACGCCGGAGACGATTTCCAGATGTATATTTCCCTCCTCAATCGCTATGTGACATTGGCATCATGCCTTGTGGTCGTGGTCCTTTCCGCGATCTTCGTCGGTCACTGGAGCTGGCTCTGGCCTTTTCTAATCGCCAGCGCGGGTCTCAGCATCATCGGATTGATCGATCTCTGGCAAGGGCAGCACGCGGTGCTGCGCAACTATCCCATCCTCGGCCATATCCGTTATCTGATGGAGGACATCAGGCCCGAAATCCGCCAATACCTGCTCGAAGCCGATGATGATGCGCTGCCCTTCTCGCGCAGCCAGCGCTCTCTCGCCTATGCACGCGCCAAGGAGCAGGTCAGCGACAAGCCTTTCGGAACTCTGCTCGACGTCTATCGCAATGGCTACGAATTCATCGGCCATTCGACGCGGCCCGTGCCGTCTTCCGATCCACGACATTTCCGCATCGAGATCGGCGACGCGCAATGCTCCAAGCCCTATTCCGGCTCGGTTCTGAATATTTCAGCGATGAGCTTCGGTTCGCTGAGCGCCAATGCGATCCGCGCCCTGAACCGTGGTGCCCGGATCGGCGAATTCGCGC
>CAZLLB010000284.1:0-3373 GCA_964560165.1 uncultured Parvibaculum sp. | reverse complement strand
GCCAAGTATCGGGAAGCCTTGAACATTCCCTCTTCGGTGCAACGCCGACGGGACAAGAAGGCCTATGCCTGATCTGGCGGCATGCACTTTAAAGCTTGCGCTGGAGCCACTATATGATTGAAATATAAGGTCTTTTGGTGCGCTGGAGGTCGCAGGTTGACACCCCTTACCCGTGCAACTAGTTTGCCACGCGCTCAACGCCCCCTTGTCTTTCGAGGAGCTGGCGGGCCCGAGGGAGCTAGTGGTTTCAGGGGCGGCGGTGCCGGTGGATTGTGTAAAATTCAACCGGCGGCATATGGCGCGATGTGACCCGGAAAGGTTCTCATGCAAGTTCAGGTCAGCGGGCATCATCTTGATGTCGGAGACGCACTCCGCACTCACGTGGCGGAGAAGCTCGATGCAAGTGTCGGGAAGTATTTCGACAAGACGATCGACGGTCATGTCAAACTTACCAAGACCGGCTATGAAGTGACGGCGGATTGCTCCGTCCACATCAATTCAGGCATGCTTATCAACGTACAGGGGCGCGCAAGCGATCCTTATGCCGCTTTCGACGCAGCCGTTGAAAAACTCGACAAGCGCCTGCGCCGCTATAAGCGCCGCCTGAAGAGCCATGCCACCAGCAGCAGGCCGGAGCTTCCGGCGGAATTCTTCCCCTCGTTCATTCTCGATGCCGGAAATGAAAACGAGGAAGCGAGCGTGGACGATCAGCCCATCATCGTCGCCGAGGGCACGACCTCCGTGCCACGGCTCAGCGTCGGCGATGCGGTGATGCAGATGGATCTGACCGAAGCTCCGTTCATTGTCTTCCGTAATGGTGCGACAGGCGGCCTCAATGTCGTCTATAAGCGCCAGGACGGAAATATCGGATGGATCGACGCCAGCCGCGACCAGACTCAATGAACAGCGTCATTTTCGCACGACATGCCTGTGCCTTTGGAGCGTGAAGAACATGGAGCTTGAAGATCTGGTATCGCCGGAAGGCGTTATCGCCCATCTCAAAGTTACCGGCAAAAAGCAGATGCTGCAGGAGCTGTCGGCGCGCGCGGCGGAGCTGACCGGCCTGTCAGAGCGGACCATCTATGAGACGCTGCTGGAACGCGAGCGCCTCGGCTCGACGGGTGTGGGCCAAGGCATTGCCATACCGCATGGCAAGCTGGCGCAACTGACACGGCTGCACGGCCTCTTTGCCCGGCTCGAGACGCCTGTTGATTTTGAAAGCGTCGATGACCAGCCGGTCGATCTCGTCTTTCTGCTGCTCGCACCGGAAGGCGCAGGCGCCGACCACCTGAAGGCGCTGGCCCGCATTTCACGCTTGCTGCGCAATCAGTCGGTCGTCGAAAAGCTGCGCGCCAGCGATGAACCTGCGGCGCTCTTTGCCATTCTTACCGAGCCTGTGGCGACAAACGCGGCTTGAAAGCCGGATGAGAGATAATAAAAAGCCCCGCGGGTTCCGCGGGGCTTTTCGTATTTCTGGCGGCAGCGCCTTCAGTGAACGCTGAGCGGCTCCAGATCGTATTGGCGCGCGCCCGCAAAGGCGGTGTCACGATTGTCGAGAACCGCCATGCGCTGGCCGTTGGCGGCGTGAACCGCATAAAGCTTCGTGTCCGCCGGTACGTTGATCTCCGAGCCAAGCTCGCTTTCGAGATCACCCGCCAAAACTTCGCGGACATAGACGATGTTCGGCATACCGATATTGGCGAAAATTTCCGGCGTCAGATGGCGCAGATCCTGCGTGCCCCATCCGGTGGGCGCCTCGGCAGCCTCAAGAGCTTCGTCGTTACGTTCCTTGTTCATTTTACGCTCCTTTCACGCGGCCCCTCATTCAAGGCGGCGGCGTCTGGCCGTTACTAGTCTAGCTCCTCACGTCTCAAGCCGTTCCATCGACAATTGCGATCTTTCGCACCACTTTCGTGGCCTCAGGTCTCGCAAGGTCGATGGCGAGCAGCCCATTGTCGAGCCGCGCGCCCAGAACCTCCATGCCGTCAGCGAGAACGAAAGCGCGCTGAAACTGACGCGCCGCAATCCCGCGATGGAGATAGATGCGGTCTTGCTCTTCGCGTTGGCGTCCGCGAATGACGAGCTGGTTTTCCTCAAGCGTCACCGACAATTCGTCGGCGGCAAAACCGGCTACCGCCAGCGTGATGCGAAGCACCCGCTTTTGCGTCTCGCGCTCGCCCACCAGCGCATCCTCCACATTGTAGGGAGGATAGCCGTCGGAGCCTTTGGCAACCCGTTCCAGCAGCCTTTCCATTTCATCGAAACCGAGCAGAAAGGGGCTGTTGAACTGAACCATGCGCGTCATTCCCAAAGCCCTCTCGCAAGCGACCTGGTTTCGAATACCCCGAAAAACGAAGCAAAGGCTTCGGTATTCCAAGGAATGCGGCCCGCTAACCGGCACCGCCTGCATTCAATGTGGGGAGTATCAACGTGTGTTGCAAGCATAGGCGGGCTGGCAGCGAAGCGGGCCGTTTGGGAGCGTCACTGGCAAAGACATCGAAAGCCGCATGAGCTGAATTTGCGTAGCGCCGATGAAAGGGGCCGCCGCAGAAATGCGCGGCCCCCTGTTCATTTTCAGAAGCGCCATGCACTACCATACGAAATGACAAAGGCGGTCATTCGTGGCTAACATGGCTCCAAAGCAAAGACGTAACCGGGAGGATATGACTATGAGCGAAGCGGCCATCCGCCAAGACTTCAAGCCTGACGTGGATGTGGATTCCATTCCGCTCGACAAGCTCAATGTCGCCCAGCCGGAACTCTTCCGCACCAATTCGTTCTGGCCTTATTTCGCGCGCCTGCGCCGCGAAGCCCCGGTGCATTATTGCGCCGAGAGCGAATACGGACCTTATTGGTCAGTGACGAAATACAACGACATCATGGCGGTCGATACCAACCACCAGGTCTATTCGTCGGAAGCGGGGCTTGGCGGCATCACCATCAATAATGGCCGCGACGATTTCCGCCTGCCGATGTTCATCGCCATGGACCCGCCCAAGCACGATGCGCAGCGCAAGGTGGTGAGCCCCATCGTCGCGCCTGCCAACCTCGCCAAGCTCGAAGGGACGATCCGCGAGCGCGCCTGCGGCCTTCTCGACAGCCTGCCGCGCAATGAGACGTTCGACTGGGTTGACAAGATTTCGATCGAGCTGACCACGCAGATGCTGGCGACGCTGTTCGACTTTCCCTGGGAGGACCGCCGCAAGCTGACACGCTGGTCGGACGTGGCCACGGCCTCGCCGGAATCGGGCATCGTTGCGTCGGAGGATGCGCGCATTGAAGAGCTGCGCGAATGCGGCGCCTATTTCACCGAGCTGTGGAATCAGCGCGTCAATTCGGAGCCCAAGGGCGACCTCATTTCGATGATGGCCCA
>CAZLLB010000283.1:0-3386 GCA_964560165.1 uncultured Parvibaculum sp. | reverse complement strand
AGAAATCATACATGTCCTCGAAGATCGGATCGAATTCGTTGACCGCATCGATGCCATAGGACTGGCGCGCATTTTCGCGTCGGCCGTTGGTGCCGATGGGCGGCTCGAGCGGGTAATCAGGGTCGATGTTTTTTGCGGCGAGAAAGAATTCGATTTCGGGTGCGACGACAGGTTGCCAGCCCTTTATCTCGTAAAGCGCCAGCACCTTCTTCAGCACGTTGCGGGGTGCGATCGGCACATGCGTTCCGTCACGATAATTGGCGTCGCAAATGATCTGCGCCGTCGGTTCGTCGTACCATGGCACAACGCGCACGGTGGTCGGATCGGGGTCGAGAATGATGTCAGGCTCGGTGTCGGACAGGGCTTGGCTGTCAACGAAATCGCCGGTGACTGTCTGGCCGAAGATCGATTCCGGCAAGCGCAGGGTGCGCTCGGAAAGGCCGGAGATGAATTTCTTCGTCGGCAAAATCTTGCCGCGCGCGATACCGGCCATGTCGGAGACCATCACCTCGACCTCGGTGATACGGCGGTCCTTCAACCATTTGATCAGATCGTCTTTGTTCTTTACCCGTGTATTGCCGTTGCCCGTCATGGGGCACCATCTCTTGCTTTATCTTGAGGTGACCGACGCGGCCTCGCGCACCGCATCGCCAAACGCCCGGAAGAGTTTTTGCGAGACCGGGTTTTCCCAATATTTCCATTCCGGGTGCCACTGCACACCGAGCGCGAAGGCGTCTGCCTTGTCGATCCGCGCAGCTTCGATCGTGCCGTCAGGCGCGCGGCCCTCGACGATGAGGCGTGTGGCCGGACGCGCCAGTCCCTGCCCATGCAGCGAGTTGACGCGAACTGTCCGTTCACCGACGATTTTCTCGAAAAGCCCGCCCGGCGTGAAGCTCACGTCGTGAGCGGGCGCATATTGTTTATCGAGCGGATCGTCCTTGTTTTCACGATGATCGAAGCGCGGGCCATAGCCGGGCTCGCCAGGCACTTCGTGCAAATGCTGATGCAGGGAACCGCCAAAGGCGACGTTCAATTCCTGAAAACCGCGACAGACGCAAAAAAGCGGAACAGCGCGGGCAACGCTGGCGCGAATGAGATCGAGCGTCAGTGCGTCGCGCTGCTCGTCCAGCAACACACCTTCGCGCGGCGTCGCGCCTTCATAATGTCTGGGGTGGACGTTTGAATGCGAGCCGGTGAGGAAGATGCCATCGCAAAGCGCGAAAATGTCGTCGAGCTCGACTTCGACATCGAAACGGCCCGCTTCGGCGGTGAAGCGGGGAACCGGCAACAAAATGGGTTTGGTGTCTGCTCCGCCTTCGATGGCGGCGATGTATTTTTCACCGACAGCGTGAAAGGGATGTGGCCCGAGCAACTTTACGTCGCAAGGCACACCGACGACCGGACGTCTCTGAAACTTTCGGCTCATGGCCCATCAGAGGTAGCACGGCCCCCCCCGTCATGGTCAAGCCATGACGCCTAAGCCGGGCTTCAAACCCCTGAAATCAATGGATTTCCTGGCTATTGCCTGCCGATGCCGGGACGTTGCTCGTCTTTCAGCACGAAAAGCGCATTGTCGGCGCGCAAGCCAGACTGGACGCTGCGGAGCGCGACGGTGGTTTGCAAGCCTTGCGCATCGGTCACGACCCATTGGCGCAATTGCAGGCTCGGCTCATCGAAAACCAGAGTCAGATCGCCGGGCGCGTTGCCGCTTTTGTCCTGCAACTTGACGCGCAAGACACCGGGCTGACGTTCGACGGAGAGGAC
The DNA here is from genome assembly GCA_964560165.1 of uncultured Parvibaculum sp. Classification (GTDB taxonomy): domain Bacteria; phylum Pseudomonadota; class Alphaproteobacteria; order Parvibaculales; family Parvibaculaceae; genus Parvibaculum. The sequence continues at coordinate 1,622 of CAZLLB010000283.1, read as the reverse complement.
GCGGACCTCGCTGGCGAGATCGACGTGCTTTTGCAGCAGGATACCGAGCGGCGTCGAACCCAGCGGATAGCGCTGTGTGGCAGAGAAACCATCCTTCACAGCGACCCAGGTGCCATCCGCGACGACAAGCATGTGTTGCGGCGGCGTATATTCAAAACGCAGGCGGCCGGGGCGGCGGAGATAAAACTTGCCTTCGGCCAGCGAGCCATCCGGGCCCACTTGCAGAAAATTGCCCTGCATATCGGTGAGGTTGGAAAGGTAGGCGCTGACACGGTCGAGATCGGCCTTGTCCTGCGCGTCGATCGCGCTCGCACTGGTCGTCATCGCAGCCGTTTGGGATGCGTGAGCCTCACGGCTTCCCGCAGTGACAATCGCCAATGCGAGAATCCCAAAGCCGACAAGCGCTGCCGCAGCGAGCGTTACCTGCCGAATACGGCGACTATGCTCAAGGTCTCTCATGGTGAAAAACATGGCGGGCCTTTGTGGCGAAAAGAAGAGTTTGCGCGGGCGTGGTGGCGGCGTTTTGGAGAAGAAAGGCGGGCCGCTCAACTTCACCCTGAACTGTGGCCCCAATATCGCACAGTTACGGTTAGTGATCGCCGACCAGAACTTCTCTTTTACCCTGGTGATTTGGCGGGCTGACCACGCCCTGTTCCTCCATAAGCTCGATCAAGCGCGCGGCCCTGTTGTAGCCGATTTGCAGGCGGCGCTGGATATAGCTCGTGGATGCACGCTTGTCGCGGGCGACGATGGCCACGGCCTTGTCATAGAGATCGTCGCCGGAGCCCGGTGCGCCATCGAGCCCCATCATGTCGGGACCGCCTTCTTCTGGCTCGGCGGTGATCGCTTCGAGATATTCCGGCACGCCCTGTTTTTTCAGGAAGGTCACGACCTTCTCGACTTCGTCGTCGGACACGAAAGGTCCGTGCACGCGTCGAATGCGGCCGCCGCCCGCCATGTAGAGCATGTCGCCTTGCCCGAGCAGTTGTTCGGCGCCCTGTTCGCCCAGAATGGTGCGGCTGTCGATCTTGGACGTCACCTGAAACGAGATGCGTGTGGGAAAATTCGCCTTGATCGTGCCAGTGATCACATCGACGGAGGGGCGCTGCGTCGCGGTGATGATGTGAATGCCCGCTGCGCGCGCCATTTGCGCAAGACGCTGCACCGCGCCTTCGATGTCCTTGCCCGCGACCATCATCAGATCGGCCATCTCATCGACGATGACGACGATGAAGGGCATGGGCGAGAGGTCCATTTCCTCTTCTTCGTAGATCGCCTTGCCCGTTTCGCGATCAAAGCCCGTCTGCACGGTGCGCACCAGCACTTCGCCCTTGGCGTCGGCGTCTATGACGCGGGTATTGTAGCCGTCTATATTCCGTACACCGACTTTCGACATTTTGCGGTAGCGGTCTTCCATCTCCTTGACGACCCATTTCAGGGCGACGACGGCTTTTTTCGGCTCCGTCACCACGGGCGCGAGGAGATGGGGGATGCCGTCATAGACGGAGAGTTCCAGCATCTTGGGGTCGATCATGATCAGCTTGCACTGGTCGGGCGAGAGCCGGTAGAGGATCGACAGGATCATCGTATTGATGACGACCGATTTGCCCGAGACCGTGGTG
>CAZLLB010000282.1:0-3412 GCA_964560165.1 uncultured Parvibaculum sp. | reverse complement strand
CAACCCGACGGCGATGTGGGATTTCTGGTCGCTCTCGCCTGAAAGCCTACATCAGGTGACGATCCTCTTTTCGGATCGCGGTATTCCGAAGACGCTGCGCCACATGCACGGGTTTGGTTCGCATACTTACAGCTTCATCAACGCCAAGAACGAACGCCATTGGGTGAAGTTTCATTTCAAGTCGAAGCAGGGGATCGAAAATCTCACCGATGCGGAAGCGACGAAGCTCATCGGCGAGGACCGCGAGAGCCATCAGCGCGATCTCTATTCAGCGATCGAGCGCGGCGACTTCCCCAAATGGCGCGTCATGGTGCAGGTGATGAGCGAGGCGCAAGCCGAGACGACGTCCTATAACCCCTTCGATCTGACGAAGGTTTGGCCGCATAAGGATTTTCCGCTGATCGAATTGGGCGAGTTGGTGCTCAATCGCAATCCTGACAACTATCATGCCGAGGTCGAGCAATCGACGTTCTCACCCGCCAACGTGGTGCCCGGCATCGGCCATAGCCCGGACAAGATGCTGCAATTCCGCATCTTCTCCTATGCGGATGCGCATCGCTACCGCGTCGGCATCAATGCCGAGGCGCTGCCGGTCAACCGTCCGCGCTGCCCGGTGCACAACTATCACCGCGACGGCGCAATGCGCTTCGATGGCAATGGCGGGGGTTCGGTGAATTACGAGCCGAATTCTTTCGGCGGGCCGAAGGAAGATCCGAGCGTCAAGGAGCCGCCGCTGAAAATCACCGGCGACGCCGACCGCTACGACCACCGCGAGGGTAATGATGATTACACACAGGCGGGCGATCTGTTCCGGCTGATGAGCGATCAACAGCGCGACGCGCTGATGACTTCGATTGCCGGTGCGATGGCGAGCGTGCCGGAAGAAATCCAGCGCCGCCAGATCGGACACTTCGCGAAGGCCGACCCGGCTTATGGCGCGGGCGTTGCGAAACGCCTCGGATTAAAGTGATGTCGCTGCGCGCTGAGTGAGTTCTCCTTCCTCAGTTGCGCGCGATGCTGCGGCCTCCGGCGAGGGAAAGTTGCCGGAGGCCGTTTTCGTTTGTCCGGCTGCGCCGAACGGGCAGCGAGGGAAAGTTGTCGGAGGCCGTTTTATCTGTCGTCATTGCGAGGCTGAAAGCCGAAGCAATGACGCGGTCGGTTCCGGGATTTTTGCCGACTTCAGCCGCGGCGCACGGCGCGGCGGATGTCGGCGAGCCTTGCGGCCCCGGTGAATTCGCAGAAGAGGGCATAGACGATGAGGCCGCCTGCGATGAGAGCGGCCAGCACCGTGACGCTGGCGAGGAAGTGGAGTTCGAAAGCTGGCTTCAGCAGGGTCGAGCCGACCCAGAGGACCGCGCCCATGCCGGTGGAAGCGAGCAGCGTCAGCGGCAGGCGAGTTTTCAGTTGTGCGTCGGGTGTGAAGTGACCGTGACGCCAGAGGCGGAAGCCGAGCTGGATCGTGTTGGTCCAGGCGGCGATGGTGGTGCCCCAGGCGATGCCCGCAAAGCCGATGAACTGGAAAAGGAAAAAGCTCGTGGCGACATTCACCGCGACGCTGAAGCCTGCGAATTTCAGCGGAGTCCATGTGTTCTCGCGTGCAAAGAATGCGGGCGAGAAAACCTTGTTCAGCACGAAAGCGGGAAGACCGATTGCGTAGATCGCCAGCGCCACAGAAGTCGCCTGCGTGTCGGCGGCGTGGAAGTGGCCGCGCTCGAACAACACCTTGATGATGTCATAGGGAATGATCGCCAGCGCCACGGCGGCGGGGACGGTGAGCAGCATGGCGAATTCGAGTGCGCGGTTGAGGCTGCGCAAGGCGCCCGCATCATCACTGGAGCGCAGGCGGCGCGAGAGATCTGGCAACAACACGACGCCGATGGCGATGCCGACCACGCCCAAGGGGAGCTGATAGATACGGTCGGCGTAATAGAGCCATGAGACGGCGCCTGCCTGTAGCGTCGCGATCATGGTGCCGACGGTGAGATTGACCTGACCGATGCCGCCCGCGATGACGCCGGGCACGCCGAGCTTCAGCAAGCGCTTGACGTCTGGTGTGAGGCGCGGCGCGCGCAGGCGGAGCGTCATGTTGGCATTGGCGCATGAGATCGCCAGCCAGATGAATTGCACGACGCCAGCGATGCAGACGCCCCATGACAGAGCGAGGCCGGGATTGGCCGATAAGGGGACGACGAAGAGCAGCGCCACGATCATCGTGACGTTGAGCATGACGGGCGCGGCGGCGCCTGCGAAAAACTTTCCCAGCGAATTCAGGATCGCGGCCTGCAAGGCGGTCAGCGAAATGAACAGTAGATAGGGGAAGGTGATGCGGCTGAACTCGATGGCCCAGAGGCGCTTTTGCGGATCGTCGCCAAAGCCCGGCGCGAAGACATGCATCAGCGCAGGCATGAAGATCATGGCGAAGATGGTGAGAAGCAGCAGCACGAAAAGCAGCGCCGAAGTTGCCTCCTCGGCAAAGCGCCGCGCCGAGGCTTCGCCCTCGCCTTCGAGGCGCTTGGCGAAAAGCGGCACGAAGGCGGAATTGAACGCGCCCTCGGCAAAGATCGAGCGGAACATATTGGGAAAGCGAAAGGCGACGAAGAAGGCGTCAGCAATCGGTCCGGTGCCGATGGCCGAGGCCACCATCATGTCGCGCAGGAAGCCGAGGATGCGGCTGAGGAATGTCGTGCCGCCAACGGTTGCGGCTGAACGGATGAGACTCATTTAGTGCGGGTCCGTGGCGAAAGATGCTGCGCCCATTGCCTCAAAGCCCTCCCCCATCGAGGGGGAGGGGGAAAGGAAGGAGAGCGCATCGTTTTGTATCATTCGGCGGCCGCGGGTTCTTCGCGGCGGCGCGATTTTGCGGGGCGGGCGTTCTGTGTGGGGTCGGCCAGCGCTTCGAGCAGGTGGCGCTCGACCGCCTTGCGCTTGTTGGCATTCGTGACCTTGTGGCCGATGACGTCTTTTACATAGAAGACGTCAACCGCGCGTTCGCCATAGGTTGTGATGTGAGCCGAGCCGATGGTGAGACCGAGATGAAAGAGCGCCTTGGTCAGCGCATGGACAAGGCCCGGGCGATCGAGCCCGTTGACCTCGATGATCGTGTAGGCTTCGGACGCTTCATTGTCGATGAAGACCTGGGGTGCGATGGAGAACGCTTCGGCGCGGTTCTCGCCCCGGAAACGCTGCTCGATCAGTTCGGGCGGCAGGACTTCGCCCGCCAGCACCTTGCGGATCGTATCTTCCAGACGCTTGATACGGCGCGGTTCTGAAATTGCGCCGCCTGCCTCGTCCTGCACCCAGAGCATGTCGAGCGCCATGCCGTCCCGGGTGGTGAAAATTTTCGCGTCCACGATGTTCATGCCGAGGATCGCGCAAGCGCCTGCAAAGCGCGAGAAGAGGCCGGGATGGTCCT
>CAZLLB010000281.1:0-3454 GCA_964560165.1 uncultured Parvibaculum sp. | reverse complement strand
TTGCAACTCGCATGGCTATGGCCTCGTAACCGTCGCCGAAGACAAGATGACCGTCGAACTGGTCAATGTCGGCGACGTCTGGGCAGATGCTGGCCCTTCGGGTGCGCCTGTGCTGCGCCGGTCCCGCTTCGAGGTGAAGCCCTGGGCGCAAGGCGCTGAGCCGACACTCAGCGAACCGAGTTTTGAAGGCATTCCCTCCTTCCCTCATCAGGTTCCTTCCGCCTAAGCTCTCCTTACGGAAAGGCAGGCCGCTGAGAGCCAGCCGTCGAGAGCATGGAGGAGTTACACCGAGTGGCTATTTCCGAATACGCATCCCATGATGGGCTTGGGCTCGCGGCGCTGGTGAAGGCGGGCGATGTTACTCCCACCGAGCTGGCCGAAGAGGCGATCGCTCGCATCGAAAAGCACAATCCGAAACTTAACGCAGTCGTGTCGAAGCTTTATGAGCAAGGCCGGGCGATGGCGAAGGCGCCCGGCAAGGGGCCGTTTCACGGTGTTCCCTTTTTGCTGAAGGACGCATTCGGCGACATGGCCGGCACCGCGACGCGCGACGGCTCGCGCTTTCGCTCCGGCGAACCGGCCAAACACGACTCTACGTTGGCCGCGCGCTTCAAGGCATCGGGCGTTGTCATCCTTGGCAAAACAAACGTGCCCGAATACACGCTGCTGCCGACGACAGAGTCGGCGCTTTATGGGGCGGCCTGCAATCCATGGAACACAGCGCATTCAACCGGCGGCTCGTCGGGCGGCGCTGCCTCAGCGGTCGGCGCGGGCCTTGTTCCGCTTGCACACGCCAATGATAGCGGCGGTTCGATCCGTATTCCGGCCTCAGCTTGCGGCCTTGTCGGCATGAAGCCGACGCGCGGACGCAATCCACTTGGTCCTGATTTCGGTGATGTGGTTGCGGGGCTTTGCAGCGAGCATGTCGTGACCCGCTCCGTACGCGACAGCGCCGCTATGCTCGATTGCACGCAAGGGCCTGATGTTGGCGATCCCTATTATGCGCCGCCCGTCGAACGACCCTATCTTGAGGAAATTTCGCGCGCGCCGGGCAAGCTGCGTATCGCCTTTAGCAGCAGCGATCTCGATGGCAAGAAATTTCATCCCGATTGCGTTGCCGGTGTCGAGCAGACGGCGAAGTTGCTTGCTGATCTTGGCCACGAGGTTGTCGAAGCCGCACCCCCGATTGCGCCGGGCGAAGCAGCGGGCCTGTTCCTGCCGATATGGGCGACATATCTCGCTTGGGACATTGAAGCCGAGGCTGCCCGGCGTGGCCGCCCGCCGAAGGAAGATGAGCTTCAGCCGCTCACCTGGGGCTTTTATGAAATCGGCAAGTCGGTGAGCGGTGCGCAGTTCCTTGCCTTGCGCGAGCAGGTACAGGCCATGTCGCGCCGCATCGCGCAATTCATGCAGACGCATGATGTCTGGCTGACACCGACGCTCGCGACACCGCCGATCAAGAATGGCGTCATCGATCTCAATGAGCGTGACCCACTGGTGGGCTTCATGCCGCTTGCCGATTATGTGCCCTTCACGCCGGTGCAGAACCTTACCGGCCAACCGGCGATCTCGCTGCCGCTGCATTGGTCGGCGGATGGACTCCCGGTCGGCATGATGTTCTCGGGCCGTTTCGGCGATGAGGCAACACTATTCAGGCTCGCAGCGCAGCTTGAGGCAGCTCGTCCGTGGAAAGATAAATATCCCAAGAACTGGAATTGAGGGAGAGTGGAATGAGTTTCACCGACTATGTGAACTATGATGGCATCGCCCTTGGTGAGTTGGTTTCCAAGGGCGAGGTTTCACCGCTTGAGCTGACCGACGCCGCTATTGCGCTTATCGAGAAACACAATCCCGCCCTCAATGCGGTCGTTCACAAGGGCTATGATGATGCCCGCGCCGCGGCAAAGGGCAAGCTGCCCGATGGGCCGTTCAAGGGTGTGCCTTTTCTTATCAAGGATCTCGGCACCGAAGTGAAGGGCTGGCCGCGCACCAGCGGCAGCCGGTTCGTCTCCGACGTTGTCGATGATCACGATAGCGAACTCGTGAAGCGGTTCCGCGCCTCCGGCGTCGTGCTTGTCGGCAAAACCAACACCCCGGAATACGGCATCACGGGCACAACTGAATCCGCCCTGCTCGGGCCGTGTCGCAGCCCGTGGAATACCAATCATATTGCTGGTGGCTCATCTGGTGGCGCAGCTTCCGCCGTCGCGGCGGGTATTGTGCCGCTAGCTCATGCCAGCGACGGGTTGGGCTCGATCCGTATACCGGCCGCATGCTGTGGCCTTGTCGGCATGAAAATCACGCGCGACCGCAATCCTCAGGGGCCGAACGATTACGATCGCGCCATCGGCTTCAGCGTCGATCATGTGGTGAGCCGCACTGTGCGTGACAGCGCCGCAATGCTCGACGCGACTGGCTACCCCGAGCGCGCTTCGCCATATGCGCCACCACCCAAAGCACGGCCTTATATGGAGGAAATCACCAAGTCGCCCGGCAAACTCAAAATCGCCTGGTCGAGCGAGACGCCGAACGGCCGCCCTATTGATCCCGAAATTCAGGCTTTGCTGGAGCGTACCGCAGATCTGCTGAAAGGCCTTGGACACGAGCTCGTTCCGCGCGGCCTCGGTGTCGATTACCGAACGCTCTATCAAGCGCAAGGCTGTGTGTCGGGCTCGAACTTTGCCGCAGGCATGGGCCGCCTCATCGCCAAGAAAGGCCGTGAGCCGGAGCCCGATGAGCTTGAACCATTGACCTGGGCGGCCATGAAAGGCGGGCGCAAACTCACTGGCGATCAAGCCATGTGGGGTTGGCAGACGCTGCGCCTCATCAATCGCCAGATCCTCGAGACGTTTGAAGAATTCGACGTCTATCTCTCACCGGTCATGGGTACACCGCCGCCGGAAATCGGCTATGTCGATCCCGTCAACCTGTCGCCGCGCGAGGTCAACAAACGGCAAGGCCGGGTCTTTCCCTTCACCCCACCCTTCAACTTTACCGGCCAGCCCTCGCTTTCGCTGCCGCTCTGGATGAGCGAAGGCGGTCTGCCGGTCGGCATGATGTTCACCGGACGTTATGCCGACGAAGCCACCCTATTCCGCCTTGCCGCACAGCTCGAGAAAGAGCAGCCATGGAAGGATCGGCGGCCGAAGGTTTGGAACTAAAGACCCTATCGTCATGGCCCGACTTATGCGGGCCATGACGAGATGGGCGGCTTTGTGCTATCTCCTGCCCCATGAATAGCACCTTGAAACCAGTTCACGTCATTGGCGCCGGCATGGCCGGCTCGGAAGCCGCATGGGCACTCGCTAATGCGGGCGTCCCAGTCGTTCTTCATGAAATGCGGCCCGTCGTCAAAACCGACGCGCATCACACCGATGGTTTTGCCGAGCTTGTCTGCTCTAACTCCTTCCGCTCTGACGATGCTGAGCAAAATGCTGTGGGCCTGCTCCATGAG
>CAZLLB010000280.1:0-3468 GCA_964560165.1 uncultured Parvibaculum sp. | reverse complement strand
GTTGCTGCGCTTCGGCGGGAAGCTGGTTGCGCACCGCGTTGACGCGCGTATTGATTTCAGTGAGCGCCTTGGCGCTGTCGTAGTTCAGGCGAATCTGCACCTGAATGGTCGATATGCCCTGCTGGCTTATCGAGTTCATGTAGTCGATGCCGTTCGCCTGGGCGATCGAGTTTTCGAGCGGCGTGGTGATGAAGCCCGATACGACATCGGCGCTGGCGCCGAAATAGGTTGTTGAAACCGTGACGACGGCGTTCTCGGTGCGTGGATATTGCAGCACCGGCAACAGCGAAACCGATCGCAGGCCGAGCACGAGGATGAGCAGGCTCACGACTGTTGCGAGTACAGGCCTGCGGATGAAGATGTCTGTGAAATTCATGCGAGCTTACAGGTCCTGCGGCTTGGGCGCGGCTTCATTGGGCAATTGGATATCGTTATTGATCACGACGGGGGTGCCGTTCTTCAATTTGAGCTGGCCGGCCGTCACAACGGTGTCGCCTTCTGCGACGCCGCTGAGGATCGTGACCTGATCGCCGCGTGTCTCCCCGGTCTTCACGAATTTCTGCTGGGCGCTCAGCGTCGGTTTGCCGTCTTTGCCGGGCTCGCCTTTGACGATCAGAAATACCGTTTCGCCATAGGGGTTATAGGTGATGGCGGTCTGAGGCAGCGTCAGGCGCTTTTGCGGTTCGCCAATGGTGATTGTGATCGATCCAAACATGCCGGGAAGAAGTTTTTGGTTGGGCTTGGCGACTTCGGCGCGCACTGCGACGTTGCGGGTCTGCGCGTCGAGCTTGGGATCCAGCGCCGTGATCTTGCCGACGAAGGTCATGCCGGGAAAAGCATCGGTTTCGAGCATGATCGGCTGGCCGATGGCGACGAGGCGCAGGCTTTGCTGGGGCAGGGTGAAATCAACGAAAATAGGGTCGAGCGATTGCAGCGTGGTCACTTTCTGACCAGCAGTGAGATATTGGCCAAGATCGACGAGACGGATACCGACATGGCCGTCGAAGGGCGCGCGGATACTCTTTTTGTCCACAAGTGCTTGCTGCGCAGCCACCTGCGCTTCGGCGCTTTTCAGGTTCGCGGTCGAGGTGTCCAACTGCGCTTGGCTCACGGCCCGGGTACGTACGAGTTCCTTGCTGCGATTATAGGTCAGGCGCGCCAATTCGGCGTCGGCCTTCAGCGCATTCAACTTGGCGACGTCGTCGGCATTGTCGAGCCGGATCAGCAGGTCGCCCGCCTTCACGTCGCTATCCGACTGAAACGGAATCTCGGCCACCACGCCTGAGAGCTGCGGCGCAATATCGGTGCCCTTCAGCGCCTTCAGTGTGCCGACCGCCTTCAGCGTCGGTTTCCAGTCGTCAAATCCGGCAACCGTCGAAGAGACGGTCTGGGGCGGCTGGCCCATGCTGGCCATGAAGTTCTTGATCATGATGCCGCGGCCGATCAAGAACAGGATAATGCCGCCGAAAATGACCCCCGCCACAGCCAGCATGATCACCATGCGTCTCGTCATCATGGAATTCTCCGTGTGCAGAAATAGGACATTGGGCGGAGGCCGCTTGGGGGGCAAGCCGGGAGCATAGGATATAAGGAGTTCACCCGCTGGCATCAAAGGAAACGCGACGAATCTGGTGGTTTTGTACCGATTCGCGCCCCTGGGGTAACACTTGGGCGAATTTTGATGGCGAATTTGGCGTCGAAATGCACGGATGATCGGCTGAAGAGGGGGAATGGAAGATGACGTCAGTTCTGGCTGAGCTCGATCTTCTCATGTTTTTCCAGTTTATAGGCGTGGCCGCCTTCGCCGTCTCGGGCGCTCTTGTCGCGGGCGAGCGGCAGATGGACTGGTTTGGCGTGGTTGTGATGGGGGTCATCGTCGCCGTGGGCGGAGGCACCCTGCGAGACATGATGCTCGGGGCCACGCCAGTTTTCTGGATTGCGTCGCCTTGGTACGTGGCCGTCGCGACAGTTTTCGCGCTGGCGACAATTCCCCTTGTCCGGTGGGGAATAGCGGTTCGCCGGCCCATGCTGCTCGCCGACGCCGTGGGCCTGGCGGTTTTTGCCGTGCTCGGGACGCGCAAGGCATTGGAGTTGGGGGCGCCGGGTTCCATTGCCGTCATCATGGGTATCGTCACGGGTATTTTCGGCGGCGTCATTTGCGACGTTCTGGCAAGCCGTACCCCGGCCATCCTCCGCAAAGAGGTTTATGCGCTGGCGGCTCTGGCGGGCGGGCTTGTCTATGTTCTCGCGCATTATTTTGGCCTGCCTGCCGCCATCAGCCTCTGGAGTTCCATCGGCGTGGCGCTTGCGCTCCGTCTGCTGGCTCTGGCGCGACGCTGGTCGATCCCGATTTTCAAGATCGAGCCAACCGAACCGGATTGATGGCCTATACCGGCGCTTGGACGCCCGAAGGAGGAAGGCTAGGCTTTCAAAAAAGGCATCAGGGGAGAGACGCGTGGGCAAATGGCAGGTTGGCGACGTCACCATCACCAAGGTGGTCGAGCTTGAGGCGACGGGCGGCACGAGATTTCTTCTTCCGCAGGCAACACCAGAGGCGGTCGAGCCTTACGCGTGGATGAAGCCGCATTTCGTCGATGCGGATGGTCGGCTCAAAATGAGCATTCACGCACTGGTTATCCAGACGCCGACGAAGCGCATCATCGTCGATACGTGCCTCGGCAACGATAAGGAAGGCCGCGCCGTTCCCACGTGGAACAAGCTCCAGCTTCCTTTCCTGCAAGATCTTGCAGCGGCGGGTTTCGAGCGGGACGGCTTCGACACTGTTATGTGTACCCATCTTCATGTCGATCATGTCGGCTGGAACACGATGCTGGTGGAAGGAAAATGGCTGCCGACTTTCCCCAAGGCGCGCTATCTCATGGGCCGCGTAGAATTTGAATACTGGCAGGCACAGACGGAACAGCCCGAGCAGGTTGCGGTGTTTTCGGATTCCGTTAAGCCAGTCTTCGAGGCGGGTCTGGTGGATCTCGTCGAGACCGACCACAAGATTTGCGAAGAGGTGAGCCTCGTGCCGACCGTTGGTCACACGCCCGGTCATGTCTCGATCCGTATTTCCTCGAAAGGTGAGGAGGCGCTTATCACCGGCGATTTCGTCCACCATCCTTGCCAGATGGCGCGACCCGACTGGGCTGCGTTGGTCGATTACGACAAGGCGCAATCGACTGAAACGCGGCGGGCGGTTTTTGCGGGGCTCGCCGATACGCCCACGCTTGTCATCGGTACGCATTTCGCCGCGCCTACGGCTGGGCGTATCGTTCGTGATGGCGAGGCGTTCAAGCTTGTTGTCTAGCCGCGCGGCTTGGCGTAGCTTTCGTCCCAACGCCGGTTCATGCCGGAATTAGGACAGAGACGATGACGCATATGCACGGCAATCACGGCGCTTGGTGGACCACCTGATGGGTGGCCCAGACATGTCGCGTATCGACTTGCCGGTTTGGCCGCCCCTTT
>CAZLLB010000279.1:0-3474 GCA_964560165.1 uncultured Parvibaculum sp. | reverse complement strand
CATCCTCGGCTTTGCCCTCTGGGGCACGGATCGTCGCCCCGATATTCTGATCGACCGTGACGGCGCGCTCACCGCCATTCGCACGGCCAGTGGCGTATTGGCACTGACCGCTGCGCGCCCCGACTATACAGCCGAACAATGGTTGCGCCATGACGGAGACGAGCGCACCCCCGCGCAAGCGGTTATGACAAAGCTCAAAACAAACACGATGCGTTGCGACGCGCTCGGCTGCATCTGGAGCGAGCAGGGCAGACCCGTCATCGCCTTCCCTAAAACGCTCGAAGCCCTTACTGAGGATTGCCGCAAGGCCGACATCGTCATCGCCCCCATGGGCCTGCCGCGCCGCCTCCGCACCAACTGCGGCGCACCGCACCTCATCGACTATTTCGACCTCTGGCGAAACGGCGCGGCCGCGTTCTACATCGCGCCAGACGGAACGATCACGCGCGAAACCTCCCGCGCCCTCCGCGGCGACCGCCCCTGGGTCCAGCGCACGAGAAAGACAAAGGCGCTCGAAAAATCGGATGCTGAATAGTTGGGGCTGTTCGAACAGCTCTCAAGTCTCGATTTCGAGAATCTTCAGGCAGTCGGATATCGGTGAGAGACATGACGTCACCCCCACCGTCATTGCGAGCGCAGCGAAGCAATCCAGAACCACACACACCGAATGACCGAATTGCCTCAAGCCCGCACCTCTACCAGGCAATCGCCCGCTGGCTCAATACCGCCGCAGCAGCCCGACCAGCTTGCCCTGAACCTTCACCCGGTCCGGCCCGAAAATGCGCGTCTCATAGGCCGGGTTCGCTGCTTCCAGCGCAATCGAATCGCCCTTGCGCCGCAGCCGTTTCAGCGTCGCCTCCGCGCCATCGACCAGCGCCACCACAATGTCGCCGCTCGTCGCCGTGTCGCAACGCTGAATGAGAACCGTGTCGCCGTCGAGAATACCGGCCTCGATCATCGAGTCGCCTTTGACCTCGAGCGCATAATGCTCGCCCGCGCCGAGCAGGTTGAGCGGTACGCTCACCTGATGGCTTTCCTCCTGCAGCGCCTCGATGGGCGTACCGGCGGCGATCCGGCCCATTACCGACAGCGTGATCGTGTCGGGTGACTGATGCGCGGGCTGCAGGTCGCGGCTCAGCGCCTTGCCTCGGCTGCCTTCGATGACGCTGGGCGAGAAGCCCTTGCGCCCGGCAAGGCTGGGCGACGCCGACTCAGGCAGTTTCAGAATTTCGAGAGCGCGGGCCCGGTGGGCGAGGCGGCGAATGAAGCCGCGTTCCTCAAGCGCCGTAATGAGCCTGTGAATGCCCGACTTGGAGCGCAGGTCGAGCGCATCCTTCATCTCGTCGAAGCTCGGGGAAACGCCCCCCTCCTTGATGCGCTCGTTGATGAACATCAGGAGTTCGTGCTGTTTCTTTGTGAGCATAGCGTCGGGCCCCAACCATGGAACAAACCATAAACCTTATATTTTGTTCTAGTTTGGTTCTCCCGCTTCGTCAAGGGTCCTGTGGATAAAATTCGAGCGAGCCCGCCAGCCCTCAGCGCAGCGGCATCACCGTCACCACATCGCCTGTCTTGGCGGCGGCCGAGCGGGGCGGGCGGATGACGAGGCAGTCCGCGCCCGAGATCAGCGACAGCATCGAACTGTCCTGCTTGCTGAACGGCGTCGCCACCGGCAGCTCTCCGTCATCGCCAGCCACCAGCGTCGCGCGTAAATAATCCTCACGCTGATCATTTTCCGGCAGGTTCCGCCCAAGCTTTGCGAGTGTCGTACGCAAGCGTGGGCTCGCCCCTTGCAGCGCGGCAATGGCCGGCGCGAGGAAAAGATGCGCGCAGACAAGCGCCGACACCGGATTTCCCGGCAGCCCCAGCATCGGCAATTCGCGATAGCGCCCGAACATCAGCGGTTTGCCGGGCCGCATCGCGATCCGCCAGAAATCCACGTTCAGCCCGTCCTGCGCCAGCGCGCCCTGCACGAGGTCATGGTCGCCCACCGATGCGCCGCCCAGCGTCACCAGCATCTCGCAGTCCAGCGCATGCCGCGCCGCAGATTGTATGGCATGCGCCTCATCCGCGATGATGCCGAGATCATGCGGAATGCCGCCCGCTTCCTCGATCAGCGCCGAGAGCCCATCATTATTGGCTGACACGATCTGGTTCGGCCCCGGCTCCGTGCCCGGCATCACAAGTTCATTGCCCGTTGAGAAGAAAGCGATCTTCGGCCGCTTGCGCGCGATGACCACCGGCACATTCATCGCCGCCGCATAGGCGATGTCGGCGGATGAAAGTTTCCGCCCCGCAGCCAGCCCCACCGCGCCCGCCGTAAAATCGAGCCCGGCCTTGCGCACATGCGCGCCGATGCTCGCCGCCTCGCGCATGATCACCACATCGCCATAGCGTTCAGTGTCTTCCTGAATGACGGTGGCGTCGGCCCCTTCCGGCAAAGGCGCGCCGGTAAAAATCCGCACTGCTTCGCCCGCGCTCAGCGCCGTGCCATATGCGCCGCCCGCCGCCGCTTCGCCCACCACGCGCAGCTTTGCAGGTACGCTGGCCACATCGGCGGCGCGCACCGCATAGCCGTCCATCGCCGAAAGATCGCTCGGCGGCTGCGTCCGCTGCGCCACCACATCCTCCGCCAGCACGCGCCCCAGCGCCTTGTGAAGCGCCACGCGCTCCGCCACCGTCGGCGTCAGCGCGCCCAGAATCCGCGCCCTTGCTTCAGCCACTGGAATAAGAGGGTGTGTTGCCATCACTTCGCCTCGTAAAGCCCCGACTTGCCGCCATCCTTATGCGTCAGCCTTATGTCGGAAATCACCATGCCGCGATCCACCGCCTTCGCCATGTCGTAAAGCGTCAGACACGCGACGCTGACGGCGGTGAGGGCTTCCATCTCCACGCCCGTCTGTCCCGTCAACTTCACTGTCGCCTCGACCTCGATCGAGTTCGTCTTGGCGTTTGGCGTCAGCTCCACCGACACTTTCGAGATCATCAGCGGATGGCAGAGCGGAATGAGGTCGGCGGTCTTCTTCGCCGCCATGATGCCCGCGAGCCGCGCCACGTCGAGCGCATTGCCTTTGGCGAGCTTGTCGCCCGTCACCAGCTTCAGCGTCGCCGGGCTCATCGTCACGCGCCCTCGGGCCGTTGCGCTGCGCGCCGTCGCGGGTTTTTCCGACACGTCCACCATGCTCGCATGGCCCTTCGCGTCGAGATGCGTCAGCTTCTTTTTCGCCGCCACGCTCAAAGCTCCTTGCGCATAAAGCAGCGCCGTTCCACCGGCAGCTTGATGTCGATCTCGCGAGCATGCAGCACATGCAGCCCCGGCGTCCACTCAGACGGCGTCAGATCACGAAAGCCGAGCTTCTTGTAGAAGGGCCCGTTCCAGTCCAGATCACGAAACGTCGATAGCGTGATGCTCCGCGCGCCTCGCACATAGGCCATGTTGCAAGCGGCCTCCACCAGCCGCGCGCCAAGCCCGCG
>CAZLLB010000278.1:0-3479 GCA_964560165.1 uncultured Parvibaculum sp. | reverse complement strand
GCGAGTCAACGGATTGTCGCCGGACGAAAACGGCACATCAGGAGCTAGAGAAAACCATGGCTACGAAAGCTAAAGCGAAACCGGCCGCAAAAAAGGCCGTCAAGAAACCCGCCGCCAAGAAGCCGGCTGCGAAGAAAAAGACAGTGAAGAAACTCGCCGCCAAGACCACGGCAGCGAAGAAGAAGCCCGTCGCAAAGAAGAAGCCGGCCGCCAAGAAGGCCGTAGCGAAGAAGAAGCCGGCTGCCAAAAAGGCCGTCGCGAAGAAGACGGTTGCCAAGAAGGCCGTCGCAAAGAAGCCGGCCGCCAAGAAGGCCGTTGCGAAGAAGAAGCCGGCTGCCAAGAAGGCTGTCGCGAAGAAGACCGTTGCGAAGAAGCCGGCTGCCAAAAAGGCTGTCGCAAAGAAGAAGCCCGCTGCGAAGAAGAAGCCCGCCGCGAAGAAGTAATGCTGATAATCGCCGGCCTGCCGCAAGGAGTGCGGCGGCCACGCGCCCTTCCAAGGGGGCCAGCCCCGTCACTCGGGGCGACCAGGCTGAACGGTTTCTGACACTGGCCAATTGCTAGCGGCCGGGAGGAAGAGTTCATGCAGGAGGAGCGCGGTCTGCCCTACGCGGCAAGGCCGGTGAATATTGGGGTTGTCGGCCATTTCAAGCTGTGCTTGAGGCTGTTCAACGTCGGCTTCGGCTGATAGCTGCGCTTGGTCCATGGGGATCAAGCTCATCATTTTAGCCGAGGCGCATCGCAAATTCCCCTCACGCAGCGCACACGATCTAGAACTGCAGGCGGGACTTACGGTTTCGTCTGTCTCTTGCTAAGCTCGGCGCGTCCGGAAACCCGGACGCGCCGATTGCTTTTGGCGGCGCAGAGAAGAGGGCGAACCGATGCGTTTCAAATACGCGATTGTGGCCGGTCTGGCGCTTTCAGCTTTCGGCATTTTGGCCACAGCCGCCACAGCCGAAGAAGTGACCGGCACCGGATCGGTTGTGGTGAACGACAAATTTCACAGCAAGAACATCTGGGGCGCTCAACTCGTATTGCCGCGCGAGGGCAAGATCACCCGCGTGATGGACGGCACCTACGGTTTCGACATCAAAACGGCGGAGGGTGTGCGGGTCGCAAGTTTTCTCGATCCGCAGCAGGCCATCGGCATATCGCTTCCGGCAGGCACCTATGTGCTTGACCCCTATGTTTGCGCCCGCCACCGCCATCATCACATAGAAGTGACGGCCACCTACTGAAGTCTGGCCGACATCGGCATATGGTTGAGAGGCGTGGCGACTGGTCCGTCGGCCAGATATTGCGCATGTCAGGGAGCGGAACGGATGATCGATCTTTATACGTGGACAACGCCGAACGGGCGCAAAGCGTCCATCATGCTCGAGGAATGTGGCCTCGATTACACCGTGCATCCGATCAACATCGGCAAGGATGAGCAGTTCGCCCCGGCGTTTCTGAAAATCAGCCCGAATAATCGTATTCCGGCCATTGTCGATAACGATGCGGATGGCGGCCCTCTTTCGGTCTTTGAATCCGGTGCGATCCTCATCTATCTCGCTGAAAAGACCGGCAAGTTTCTGGCTCCCAAGGGTGCGCAGCGCGCCAAGGCGCTCGAATGGCTGATGTGGCAGATGGGCGGCGTCGGCCCGATGTTCGGGCAGCTTTTCCACTTCATGAATGCGGCTGAGAAAATTCCCTACGCCATCAATCGCTACCAGAACGAAGCCGCCCGCCTGGTGGGCGTCCTCGACAAGCGACTGGGCGAAGCGAACTTCCTCGCTGGCGACTATTCGATCGCTGACATCATCACCTATCCCTGGGTCGCGCCCGCCTTCGAAACCATCGCAAAGGCTAAGCCGGATGTGGTGGGCGAGGGCGCCAATGTCCGGCGCTGGCTTGCCGCCGTCGGTGCCCGGCCTGCGGTTCAGCGTGGCATGGCAATTCCCAAGGTCTAAGCCAGCCCCAGTCTTTTTTCAGGCTGTGTCCGGACGGTTATCTAAACCGCGCCGCTGTTAACCATTTTTTTAAACCATAAGTGGAATGCTTCTCTCGGGCAGGGGTGACCTTGCAGTTGGGTGAGCGGTGCCGCATGGAGCGTGGGTGATGGGCGGGCCGCGATATGAGGAGATGGGCCGATGGCTCGTGTGCAGATCGAGACGCTCGAAAAGTTCGAGCTGGCTGCCGAAGGGGGCAAAAGCGACGCGCTTTACGACCTCGGATTGATCTATTCGACGGGGCGTGGCGTCGAGGTCGATCTTGTGACCGCCCATAAGTGGTTCAATCTGGCGGCGGTTCGTGGCAGCGAGCATGCACGCCACTATCGGGCTGAACTCGCCCTCGAGATGAACCCCGCTCAGGTGGCTGAAGCCCAGCGTCAGGCACGTGAGTGGCTGGCGGCGCACTGATTCTGTCCGGTTGAATGTCTTCGGCGTCGCCTGGCCTGCGGCGTGACAGGCCCATTTGTTGCGCTTATGTTGCGCACGAATATAGAGGGCCCCCTATGAACGATGCCGTTGAAGACCTTATCCAGATACTCAATCTCGAAAATATCGAAGAAAACCTGTTTCGCGGCCACAGTCCTGATGTGAGCTGGCAGCGCGTCTTTGGCGGACAGGTGATAGGTCAGGCGTTGGTTGCCGCCTATCGCACGGTCGAGAACCGGGTTTGCCATTCGCTACATGCTTATTTCATCCGCCCCGGCGACCCCAAGGTACCGATCGTCTATGAGGTCGATCGCTCGCGCGATGGCAAGAGCTTCACCACCCGGCGTGTCGTTGCCATCCAGCACGGCCAGCAGATTTTCAACCTCGCAGCGTCGTTTCAGGTGCCCGAAACCGGCTTTGAGCATCAAGCCGTGATGCCGGACGTTGCGATGCCCGAGACATTGCCGAGCGAGCGTGACCTCCGCCAGGAAATCGCCAGCCGTTTGCCGGAAGATCTGGCCAAGCATTTTTCACGGCCTCGTCCCATCGAGATCAAGCCGGTCAACCCGCAGCATTACATTGATCCCGAGCCAATGGAGCCTACGCAATACATCTGGTTTCGTGCTCGCAAGTCAGTGCCGCAGGACGACATCGCCCTCAGCCAGTGCATCCTTGCCTATGCTTCCGACATGACACTGCTCGATACCTGCATTCGGCCGCATGGTGTGAGCTGGGTTTCAGGCAAGCTCCAATCGGCAAGCCTCGACCATGCCATGTGGTTTCATCAGCCGTTCAAGGCCGATGAATGGATGCTTTATGCCCAGGACAGCCCCAGCGCCTCGGGTGCCCGCGGCTTCAATCGCGGCAGTGTCTTCACCCGCGACGGACGGCTCGTGGCCTCGGTCGCCCAGGAAGGGCTAATCCGTTACCGGGGCTAGATATTCCGCTTTCCCGGAGATCGCTCTTGATGCCGACCGCATTCTTGGGCATACACGGGTCACGGAGACGTGGCCGAGTGGCTGAAGGCGACGGTTTGCTAAACCGTTATACGGTGTAAAGCCG
>CAZLLB010000277.1:0-3483 GCA_964560165.1 uncultured Parvibaculum sp. | reverse complement strand
GGGACCCCCGCCCTGATACCCGGTCGCGACAGGCTTCAGGATGATGATGTCGAGGACTCGGTTCAGTTCGAAGAAATAACGGTTCAGCGGCTCAACCGGATCGTTGGTCTCGTCATAGGCCTGCACAGCTGCTGTGTCGGAAGGCGAGGGTCTGGTTGCGCAGGCGGCAAGCAAAACCATCAGTCCCAGACACCCGGCTTTAAGGCTCAACTTCAGGCTCTTTGCTGCCACCAACTTCATTGTATCCCCGTCTTTTGGCCTTTGAGGCGGCGGTCTTTGACCGTTACCGACTCTCACATCTCGGTCTGGCAGATTCGGACAAGTGGCTTAATTCAGTATGAATGCCCGTAAAGCGAAACGCTGGAAACGCCTCGCTTGCACCATCAGACCCCTGCTTCTAGCTACCATACGGCTTGGGCATTAACCACAGGCGCGAAGGAATGCGCGTCTCCTGACTGCGTCACTGTTGCCCAAATGTACCGCCTCGCCTGATGTTGATTGTCCTTGAATACGGACATAAAGATATGTTTATGTATCTTGTCGATTTTTGGGAATGGCGCCTATGGAACAGCTTCTGACGGGCCTGAGGGCAGCGGGTGAGCCGACTCGGCTGCGTCTGCTCGCGATATTGGCCAAAAGCGAGCTGACCGTCACCGAACTCACACAGATTTTGCGCCAGAGCCAGCCGCGCGTCAGCCGCCATCTCAAGTTGATGTGCGAGGCAGGGTTGCTGGATCGGTTCCGCGAAGGTAGTTGGGTTTTCTATCGTCGGTCACAAGCCGGTGCGGGCGTCAGGCTTGCCTCACTGTTGACGAGCCTCATTCCGGCGGGCGATCAAACGATTGCGCGAGATCTCGAGCGGCTGGAAGCGGTGCGCGCGGCGCGAGCGGAAAGAGCGGCGGCGTTCTTCCGCTCCAATGTCGAGCAGTGGAATCGTATCCGTTCGCTGCATGTCCCCGAAGCCAAGGTTGAGCAAGCCTTGGTCGATCTGGCGCGAGCCGAAGAAGAAGTGGAAAGTTTTGTCGATCTGGGCACGGGCACCGGCCGGATGATCGAGTTGCTCGGCCCTCAGGCGCGGATCAGTCTTGGCATCGATCTCTCGCCGGAAATGCTCGCCTTCGCGCGGGCGACGCTTGAGCAATCGGGCATTGAGCATTGCTCGTTCCGGCAGGGCGATCTTTACGATCTGCCTTTGCAGGATACGACCGCCGATCTCGTGACTCTGCACCAGGTCTTGCACTATCTGGACGATCCGGCAGCAGCGGTTGGTGAAGCCGCGCGTATTCTGAGGCCGGGCGGGCGGCTGCTGATTGCCGATTTCGCGCCGCATGAACTCGATTTTCTGCGCGAGGAGCAGGCGCATCGGCGCTTGGGTTTTGCTGAGGATGAAGTGAAGGGCTGGCTTGTACAGGCCGGTCTCGATGTGGCCGAGGTGCGGCGATTGCCGCCCGAAGGTGGCGAGGGTGCGTTGACCGTCGTCATTTATGCGGCCGATAAAGCGGCGGGCCGCGAGACCAGGCTTCAGCGCCGGGCAGCGGAACTTGAGGGGACAAACGCATGAGCAAAATATCAACGCCAGACGGGAACGAGGGCACGCGCGTTTCCTTCGAGTTTTTTCCGCCGAAGACGCCGGAAATGGAGGAGACGCTGTGGCGGTCAATCCGCAGACTTGAGCCGTTGCAGCCGGAGTTCGTCTCGGTGACATACGGGGCGGGCGGTTCAACGCGCGAACGCACGCACGGCACGGTCAAGCGCATCGTTCAGGAAACAACGCTGACGCCGGCGGCACATCTCACTTGCGTCGGCGCAACGCGCGCGGAAACCGACGATGTGATCCGGGCCTATTGGGACGCGGGCATTCGCCATATCGTGGCACTGCGCGGCGATATGCCGGAACTTGGTGCGCCCTATAGTCCGCATCCGCAAGGCTATCAATCGACGCCGGAACTGATCGCCGCGATCCGAAAGATTGCCGATTTCGATGTCATCGTCAGTGCTTATCCCGAGGGCCATCCAGAATCTGCTTCGCTTGAAGCCGACATCGAATTACTGAAGCGCAAGGTGGATGCAGGCGCAACGCGGGCGATCACCCAATTCGTCTTCGATACCGAAAAGCATGTCCGGTTTCTCGACCAGGCGCGCAAGGCAGGCATCGAGGTTCCGCTGGTGCCGGGCATCATGCCGACGACGAATTTCAAGGGTACGAAGCGCATGGCGGAGCGCTGCGGCGCGAGCATTCCGAAATGGCTCGACGAATATTATGTCGGCCTCGACGACGAGCTAGAGACACGCAAGCTGATTGCAGCATATGTCGCCACCGAACAGGTGAACCGTCTGCGCGCTTATGGCTTTGACCGTTTTCATTTTTACACGCTCAATCAGGCGGATCTCACTTTTGCGATCTGTCATGTGCTGGGCCTTCGGACGCAGCCCGTCCCGGCGCTGGCACGGTAAGGATAAGTGATGAATAGAGACGAACGCATTGCGGCGCTAAAGAGCGACATCAAGGGCCGGGTTCTGGTGCTTGATGGTGCCATGGGTACGATGATTCAGGGCTATAAGCTCTCCGAAGCGGATTTCCGCGGCGAGCGGTTCAAGGATCATCCGGTTGACGTCAAGGGCGACAACGAGTTGATCGGATTGGTGCGCCCCGACATTCTACTCGACATTCATCTGAAGTATTTTCGCGCAGGCGCCGACATTGCCGAGACGAATACGTTCGGTGCGACGGTGATCGCACAGGCCGACTACAAGCTTGAATCCATCGCCTATGAGATGAATGTCGAGAGCGCGAGGATTGCGCGCGAAGCGGGTGATATCGTAGAGAGCGAGACGCCGGGGCGCATCTGCTATGTGGCGGGTGTGCTCGGGCCGACGAACCGCACGGCGTCGATTTCGCCCAAGGTCAGCGATCCGGGATTCCGCAACGTCAGTTTCGACGAGTTGCGCGAGGCTTACAAGAGCGCGACGCGGGGGCTGATCGAAGGCGGAGCGGACATCATTCTGGTCGAGACGATTTTCGATACGCTGAACGCCAAGGCGGCGCTCTTTGCCGTGTCGGAAGTCTATGAGGAGCTTGGGGTCGAGCTGCCAGTGATGATTTCCGGCACCATCACCGATAAGTCCGGGCGGTTGCTCTCGGGCCAGACGCCGGAAGCTTTCTGGAATTCCGTCAGCCATGTGAAGCCGTTCTCCGTCGGGCTCAATTGTGCGTTGGGCGCCAAGGAGATGCGGCCCCATGTCGATACGCTGTCGCGCATTGCGGGCGTCAATATCAGCGCACATCCCAACGCCGGTTTGCCGAACGACATGGGCGAGTATGACGAAAGCCCGGAGCATATGGCTCAGCTCGTCAGTGAGTTCGCCTCTTCGGGGCTTGTGAATATCGTTGGCGGCTGCTGCGGCACCACGCCGGAGCATATTCACGCCATCGCCGAAGCGGTGAAGGGTGTTGCGCCGCGCGAAAAACCTCAGATCGAGCCG
>CAZLLB010000276.1:0-3486 GCA_964560165.1 uncultured Parvibaculum sp. | reverse complement strand
GCGGCACCTGGTACTGGAACCGCTATCCGGGCGCGCGTTGCGACGTTGAAAGCCTGGAATATCAATATGGGTTTTCCGACGAGATCCAGCGCGGCTGGACGTGGACGGAACGCTATGCGGCCCAACCCGAAATTCTGCGCTACCAGAACTATGTCGCCGACAAGCTCGACCTGCGCCGCGACATTCAATTCAAAACGCGCGTTACATCGGCTGCCTATGACGAGCGCGACGCACTATGGGTGATCGAGACGGAAGACGGCGCGCGCGTTCGAGCGCGCTTCTGCGTCATGGCGACGGGCTGCCTTTCGGCGGCGCGCGTGCCGAGCTTTCCCGGCGTCGATGATTTCAAAGGCGAGAGCTATCACACGGGTGGCTGGCCGCATGGGGGCGTCGATTTCACCGGCAAGCGCGTCGGCGTGATCGGCACGGGCTCATCCGCTGTGCAGAGCATTCCGCTGATTGCTGAACAGGCGAAGCACCTCACGGTCTTTCAGCGCACGGCAAACTTTACCCTACCCGCCGGCAACAGGCCGCTCAGTGACGACGAGATCGCCAAAACCAAAGAGACGCTGATCGAAGACCGCAAGCGCGCGCGCACGACCAATGGCGGCATTATCTGCTTTGAATATAACGAGCGCCTCTGCGAGGAGCTGACGGCGGAGGAGCGCTTTCGCGAACTCGATGAGCGCTGGCACAAGGGCGGCTTTGCCTTTCTCGGCTCCTTCGGCGACCTGATGGTAACGCCGCAGGCCAATGACATTGCCGCCGATTATGCGCGTGCGGAAATGAGCAAGACGATCAAGAACCCGAAGATTGTCGATATTCTGCTGCCTGACGATCATCCGGTTGGCGTCAAGCGCCTTTGCCTCGACACGCATTACCTCGAAACCTTCAACGAGCCGCATGTCGATCTCGTCGATGTACGCGCGGCACCCATCGAGAAGATCACCGCCAAGGGCATTGTCAGCGGCGGCAAGGAATATGAGGTCGATGCCATCGTCTATGCCACGGGTTTCGACGCGATGACCGGCGCTATTCTCGGCGTCGATATTATGGGCCGCAAGGGCGAGAAGCTGCGCGACAAATGGGCGGCGGGTCCGCGCACTTATCTGGGCCTTGGCTCGGCGGGCTTTCCCAATCTTTTCTTCATCACCGGCCCCGGCAGCCCTTCCGTGCTCAGCAATATGATTGTTTCGATCGAGCAGCATGTCGATTGGATCAGCGACTGCATCGGGCGGCTGACGGCGGGCAATATCCGCTCCATCGAAGCCAGCCGCGATGCTGAGGACGAGTGGGTGGCGCATGTCAACGAAGTCGCCAGCATGACGCTCTATCCGCAGGCCAACTCCTGGTACATGGGCGCGAATATTCCCGGCAAACCGCGCCTCTTCATGCCTTATGCGGGCGGCGTGGGCGTCTATGGCGAAAAACTCGCGGAAGTCGCCAACGCAGATTATGCGGGCTTTGCACTCAGCGCATGATCGTCAGGTGCGCAGGCGATAGCCGGTCTTGAATATCCAGGCTATCGCCAGCGTGCAGACCAGCAGAAAGCCGACGGTCATGCCGAGGCTCAAGGCGACATCGACATCGGCGACGCCGTAGAAAGCCCAGCGAAAACCGCTGACCAGATAGACGACGGGGTTGAACAGCGCCACCGTCTGCCAGACGGGCGGCAACATCTCGATTGAATAGAAGGTGCCGCCGAGAAATGTCAGCGGCGTCACGATCATCAGCGGCACGATCTGGAGCTTCTCGAAACTGTCCGCCCAGACGCCGAGGATGAAGCCGAAGAGGCTGAACGTGATTGAGATCAGCACAAGAAACGACACCGCCCAGACAGGGTGAATGATTTCGAATGGCACGAAGAGCCGCGCCGTCGCCAGAATGATGAGACCAAGCACGATTGATTTTGTGGCCGCCGCGCCGACATAGCCGATCAGCACTTCGGCCACTGATACCGGCGCGGAGAGAAGCTCGTAAATCGTGCCGGTAAAGCGCGGCATGTAGATGCCGAAGGAGGCATTGGAAATGCTCTCCGTGAGCAGGGTCAGCATGATGAGGCCCGGCACGATGAAGGCGCCATAGGAGATACCGTCGATCGCGTTCATGCGGCTGCCGATGGCCGAGCCGAAGACAACGAAATAGAGCGAGGTAGAGATCACCGGCGTCGCGATGCTTTGCAGGATCGTTCGCCAGGTGCGGGCGAGTTCGAACATGTAGATGGCGCGAATGGCGTGGCGGTTCATGCGCGTTTCTCCACGAGATTGACGAATATGTCTTCGAGCGACGAGCGGCGCATGTCGATGCTTTTGAAATCCACGCCAGTCGTCGCAAGGCGCTTCAGCAGATCGGCGACACCGTTTTCCTCGTCCCCGTTTTCGCTGGACAGGGTGAAGGTGAGGGTCAGTCCATCTTGCGAGAGCGTGACGGGCTCGCCATCGAAGCCCGAGGGCGCGGCGGCGAGCGAAGACTTCAAGCCGACCGTTACCGAGGTCTGGCCGAACTTGCGCATCAGCGCCTGCTTTTCTTCGACCAGCACGATTTCGCCATTGGCGATGACGCCGATGCGGTCGGCCATTTCCTCGGCTTCCTCGATGTAATGCGTGGTGAGGATGATGGTGACGCCGTGCTCGCGCAGGCGGCGCACCATGGCCCACATGTCGCGGCGCAATTCGACATCGACGCCGGCTGTCGGTTCATCAAGAAAGAGGATCTTCGGCTCATGCGCCAACGCCTTGGCGATCAGGACGCGGCGCTTCATGCCGCCGGACAGATCGGCGATCCGGCTGTCCTTCTTGTCCCAGAGCGACAGGTCGCGCAGCACGCGCTCGACATGGGCGGGGTTGCGCGATTTGCCGAAGAGACCACGGCTGAAATTCACCGTGTCCCAGACGCGCTCGAACATATCCGTCGCCAGTTCCTGCGGCACAAGGCCGATCTCAGACCGCGCCGCGCGGAAATCGCGCAGAATGTCATGGCCATCGGCGATGACGGTGCCGGATGTCGCGCGCACGAGGCCGCAAATGATGCCGATAAGCGTTGTCTTGCCAGCACCGTTGGGGCCGAGCAGGGCGAAAATTTCACCCCGTCGAATTTCGAGGTCGATGGATTTCAGCGCCCGGTGGCCGCTGGCGTAAGTCTTGTTGAGGCCGGAAACGGTTACGATGGAATCCACGCAGACGACCTTTCACACAGCGGATGTCGGACAGGGGGCGGGTCACCCACATAGGCATCGCTATTGAGTATCACAACCGTATTTGCCTGCGTGTCACAAGAAGTTGTGGAGCTAGCGATTCGACAAGGCATAGCGCGCGTCCATTATCCGCATAAAGATAATAGATAGCGGCGAGGGGCAACCTCTCCGCATGGCGGGAGGGGGCTCTATCCATAAATGTCGGATAAGGGGAATTTGGTGGAGCCAGACGGAATCGAACCGACGACCTCTTGCATGCCATGCAAGCGCTCTCCCAACTGAGCTATGGCCCC
>CAZLLB010000275.1:0-3505 GCA_964560165.1 uncultured Parvibaculum sp. | reverse complement strand
TGCCCTTCTTCTGGCCCATTTCAAGTCAGGACCGCAAGCCAAATCGAGGGCCTAGGTAACACAGTTTTGCATCCTGTGCCAACAGATGCAAAGCGTTGAAATACGCGACTAGCAGATTGAATTCTATAGTATTTTCAGAGTCATAGGACGCGCATTCGGCTCAGATCATCGCCATGCCGCCGTTAACATGGATCGTCTGGCCGGTTACATAAGCTGCTTCTTCGCTCGAAAGAAAGACGGCGGCGGCGGCGATTTCAGCGGCTTCGCCGAGGCGGCCCGCCGGGATCGTACCCATGATGCGGCCCTTCTGATCCTCATTCAGCGCGTCGGTCATGGCGCTGCGAATGAAGCCCGGCGCGATGCAATTGGCGGTGATGTTGCGGCTCGCGACTTCCTGCGCCAGCGACTTCATCATGCCGATCATGCCCGCTTTGGACGCTGCATAATTGCCCTGCCCCGGATTGCCCATGACGCCGACGACGGAGGTGATGCCGATGATGCGGCCCCAGCGGCGCTTCATCATGCCGCGCAGGGAAGCGCGGGAAAGGCGGAAGCTCGCGGTGAGATTGACGCGGATCACCTCGTCCCATTCCTCGTCCTTCATCCGCATGAAGAGATTGTCACGCGTGAGGCCTGCATTGTTGATGAGAATGTCGAGGGAGCCCATGGCCTCTTCGGCCTGCTTTGGCAGGGCGTCAACAGCCGCACCGTCCGACAGGTTGCAAGGGAGCACATGCGTGCGTGCGCCGAGATCGGCGGCAAGCGCATCAAGCGCTTCCTTGCGGGTGCCCGACAGAGCAACGGTCGCGCCCTGCGCGTGGAGCGCTCGGGCGATGTCGGAGCCGATGCCGCCAGAGGCGCCTGTGACGAGCGCCGATTTTCCGGTGAGGTCAAACATGGAAGCTCCTTAAAGTGTTTTCAGAATGGCTTCGACATCGGCGGGCGTGCCGATGGAGGCAATCACGGCCTCCTTGCTTGCGATGCGCTTGACCATGCCGGCCAGCGCCTTGCCCGCGCCGATTTCGGCCCATGTGGTGACGCCTTGCGCCTCCATATAAATGACACTTTCGCGCCAGCGCACCATTCCAGTCACCTGCTCGACGAGAAGGCTGCGGATCGTTGCGGGATCGGCGACGCGCGTGGCGGTGACGTTGGCGACCAGCGGCACCGCGGGGGCTTTCAGATCGACCTGCGCCAGCGCCTCGGCCATTTCCTCGGCGGCGGGCTTCATCAGCGCACAATGGAAAGGGGCGCTGACGGGAATCATCATGCTGCGCTTGGCGCCTTTCGTCTTGGCGATTTCGATGGCGCGTTCAACGGCGGCTGTGACGCCGGAGATGACGACCTGACCGCCGCCATTATCGTTTGCGGCTTCGCAGACTTCGCCCTGCGCGGCTTCCTTGGCGACTTCTGAAGCCGCATCGAATTCGAGGCCGAGCAAAACCGCCATGGCGCCCTGCCCGACCGGCACGGCGCGCTGCATGGCCTGGCCGCGCTTTTTCAGCAGGCGGGCCGTGTCGGCGAGTGTGAAGGTGCCTGCAGCCGCGAGCGCGGAATATTCGCCGAGTGAATGACCGGCGATGAAAGCCGCTTTGTCGGCGAGATTGAAGCCGCCCGCCTGCTCCAATGTGCGGATGACGGCGAGGCTGACGGCCATGATGGCGGGCTGGGCGTTTTCGGTGAGAGTCAGGTCTTCCTGGGGGCCTTCCCACATCAGCTTGGAGAGGTTCTGGCCCAAAGCCTCGTTGACCTCTTCAAAGACTTCGCGCGCGGAAGGGAACGCCTCCGCCAGTTCGCGGCCCATGCCGACTGCCTGCGATCCCTGCCCCGGAAAGATGAAAGCCCTGCTCATCGACGCTCCCTGACGTAAATCCCCAGACTCTTTGCGGCCTGGACGTCGAAAGAGATACAGCCTCGGGAAGTCGAGTCAAGGCGAGGGGACCTCGGATGCCCGGCTCCGGCCCGAACACACTAGTTCTTCTGAAGCAGCAGCAGGGTCACTTTGTATGGCCGGAAGAGCCAGAGATAGCGATGGAAATGCGCCAGCCATTTTCGTTTGCCACGCCATATCGCGGCAAACTTCAGAGCACTTATGAAGAAATGTCGGAGCAGGCCCGCCAGATTGTTCTCTCGCCGGAGGTCTTGGAAGTATGTCGTGTCGCTGACGATGATTGAATCGACCATGCGGAAATTCGGAAACAAGGCGGCGAGTTCTTCCGGTGACGGGCGGAAATACGTGTCGATGGGATCGTAATGTAGCGGATAGCTGAACGGCACGGTCAGCAGAACATAGCCGCGCTCATGCAGCAGACTTTCAAGCGACGAGGCCAAACGTTCGCGGTCGGTCACATGCTCGAACATGTTGCAGCAGAGGATGAGGCGCGGGCCGAGGGCGCGAATTTTTTCATAGATCGACGGGTCGTATATATCGCCTGCGATATCGACGCCGTCGTCTTCTTTCATATCTGCATGGACGACCTTGATCGCTCTCTTCTCAAGCGGGCGAAACAGATATTCGTCGATATGCGGTTGATCGTTCTTGCGATATTCGCGTGTCGATGAGCCGAGGTTCAGACAGGGCGATATGGCTTCGGCGGGAAGCTCACTGAGGAGCCTTCCGACGTGTCGTGCTTCGCCGCTGCGCATGAATTTCTCCTGCTTTGCCAAACGAACGATGGCCCAAAGATCCAATTGTCCATTGATTATGGACAGCAATAGCCGAGATTCGCATATTCCTCCCTCTCTCTGCCTTGCTTCACGGGCGGTTTTGCGTATATTCCGCCCCTTCTGGAAGGCCTTGGTTGGAGGCTGAACGGGGCACCGCGCCTTCAAACGCGCGGGTTGGACGAAAGTCCGGGCTCCCGGTGTCTCCGCTTCTTTGGTGGTCCTTTCGAGCCTTTTGGGGCTCAAAGGGGGCTTTGCGCCGAGGCTGGATTAAAAAGGAAAAGGCTCAATGGCTCTTTACGAGCATATTTTCATTGCGCGACAGGACGTGTCGCAGCAACAGGTCGAGGCGCTCGTCGAGCAGCTTACGGCCATTCTCACAGAAAACGGCGGCTCGGTCGCGAAGAACGAATATTGGGGTCTTCGCAACCTCTCCTTCAAAGTGAAGAAGAACCGCAAGGGTCATTACGCGCTCATGAACATCGACGCGCCGCACGCTGCGGTCGCCGAGATGGAGCGCCAGATGGGCCTCAACGAAGACGTGCTGCGTTTTCTGACCATCCGCGTCGAGGAACATGAAGAAGGCCAGTCGGCCATGCTTCAGAACCGTGGCGGCGGGCGCGAAGAACGCGGTGGCGGACGTGATGGCGGTGGTCGCTTCGACCGCGGCGACCGTCCGCGCAGCTTCGATCGTGGCGATCGCGGGGACCGTCCCCGCTTCCCGCGCGGTGACGACGCTCCTGCAGGAGACAACGCATAATGAACACCACAGCTTCTCCCGCGCGTCGGCCCTTCTTCCGCCGCCGCAAGACGTGCCCCTTCTCCGGTGCGAACGCTCCGA
>CAZLLB010000274.1:0-3509 GCA_964560165.1 uncultured Parvibaculum sp. | reverse complement strand
GCGCTCCCCTCGATCGCAAACTCCGGCGGGGCTAAAGTCCGTGAGAATGGTTCGTTATCACCCGTAAATCAGGCAAACTCCGGCGGGGCTAAAACCGACCAATCCGCTCTCGTGGAGGAGGCTATCGGAGCGCTGGAAAGCCTGCTGCCATCGCGGCTCTGCGGTGAGAATTGGAAGCTGCCGGATAGCGAGCACGTGGCGATCGACATCACGTTCGGGAAGCTCAGGGCGGCCCGCGTCACCCTCGCCAAATTGAAGGAGGGACGGGCGTGATGAGCACCGTGGTCGTGTATGTCCTGTTCATTTTGACGGGGCGGCAGGTTTATTCAGGCGGTTACGGCGGCCCGGCTGTTGTCGATAACATCTCATCTATCGAAAATTGCCGGGCACTCGGCCGACAAATCGCTTCAACCAAAGAGGCCGAGGTAACGTGGTCTTGCCACGCAGTGCGAAAGGTTCACCCATGACCACTAACCCACCCGCCGATGCCGCGAAGCTGCGGAGGTGCCTGGAGAAGGCGACCCCGAGACCGTGGCGCAAGTTCAGCAGCCCATATGGAAACGACACGATCGCGATTATGAAAGGCGATCGGCCAAAAGACGAGCGTAAACGCTGGCTTGAAATCGTTACATGGATGGGGTTCGATGGTTCCGATACATCGGAAACCAAGCGCCATGCTGATTGCCGCCTCATCGTCGAAGCCGTCAACGCTCTCCCCGCCCTACTCGACCTCCTCGCTGCCCAGGCATCGCAGATTGAGGCGCTGAGAATACAGGTCAGTGAGCTTGGGGGCCACCAGCGGATTGCACTTATCGATCAGGATGGCGTTGAGGTCGGTTACGGTTTCCAGTCTCGCAAAGAATTGTTGCGCGAGGAAGTTTATCGAGATGAGGCGGGTGACATTTGGAATAGGCCAACGGCATGGGCCTATCATCAGGTCTGCGCTGCCCGCACTGACTGGCAATCCCGCGCCGCCGCCGCAGAGGCCAAGGCCGCGAAGATGCGGGAGGCGTTGCTACTAGCCCGCCCTCATGTCCTTTCGCAAGCGCGAGCAGAATCGATGCTCGACGGTTTCGGACAAAAGAAGCGTCGGCCAATTGATGCGATTCTAGAACTGGTGGACGCCGCTCTCGATCAGGAGGAGCGGCCATGAGCGCGGAAGAAGAGCGGGCGGCGGTTGTGGAGTTCCTGAGGGCTGCATCGATAGCGGGTTATCCTCAAGCCGCCCGCGACGCCCTCGCATGGGCGAAACGAGCCATCGAGTCTGGCGCCCACCTGTCCGCCCTCGATCAGGAGGCGCGGCCATGAGCGCGAATCCCATTCGAGTGGCAACAGCCGTGCTTAGCGAGCGCATCTTTGCCGGTCGACCAACTAAGGATGGACGCGGGTTCAAAGAACCGCGCTATGACGTGACCAGCGACGTTTTGGCGGCGATCCGAGACAAAGTCGGCATCGGCAATGAGGTCACAGTGACCTGCGAGGGGCAACCGTCCTTCCGAATCGCAGTGCTGTCCGCCCTCGATCGGGAAGGGGGTGCGAAGTGAGCATCTACTTTCAGGTCGCCGAGCTAACCAGTAAGAGCGGACCAAAATTCGCGGTTCTGAAAATCGATACCGCCCGGTGGCTCGGAGATGGGTGCGAAGCGATTGTCGTCTCGCTCCACCATGATCGGACCGAGGCAGATAAGGACGCCGCAATCTGCCGGAGGGCTTGGCAATGAGCAGCCTCGACCACCCCCGGATTGTGAGCGAGAGGAAGGGTGATGGGCCTGGCGCTTGAAAAACTCCCGGATTGGCCAGAGGCGCTGACCCGCGAGGAGGCCCTCGCCTACACCCGCGTCGGCGAAGCGCAGCTTCGCGCATGGGAGCGTTCGCGAAAGGTCACCTTTCGGACCCGAGGCGCAAAAGGCGCGGCGATCGCGCTGCGCACGGAACTGAAAGCAGCGCTGGAAGACCTGTTCATCGGCGGCCCGGGTGACATTGGCGAGGATCTGGACTTTGGCGACGATTAAGCTCCCGGCCTATGTCCAGGTGCGCAAGCTCGCCAGCGGCAAGCGGTCCTATTATTGGGTTCGGCCGCAATGGGCGGCACCGCCCGCGATTCGGCACGGCAAGACGTGCCCGATCGTTTCGACCGCGCTCGGAACCGATGTAGCGGACGCGATCACCCGTGCGACAGCGATCAACGACGCGTTCCGCCAGTGGCGGCAGGGGCAGCAATCGACGCTGGCCCCCGGCTCGATCGCGTGGCTATTCAACTGGTATCGCGAGGGCGAGCGCTACAAGGGCCTCCGGCACCTCACCCGCAAGGGCTATCGTGTGGCGATGGATATGGTCGAGGCGACCGAGATGAAGGTCGGCACGTTTGGCGCGCGCCAGGCGAAGGCGATCGACGCAACTGCCGCCGACAAGCTCTACGCCAAGGCGAAAGCCAAGCACGGCGAGCGGCAGGGCGGCTATATGATGCAGGTCTGCAAGCTGGTCTGGAATCAGGCTCGTAGGCCCGGCAACAGCAAGATCACCGGCGTGAAGGACAACCCTTTCGTCGGGATGGGCATCAAGAGCAGCAGCGGCCCGGGTCGAGGCAATCGCGCCGCGACCCGCGCGGAGTATGATGCCTATCGCGCTGCCGCCCGCGCTGTCGGCCGCCAGAGCATGGCCACGGCGGCGGCGTTGTGCTTCGAAGGGTGCCAGCGCGTCTATGATGCTTTCGGCTTCGTGGACCCGGACAAGCGCGTTACGCGCGGCATCCGATGGGACGGCTACGCGCCGGGCGTCAGTCTCGTCCTGATCCAATCCAAAACGGGTAATCCGGTGGACCTGCCTCTCGCCGACCGAATCGGCAAAGAGGCCGTGGCGCTCTATCCCGAGCTTGAGGAAGAGTTGGGCCGCATGGAACGGCGCGCGGATGGCGGACTGATCGTCCGCGACGAACGCACGGGCCACCCGTACACGCAGGATTATATGGCCTACCTGCATCGCAAGATCCGGAAGAAGGCCGGGCTGGCCGCCGACGTGCGCTTCACCAGCTTCCGCCATGGCGGCCTAACCGAGATCGGCGATAGCGGCACCGATGATGGCCGGGCTGTTTCGGGCCACACGACGCTAGAGGTGACCCGGATCTACAACAAGGCGAATCAGCTTAAGGCGAAGCGAATCGCCGCCAAGCGTCGCGAGCATATCGCGTTACTGACGGCAGGCGATGGGTCCGAACATAGAGGGAATGTCAGATGATGTGTCATAATACGTGTCATAATGTCGCGCCGGGCAAAGCTCCGTCCTCGTCTAAAAAGCGAGGTTCTATACGGGCTTATGCTGGCTCCCCGGGCCTGATTCGAACAGGCGACCATTCGATTAACAGTCGTCAGGAAAGCCTTAATTTTCAACGGGCTTTATCTCATATTCTTCCTTTGTTCACGGATGGATATCTGCGAACTACAGCGGTTTGTCATAACGCCGTCGCCCTCCCCTCCCCCGCCACCGATGGAGGACTATGATGGCCTACGCCGA
>CAZLLB010000273.1:0-3511 GCA_964560165.1 uncultured Parvibaculum sp. | reverse complement strand
GTCGAGGTGGCGCTCGTTGACACCGTTCCGCTCGGTGTCGATACTCCCGCCGACCTTGAAAAAGCGCGAGCAGCGCTCTCAAAATCGGATATGAATCGTGGCTGAAAACACCATCGCCTTCCAGGGCGAGCCGGGCGCCAATTCGCACATCGCCTGCCTCGAAGCCTATCCCGGCATGACCGTGCTGCCTTGCGCGACCTTCGATGATGTCTTCGCCGCCATTCAGCACGGCAAGGCGAAACTCGCCATGCTGCCGATCGAGAATTCACTGGCGGGCCGCATCGGCGACATTCATCACCTCTTGCCCGATGGCGGTCTCTACATCGTCGGCGAGCATTTCCTGCGCATCCGGTTTTATCTGCTGGGCGTCAAGGGCGCGAAAATCGCCGACCTCAAGACCGTGCAGAGCCAGACCCCCGCGCTCAGCCAGTGCCGCAACATCATTCGCGAACTGAACCTGGGCATGGTCGTCGGCGCCGATACGGCAGGCTCCGCGCGCCAGATCGCAGAGGCCGGCGACAAGTCGCGCGCCGCCATCGCGACGAAACTTGCCGGCGAAATCTACGGTCTCGATGTGCTGCGCCCCGACATCGAGGACGCCGCACATAACACCACCCGCTTCCTCATCATGGCCAAAGAGCCCAATGACGCCGAGCCCGAGGATGGCCCGGTGATCACGAGCTTTATTTTCCGTGTACGGAACGTGCCCGCCGCACTCTACAAGGCCACGGGCGGATTCGCCACCAACGGCGTCAACATGACGAAGCTCGAAAGCTATCAACTTGAGGGTAGTTTCAAGGCCACCCAGTTCTATGCTGATATTGAAGGCCATCCCGCCTCGCGCAATGTTCGCCTGGCGCTGGAAGAGCTTGAGTTCTTCACCACTGAACTCAAGATTCTCGGTATCTACAAGGCGCACCCCTTCCGGGACTCTCTCACCGCCCCGCGTTGAGCCTGGTGTGGGCCAGATTTAATGCTGTTAATTTTCTTTCGCAGAAACGATGATGCGCGCGGCTGCGCCGCCTCTGCGGCTGGCTGAGAAGTGGTGAGTTGTCACCGCGCCGCGTCGGAGACATCGTTAATGAGTTCCCTCACCAGTTTGAACCGGAGCGCCGTCAGATATACGGGCGACGTATTGGTGGCGCTGCTTTTCACCATCACCTGTTTTCAGATCTGGTTCTGCTTCGGCGACATAAGCTGGTATGCCGAAAACAATCTGTTCGAGTTGAGTCAGGACACATTCCTCGCCGGTGGCGCGGCGCTTTTTTTCGCCGACGCCGTGCAGGCGGTCGATCGCGTTTCCCGTCTGGCCCTGCTGGCCTTGACGCTTTTCTGCCTGAGCATCCTTTTTCGCGAGCTGGATGTGCGCGGCACAAATCTCGATCTCTACCTCGACTATGCCTTCCAGCACCGCTGGCACTACGCTTTTCTCGGCTGCCTGTGGATCGCGGTCGGGGTCCTTTCGGCCCGCCACTTCCGCTTGAGCTTCCTCTATATGCTGCGTTGGCTTTTCAGCCTCACCGGCGCGTTGATGATCATGGGCATTTTCTTTTATGTGATCGGCGATGTCGCCGAGAAGCATCTCTTCACCGGCAATGCCGACCTCAGCGAAATGATCGAGGAGAGCATGGAGCAGTTCGGCACTTTCTTCATCTGCTTTTCCGCCTGGGTCACCTATCGCCGCCACCGGCAATAAAAAAACCCGCATCGCTGCGGGTTTTTATTCTCTATTGCTCGGCGAATGTTTTCACGAGCTGATGTGCGATGGCGAAAGACGATGGCAGCCAGAAGCTCCCGTCTCCCTTGCCCTCTATCACCGCTTTCACTTCCTCGCGCGTGAACCAGCGCCCCTCCGACAGTTCGATGCCGTCGATCTTGAAGTCATCATTTTCGGCCACCGCCATGCAGCCGATCATCAGCGATGAAGGGTAGGGCCAGGGTTGCGTCGAGTGATAGCTGACCGACGCCGTGCTCAGTCCTGCTTCCTCATGGAGTTCGCGCGCCACCGCTTCCTCGATCGATTCGCCCGGTTCGATAAAGCCCGCCAGCGCCGAATACATGCCCTTCGGCCATATTTTCTGCCGACCCAGAAAACATTTGTCTTCAAACGTGGACAGCATGATGACCACAGGGTCGGTGCGAGGAAAATGCTCCGCCTTGCATGATGGGCAAGAGCGTTTGTAGCCCGCTTCCGACATTTCCGTCGGCGTCCCGCAGACCGAGCAGAAGCCATGCCGCCTGTGCCAGTCGATCATGCTCTTGCCCTGCGCGAGGATCGCAAGCTCGCTCGGCGTGATCTCGCCAGCCATTGCCAGCCCGCGCAAATCCTCAAACGCGCCAAGCCCCTTCAGCGCGGGATGATCGTCGGGGTTTTTCAACTCGCTGACATCGACAGCGAATAGCGATTTCCCGCGCCTGTTGATGCCGAGAAACACCATCACCGGGTCCGGCCCCGCCAATTCGCGCAGCAGCCCCATCTTCAGCCAGCCCACATCCTTGCCCATGCTGGGCTTCTCTTCGGGCAGCACGAAGGGCGACAATTTGTGAAACGGCACGAAAAGGCTCGCCGGATCGGCGATCTGGGTCGCCACCCACTCTTTGTTGGCCCGGCGATAGCTCGCCCGATCAAGCGGATTATTGGCAAAAATGTTGGGGTTCTGGGGAAGTCCCATTCTCGACACGTCCTCTGGAGCTTTTGAATTTTTCTGCCGGGGAGGGTGGCACGAGACGCCGCCTCGCTCAATGCCGCTATCCCGGCCGCATAGAAGGCATCCCGCCCTTGCATCTCTTGCCTTTTCCCCTGATATACTCCCCTCGGGAGGTTGGCGACGGACGGAGCCCTCGCCAACCCGGTCAGATCCGGAAGGAAGCAGCCGTAACGAGTTAGCCTCGGGTTGTCGTCCAGCCTCCCACCTTCTTCCCCCGCAAAAAGGGCGCTTGATGGACGACAGCGTGGAAAATACGGCGCTCGATGCCATCGCCTCTGACGAAGAGCCCGGTTTCGCGCTTCTCGGCGGCGAAGCAAAGCCCCCGCGCCAGCAGGCATCGGGCTATCAGGTCCTCGCCCGCAAATATCGCCCCTCCGATTTCAGCGATCTGGTCGGCCAGGAAGCCATGGTCCGCACCCTTTCGAATGCTTTCGAGACGGGCCGCATCGCGCATGCCTTCATGCTCACCGGCGTGCGCGGCGTCGGCAAGACGACCACGGCCCGCATCCTCGCCCGCGCGCTCAATTACGAAAAGCCCGGCATCACCGCCCCCACGATCCACATGGACGGCCCCGGCGTCCATTGCGATGCGATCATGGAAAGCCGCCACGTTGACGTCATCGAAATGGACGCGGCGTCGCGCACCGGCATCGACGACATCCGCGAGATCATCGAAAGCGTGCGCTATCTCCCCGTCTCGGCGCGCTACAAAGTCTACATCATCGACGAAGTGCACATGCTCTCCAAAGCGGCCTTCAACGGCTTGCTGAAAACGCTGGAAGAGCCGCCCGCCCACGTGAAAT
>CAZLLB010000272.1:0-3553 GCA_964560165.1 uncultured Parvibaculum sp. | reverse complement strand
GGTCGTCAGGTCTCGCTGCGCATCACCGCGCATGCGCTGCGCTCGGTCGAGCATAATGGCGGTCTCGACGCTTTCATCCTGAAGGCCCGCAAGACGGATCTCTCGTCGCGGGCGCTGAGAATTCGCACCGATATTGAGAAGGTGAAGGCTTCGGTTCCGGCCGCCGCCTGATTTATTTCGTTCAGCAAGGTTAAGGACGGGCAGCTTCGGCTGCCCGTTTTGCTTTCGGCACGGTCTGCCTCCAGATAGGATCGCACTGTCTGGGGGAGAGTTTCGATGTTGGACAAGGGTGTGGAGCGACGTGCTCCGCCGAAGCGTGCGGGGGTTGTGTCGCGGGGGCTGACGGCTATAGGGCAGTCGATCCTGCCGGTGTTGTTCCTGGCCGCCTCGTTGGTCGTGGCGTGGTTTGCGCAGGCCGAACCCGCCACCGATTTTCGATTTTTGAAACAGTTTCACCCCTCGCTTGATCCGGTTTCGGGCGATTGGCTCAATTGGGGCGTACTGCTGCTGCCAGCGTCCTTTTTCGTGCTGAACCTGACGAGCCGGCGCTATGGGCCGTCGCGCGCTTTCGGCTCCGTGGTCGGAGCCTGGGCGGTTATCGGTGGCGGTATTTACTGGGCGATGACGCAGGGGATGATCGTCTCATTCGAGCGCGAGGTTGCGCCGGTTCGGCTTGCCTGCGCTTTGGCGGGCGCGCTGATCGTCGGCCAGATCATCTGCATCTGGCTTTTTGATCAGTTGCGCGGCATTCCGTGGTGGGAAGCGCCGCTGGTGTCGGCGCTCATGGGGGGGCTTGGCTTCACGCTGATTTTTCACGCAGGGATGGGCGGCGAGTGGAGCGAGGCGACCTGGCCGCGTCTTGCCGTACTCGGTGGCGTTCAACTCACTTGGGCGGTGGGGCAGCTTTTTCCGACGGCGATGCTGCGTCGGGCGATCCGACCGGCGCAGGGTTTTGGGGGAGCCTGAGTACCTGTGGATCGGGCTTCAGGCGGAACATCATCAGATAGGTGCGCTGAAGCGGATTGAAATTGTCGTCCGAGATCATATAGACCCAGATGTTGCCCTTTTCGTCCTTGCGGATCGACATGCCTTCCATGTTGTCGATGTTGCGCTTGCGGTTGGCGTTGAGCAGAACGTGGCTTTCGACGAGGGCGTCGGGTTTGATGTCTGCGCCGATGATGCGGCGGACCTGCATGCCCACACCGGCGAGCAGGGAGAAGCTGCGCTCCAGCACTAGATAGTCGCCATTGGGCAGGCGCGATATGTCGGTGGGGCGGAAGGAACCGTTGAGGGGGAGTGAGAAACGCTTCACCGTCCGCCCTTCGATGATGAAGCCGCGCACATTGCCGCGCGGATCGCGACCGTTTTCGCTGATGGCGATAAGGCGCTGCTTGTCGCCGCCGATCAGCGGCAGCGTCGTGGTGATGGCCTCGATGCCTTCGTTCCAGGGAAGTTTGCCGAGACGGCGCGAGGTGATGAGCTGTTCGGGCTTGGCCTTGAAGCCGTCTTTGGCCAGATCATAGCGCCAGATGCGGTGATGGCGCTCAAAGCTCACATAGGCGTCGCTCTTCAGCGGATCGCCTGCGACGGCCAGACCCTCGGCGTCGCCATAGGCCTTGCTCGTGATCGGCTTGCCGTCGAGGCCGAGCAACGGGGCCATGGTGCCTTCGCCGATGCCGGAAAGACGGCCCTTCTCGTCATAGAGAATTTGGGCGGTGAACCATTTCGCTTCGTCGGAGACGGAGAGCAGCGTCGATCCGTCGGCGCTGACGGCGAGGCTCGACCAGCCGCCGAATTGTTTGTGATCAGAAGAAATCTCGATGGTGCCAGCCCATTCAAGCTCGCCCGCATCGAAATCATTGCGGTTGTCGGGGTTCCAGCGGATGGGCTGGCTCGATAGCTGGATCGCGACGGGTTCGGTGAGGGTGGCTTTCGCCTTGTCGGCGGCGGAGGCCACGCAACCGAAGGACAAAAAGACAGTGACCGCGAAGCCCCAAGCCAGAAGCCTGTTTGTCTTACGCCACGCCATCAACTTGCCTCACATCGCACCTTTTGCGGGAGCCGGGATTTTGCTGTGCTGTCAGCGCTGACGCATGGACGTCAAATATGCGCGCGAGGCATCATATCGGGGCGGGGCCCGATCACAAGCTCCGCCGTGTCGCGGGAGATGAAACATGTCGAAAAATAATGCTATGGGCGGCGTGAGCCGGAGAAATCTGTTGGCGGCGGGTGCGGCTAT
Organism: uncultured Parvibaculum sp.; assembly: GCA_964560165.1. Classification (GTDB taxonomy): domain Bacteria; phylum Pseudomonadota; class Alphaproteobacteria; order Parvibaculales; family Parvibaculaceae; genus Parvibaculum. The sequence continues at coordinate 1,314 of CAZLLB010000272.1, read as the reverse complement.
TCCGCTTGCCCATATTCTGCGCAATCCGGCGCTGGCAGCCGAGGCAGCCGCCGACCTCAAAACCATCACGATCAAGACGCCATCGGGCCGCGATGTATCGGCGGCATGGGCGGTGCCCGCCGCAGCGAAAGCGCCCGCGCTGCTGCTGGTGCACGAATGGTGGGGCCTCAACGATCAGATCAAGGCGGTGGCCGCCGAATGCGCGCGGCTCGGCTATGGCGCGCTGGCCGTCGATCTTTATGGCGGCAAGGCGGCGGCGAACGGCGATGCTGCGACGGCGAAGGCGCTTGTCTCCTCGGTCAAGGACGGGGAGGCGGGCGAAACGCTGTCGGCCTGGATCGATTGGCTGCGGGCATCATCGTCCGTGGAGGGTGTGGCGACGCTCGGCTGGTGCTTTGGCGGTGGCTGGTCGCTGGCCGCGAGCCTATTGCGGCCGGTGGAGGCGACGGTGATTTATTACGGGCGCGTCGATCGGACGGCGGAGGAGTTGCGCCGCCTCAAGGGGCCGGTGCTCGGGCATTTTGCTGAGCGCGACGCCAATATCAATCACGAGATGGTGGCGGGCTTTGAAGCCGCGATGAAGGAAGCGGGCAAGCGGTACGAGGTTCATTGGTATGAGGCGGACCACGCCTTCGCCAACCCCACGACGGCGCGCTATGACGAGGCGGATGCGAAGCTGGCGTGGAGCAGAACACTGGCGTTTTTGAAGCGCGAGTTGGGGTAGGGGTGAGGCTGAGTTTGTGGTGAGTGTCGTGCCGCGCCCGTGAGAGGGGAGGCCCTCAATCGTCATTGCGAGGGCTGAAGGCCCGAAGCAATTCAGTTCTTTTGGTGCGTGCGGTTTCTGGATTGCTTCGCTGCGCTCGCAATGACGGCGGCTTTTAGCTCACCGCGCGGGCGGCGCGCATGGAGACGCCTTTTTTGCCGCGGGAGGGTTTGCCGCCGCGGGGGCCGTTTTCGTCGTCGAAGAGTTCGGCGAGTTTTTCGGTCATGACGCCGCCAAGCTGCTCGGCGTCAACGATGGTGACGGCGCGGCGATAGTAGCGCGTGACGTCATGGCCGATGCCGATGGCGATGAGTTCGACGGGCGAGCGGGTTTCGATCTGCTCGATGACGCTGCGCAGATGGCGTTCGAGGTAGTTGCCCGCGTTGACGGAGAGGGTCGAGTCGTCAACCGGCGCACCATCGGAAATGACCATCAGGATGCGGCGCTGTTCGGGCCGGGCCAACAGGCGGTTATGCGCCCAGATCAGCGCTTCGCCGTCGATATTTTCCTTGAGCAGGCCTTCGCGCATAATCAGGCCGAGATTGCGGCGC
>CAZLLB010000271.1:0-3568 GCA_964560165.1 uncultured Parvibaculum sp. | reverse complement strand
GGTGCAAAGCGCGTAGCGAGCCTTGCGCTCCTCCAACTCATACATCGCCGTGGTCACGAGGCGCGCGCCGCTCATGCCCAGCGGATGGCCAAGCGCAATGGCACCGCCATTGGGATTGACGAAATCGGCATCGTCCGAAAGCCCCAGGTCGCGCAGCACGGCAAGCCCCTGAGACGCGAAGGCTTCATTCAATTCGATGACCTCGATGTCACCGATATTGAGACCCGCCTTTTCCAGCACCTTGCGCGTTGCCGGTGCAGGCCCCATGCCCATGATGCGCGGCGGCACACCGGCGCTCGCCATCGCAACGATACGCGCGCGCGGCGTTAGCCCATGCGCCGCAACCGCATCCGCCGAAGCGATAATGAGTGCGCAAGCCCCGTCATTGACGCCCGACGCATTGCCCGCTGTCACCGTACCGCCCTGCCTGAACGGCGTCGGCAACTTCGCCAACTGTTCAAGCGTCGTCGTCGGGCGCGGATGTTCGTCGTCGGATACGACTGTCTCGCCCTTCTTGCTGGTGATCGTCACCGGCACTATTTCCTTAGCAAGCCTGCCCGATTTCATCGCCGCGCCCGCACGTATCTGGCTGCGCAAGGCAAACGCGTCCTGATCGGCTCGCGAGATCTGAAATTCTTCCGCGACGTTCTCCGCCGTCTCGGGCATCGAATGCGTACCGTATTGCTTCTGCATCAGCGGATTGATGAACCGCCAACCGATAGTCGTGTCGTAAATCTGTGCGTCACGCGAAAAGGCCGAGGTGGCCTTGCCCATGACAAAAGGCGCGCGCGACATGCTTTCAACACCACCCGCAATCATAAGATCGGCATCGCCCGATTTGATCGCCCGCGCCGCCGTGCCCACCGCATCCATGCCGGAGCCGCAAAGCCGATTGACGGTCGAACCACCTACGGTTTCGGGCAACCCTGCGAGCAATCCCGACATGCGCGCCACATTGCGATTGTCCTCGCCCGCCTGATTGGCGCAGCCGTAAATCACATCATCCACGCGCTCCCAGTTGATCGAGGGGTTGCGTGCCATCAACGCCATGATCGGCACCGCACCAAGATTATCCGCGCGAACGGAAGACAGCGATCCCGCATAGCGGCCGATCGGCGTTCTGACTGCATCACAGATAAAGGCTTCGCGCGTCGTATGGTTCATGGCAGGCGTCCTCGTCCTTGGAGATGAGGCGAACCTAGCAGCTTGGCGCGTGGTGGTGAAGGTCGATGCTTAAGCGGCGCGCGTGCGCCATGGCAGCGCGCGGGCCGAGCGCGTCAACCGGTCAAGCAGGAGATCGACATCATCGGCCGTAATGTCGCGATAATGGGGCACGATCCGATCGAGCATCTGGTGCCGCAGAAACGGCTTGTCCGACAGATACCCGTCCCTTTCGAGTTCATGCATCACGTCGAGCGCAGCCCGAAAGGCGGGATAGAAGATTTCGGGCATACCCGCCCGCGCATAAACGGCGCGAAAGCCGAGGGCGCCCACGTCATGGATCAACCGCACGACACGCTCATTCGGCACGGAGGCCAGAAAAGCGAAAGCCTTTTCAATGAAGTTGATTTCCCCCGAGCAGGTCGCGCGCAGCAGCAGCGAGGGCGTTAATCTGCCATGCTCGGAAAGCTGTGCCACCAGACGGCCCGTATCGTCGGGATTGGTCATGGCGATCATGGCCACCAGCGCACGCTCGCGCGATTGATCTTCAAGACAGGTCGCGGTCGCAAAATCAATATTATGGCGCTCGATCAGATAATCGCGAACCTGCTTTGACACCATCGTCACGATGCGTTCGACCAGCAAGCCGGGAAGATCGCTGCGGCTCGCCATGGGATCGAGAACGCCCTCATCGTCAGGATAGCGCTCGACGATTTTTTCGAGAATATCCGGCCTGATGATCGTGCCTTCATTAGCCACAAGGACAATGACGGCGCTGCGGTCGCCCGCCCATGCGATGGCATCGCAAGCGCCCGCGCCGAGATTGAGCCGTCTCGCGATCAGGCGTTGGCGATCAGGGCTACCGCTCAGCACAAGCTCGACCAGATCCTCGTCTGTCAATACGCTCGAGTTTTCGATAACGGGCTGCGCCACTTCGTCGATGTCGCGCGCAAGTTCCAGCACGATGTCGTGCGGCGCATCGGGCAGATCGCAAAGCGCACTCGACAATGCCAGACGGACATGCACGGCAACATCGTGAACGAGATAGCCGAGAATTTCCTGCGCAAGCTCGCGCTCGCGCGGCGTCAGAACGACATTGCGGAATTGTGAGGCAACCTTGACCGCAATTTCGGACCGCACGTCCTCTGTCGGCTCGGACAGCAGCCGCTTCACATCGGCGATAGAAAGCCTCTCATGTGCCGGACGGTCTTGCATCGTGGGCCCCTCGCGCGGCGGCGCGGTGACAATGAGCTAACAGAATAGGCAAAACTCTTTAACGATCGTTCAACGGCTTCGCTAAATAGCCGTTAGATTTGTAGGGAATTCACGAACGGATTCCTCATCTTGCCGAATTGGCTCTCGCGCTTTGCCCGCAGGTGTCAGAGTCTCGTTTCAGCGAGCGAAAACGGCCCCGCCGCCACAAACTGTGCGGGGATATTCTCTCCCAAACTTCAGCCGAAGGATCGCCCCATGGACAAGACCACGCAGAAGGCCCGCGCCGACGCTTTTGCCGCCCTCCACCGCAAGGGCGACCCGGTTAAACTCTTCAATATATGGGACGCTGCGAGCGCCCAGGCCGTGGCCCGAGCAGGCGGGGCGGCCATCGCCACGTCGAGTTTCGCGCTGGCGGCGGCCCATGGCGCGAAAGACCGCGAGAACCTCGCTCTCGATCTGCTGATAGCCTCGGTGGAACGGATCGTTGCCACCGTCGATCTGCCGGTCACGGTCGATGCGGAATCAGGCTACGGCCATGAGCCTGCGGTCGTCGGTAAAACCGTGATGCGGATCATCGAAGCGGGCGGCATCGGCATGAATTTCGAGGATCAGGTGATCGGTGGCGAAGGCATCTTCGCTATCGAGACACAGAGCGCGCGCATCGCAGCCGCCCGCGCCGCTGCCGACAAGACGGGCATCCCCTTCTTCATCAATGCCCGCACCGACATTTTCCTGCGCGCCCAACGCGAGACGCATAACGCGGCAATGGCCGATCAAGCCATCGAGCGCGGCCTGGCTTATGCGAAAGCGGGCGCGCGCGGCTTTTTCGTGCCGGGCCTTGTCGATCTGGCGCTCATTGAAAAGATCTGCAAGGCCGTCGCCCTGCCCGTCAACATCATGGCAAATCCGGCGGCGCCTTCCGCTGCGGAACTGGCGAAATGCGGCGTCGCCCGCATCAGTCTCGGCGGCTGGCCGATGTTCGACATGCTGGCAAAGCTGGAGGCGACAGCGAAAGACTACTTCGCCACGGGCATCGCCCATTCAGGCTGAACAAACGTCGCTCACCGCTGCGGACCCTATTTGCCCGCCTTTGACACCTCGCCCGTTTCATGGATGATCCAACCCAACAAGACATTGAAGGGAACGGACATGCTCGAAGGTATCAAGGTCATCGAGTTGGCGACTTATATCG
>CAZLLB010000270.1:0-3648 GCA_964560165.1 uncultured Parvibaculum sp. | reverse complement strand
GAGACGGCGCAGAACCTCAAAGCCTGGTATCGCCAGCTTTGCAAGCGCCCCTGCTTCCATGACGCCTATCTGCAATCCTTCAACACACCCGGCACCCATCTCATCGATACGGATGGCAAGGGCGTCGAGAAGATCACCGAAAAAGGCGTCGTCGTTGCAGGCGTCGAATATGAGGTCGATTGCATCATCTATGCGTCGGGCTTTGAAGTCGGCACGGAATGGACGCGCCGCTCAGGCTTCGATCTCACGGGCCGCGACGGATTGAAATTGTCGCAAGCCTGGGCGGACGGCATGCGCTCCAAACACGGCATCCACGTGCACGGCTTCCCCAACGCCTTCTTCGTGCAGCCGACGCAGGGCGCAAACCTCATTTCCAATGTGCCCCACAATCTCACCGAAGCAGGCGCGACCATCGCCTCGATCATTTCCCACGCTCAAAAACAGGGCGCGAAGGAAATCGAGGTGACGCAAGAAGCGCAGGACGAATGGGTGGCGCTGCTCCTCACAGGCGTCGGCCGCATGATCGGCTCGCCCGACTGCACACCCGGTTACTACAACAACGAAGGCCAGACAGCTGGACCGGCGGCCAAATACAATGTCGGCTATCCGGCAGGCGCGACTGCCTATTTCCGCTACCTGCAAGACTGGCGGGCCAGCGGAAAATTTGACGGCCTCGCTTTTCGCTGAAGCGAACTGACCGCCAGCGACGCGATCGAAACAAAGCCGCCGCAGGGTATCCCTGCGGCGGCTTTTGATTTTGTGCTCAGTGAACCTGGCTCAGAATATCGACAATGACGCCGGTAGCGACGGCGATCAGCACCACATCATTGCCGACGATATAGGGCTCATAGCCCGGACGAGACGGAAAATGCCCGCGCAGATCCCGCGGCAGCGGATGGCGATAGGAAGCGGGCACCCTGTGGCCAATCGCGAAATGCTTGCCATGCGGCAGCGGTTTCGCGTCCCATTGGTGGCTGCGGTAATAGTCGCGGACATAACGCGACTCATTATGGCTGAACTCCGGGCGCTCGCGCTGTTGGTGCTGCGCCTGCGGGGGCTGGCGGTGATCGTTCTGTCCCTGATGCCCCCCATGACTATCGTGGTCGGGCGGCGGCGCGGCAAAAGCGCTCGCCGAGGTCAGCGTCATCGCCGCAACAGCCAGCGCCGCACCGAGCGGGCGGCGCTTTGCAAAAAACATGGTCATGTCTTGAAAACTCCGAAGAGGAAAGTCGCGCCCGCCTCCCATCCGCCCTTAGCCGAAAAGACAAGGTGGCGCGCAAACGAAAACGCCGGAGCCAAATCAATGGTTCCAGCGCTCTCGTAAACGTGAAGTCCACGTCTTCCTGTTTTAAACGATCAATCCGCAGCCGCCGTCGCCCGCGCCGCAATCCGCTCGATATGCTTGCGCCGCGCGTCAAACTCACGCGCGATATTGTCGTCGTCCGACTGCATCTGATCGACATTCTGATTGGCGTAGTCGATCACGCCCATCTCCTCATAGCCCTTGCGAATGCGCGGACCCCAGAGGCCGACATCTTTCACGATCGGCACGATGCGCTGGAAGAGCGAGTTGCGGAACTTCGTCATGAAGCCCGAGTGATACATATGCTCGCCGCAAGCCACCGGATCAAGGCCGAGGTTTTTCCAGACCTCCACCGCGTCGAAACGGTCGCGCATCAGGTAGCTCGCTTCGAGCAGGAATTCCTCGCGCTCGTCGCGCTCCTTGTCGGAGAGTGTCGGATAATAATCGCGCAGCGCCAGCCGCCCGAAAGCGACATGCCGCGCTTCATCCTGCATCACATAGGCATTGACCGCTGCGGCAAGCGGGTTTTGTGCATTGTCACGGATCTGTGCAAACGATGCGAGCGCCAGCCCTTCGATCACCACCTGCATCCCGAGATAGGTCATGTCCCAGCGGCTGTCCTTCAGCGTCTGCTCGATGAGATCCTGCAAAGGTTTCGTCATCGGATAGACGATCTTGAACTTCTCCAGCAGCCGCTTGTAGCTCTCCACATGCCGCGCCTCGTCGATCACCTGTGTCGAGGCATAGAATTTGGAGTCCATGTCCGGCACCTGCGTCACGATCTTCGCGGTGCAGATCAGCGCGCCCTGCTCGCCTTGCATGAATTGCGAAAGCTGCCAGGCCTGAAAGTGCTTTCGCACATTGGCCTTCTCCTTGCGCGACATTTTCTCGAACTGCGCCATGCCGTTGATCGGCAGCATCTCGTCGGGCAGTTGCTCGGGATTGTCTTCGTCCAGTTCTTGAGACCAGTCGAGGCGCGTATTGGCGTCCCACTGCATCTCCACGCCCTTGCGATAAAGCCCCATCATCGCCGTGCGCTCAGGGTCGTAAGTCCAGTTGAATGTCGCATCGAAACCCTGCGGCACAGACCAGTGGCTGCCCTCAAGCTCGATCGCATATTGATCGGTAAAGCCCATGTGGTTCCTCCTCCCAGAAGACCATATGCGGAGCGTTACTCCGCATTCATCAAAAGCCTATACCGGAAAAGGCTTTCCGAAAACCGCCAAAACTGGTCGTTTTACGCCGCGTTGCGGTAGGGTAATTTCATGCTGCACCGCAAAAAACTCTTGCGCCGAAAGAAAGGGACGCTAATGATCTGGCCCGTCAGCGGGAGGACGAGAACAGGTCGGAGACCAAAGACGCCGTGAAGCGTTCCGGGAGGGCGGAGCGTATCGTGGCCAGGCTCCAAAACACCCCGGCGGGCGCGAAAGCCGCCCAACCGCACGGCGTTAAAGGGATACGAATTATGGCACAGAACGAAAATACGGCGCGCATTGCCGCCGCCCCCCTCAAGGATCTCTACGAAGTCGGTGAGATTCCGCCGCTCGGTCACGTCCCGGCCAATATGTATGCCTGGACCATCCGCCGCGACCGTCAGGGTCCGCCCGAGCAGGCGATGCAGGTCGAAGTCGTGCCCACATGGGAACTCGACAGCCAGGACGTGCTCGTTCTCGTGATGGCCGCTGGCGTCAACTACAACGGCGTCTGGGCGTCGCTCGGCACGCCCGTTTCCGTCTTCGACGTCCACAAAGTTCCCTATCACATCGCCGGTTCAGACGCGGCGGGCATCGTCTATGCCGTCGGCTCCAAGGTGAAGCGCTGGAAGGTCGGCGACGAAGTCGTCATCCATTGCAATCAGGACGACCACGACGACGAGGAAACCAACGGCGGCGACCCGATGCTCTCGCCCTCGCAGCGCATCTGGGGCTATGAGACGCCGGACGGCTCCTTCGCCCAGTTCGCCCGCGTGCAGAGCCAGCAATTGATGCCGCGTCCCAAGCATCTGACATGGGAGGAAAGCGCCTGCTACACGCTGACGCTGGCCACCGCCTATCGCATGCTGTTCGGCCATCGTCCGCATACGTTGGAACCCGGCCAGAACGTGCTTGTCTGGGGCGCATCTGGCGGCCTCGGTTCCTTCGCCGTGCAGCTTTGCGCCACAGCAGGCGCCAACGCCATCGGCGTCATCTCAGATGAGAGCAAGCGCGACTACGTGATGTCGCTCGGCGCCAAGGGCGTCATCAATCGCAAGGACTTCCACTGCTGGGGCCAGCTCCCCAAGGTGAACTCCGCCGAGTTCAACGACTTCATGAAAGAAGCGCGCAAATTCGGCAAGGCGATCTGGG
>CAZLLB010000269.1:0-3688 GCA_964560165.1 uncultured Parvibaculum sp. | reverse complement strand
GCAGAGCGAAGCCGAGAGCGCCAGCGCGCCCTGTTCGCCATGCAGGATCGAGGACATGGTCCAGCGAACGGATTCGTTCACCAGATAAATCTTCTGGCCTTCGTCGAGCTTGTCGGACACCGCCGACTGGAGTTCGAGATTGAAATCCGTCGGAACGAGCAGGTCCTTGTCGAGATCCCACTTGTCGTTGAAGTCGATATATTTCGGATCGAGCGGATCCCAGAAATGGTCGTGGGTCGCAGAAATGATCTTATCGAAGGCTGTAGAGCGGTTGTTGTAGCGATCGATTTCCATCATGGCCGGGAAATCGTCGGGCGCTACGGCCTCATAAGCAGCGTCAACAGTCATTCTTTCGTTGCTGGACATCGTCTCCTCCTCCGCCGTCCGTCAATGCGAATAGACTCAGTATAGGTATGCGGAGTTGAACTCCGCAATCTGAATCGGCACTCCGCATTCCCTTGAATTCCCCGAATCGGCCCAACGGAACCGGCATCGCTGAGCGGAGTTGGGTGAAAGACGGCAATTGAGCCGAAAAATTGGGAGTCAAATGAATGGCGCGCAGTTCTTCTGCCACCGCAAAGAAGTCGCCGGCCAAGAAGGCGACGACGCAAAGCAAACCGGGCTCGCCCACCACCCGCAAAGCAAAGCCCGCCCGCGCGCCCAAAGCCGCGACGGCCTCGCGTGAGCCGCTGTCGATCAGGCTCCTGAAGCAAGATCATCGCGAAGTAGAAAAGTGGTTCGCCCAATACGAGAAGCTGAAGAACGACAAGGACAAGCTAGAGCTTTTCAAGAAGATCGCTCTCGCCTTGAAGGTCCACACGAAGATCGAAGATGAAATTTTCTATCGCGAGGAGCGTGGCGATGTTGAAGACGACATGCTCGACGAAGCCTATGTGGAACATGACGGCGCGAAGAAGCTGATCGCCGAGATCGAAGCCATGAAGCCCGGCGATCAGTACTATGACGCGAAGGTCAAAGTGCTCAGCGAGTACATCAAGCACCACGTCAAGGAAGAGGAACAACCGGGCGGCATCTTCGCGCAGGCGAAGAAGGGCCACGAAGACCTCAACGAGATGGGCCTTCGCCTCAAGGCGCGTAAAGAAGAGCTGATGGAGCAGATGGCCAGATAGGAAGAGCTATTTCTTCGGAGCCGGTGTCGCCGGTTTCGGTGCAGGTGTTTCCTGCGGAGAGGCCGAACTCGCCGCAGGAGCCACCTCCTCCTCGGGCGGCAGGGAGCTGCCAAATTCAAAGAGCCGCCGCAGAAAGCCCGGCGCGATGGCCGAGAGCGGATTGACGACGACGCTCGGCTTGTCGATGTCGCCCTTCACCGCATAGGTGAAGCCGAATATGCCCTCGCCCTCGCGGCCGATAATCAGCGGCCCGAGGAGCGGCACTTTTCCCAGCACCGAGTTGATTGTATAGGCCGGAACGAGGGTACCTTCGAGATCGACGACATTGATGGTGCGGTCGATCTGGCCTTTCATGGTCAGGCCTATAGCGGGGCCGGATGTGCGCGCCTCTTCCACATGGATGCGGTGCCCCGTGACACGGAAGGGGAGTTTCAAACTGTCGAAATAGATGCCGTCGCCTTTCAGCGTATCGCTGATGCCGGTGAGCGAACCGAGCGTCAAGATCTTCGCCAGCACGGGCGCATCGGCAATGCGGAATTGCGCAACATCAATGTCTCCGGCCATCGGCGAGCCGGGCAACTTGTCGTCTATGCTCGCCTTTGCGATGAAAGCCCCGCCTACGACACCGTTGAAAAGATCGAGAGCGCGGAAGACGAAGCCGGCATCGTTTGAATTCATCGAAATATCGCGCGTGCGGTCGGCGGCGGGTTTGATCGACGCCTTGAACGGCATACCGCTCTCATCGATACCGTCGATGTTCATCAGATAAACCCAGTCGTCGATCAGCGTGAAGTTCGCATCAAGATCGGTGAACTTGGTCCCGTTCTGACCGGCGACCTCGCCAATGGCGGCGCGGATCACCGTGCGGCGAGCTGGCGCGGATTCCATCTCCGGCGTCACGACGCGAACCGCCGCCGCTTCGGCTTCTGCCTTGTCGCCGGAGCCAGAAATAAATGTGTGCAGCAAGCCACGCGCATCGGCCTTGAGGCCGTTGACGTCGAGGGTCAGTTCACCTTTCGCATCGCGGCTGGCACGCATTGCAAGGTCATTGGCCGGGCCGAGCTTGACCGTCGGCAGATTGGCGGACATCCAGTCCCAATTCTTGTCCATGACGAAATCGCCATGCGCATCAATGCCTTCTCCTGAAAGCTTGAAGCCCGAGAATTCATATGTATTGGGCTTCATGGCCAGCTTGAAGTCGATCGCCGCCGCCTTGCCCACGGGCTTGGTCCAGCCCAGATAATTGATATTGAGCGCCGCATCCTTGGCTTCGGCGTGGACCGTCGCATTGTCGATCTTTGCTCCGCTGCCGGTGAGCTTCGCCTCAATAACGAGCGGTCCCGTCACATATTTTTCGAACTCGAGGCCGATCGCCTTCCGGCCCGCATCATCAAGGCGGCCCGACAGGGTGTAGGACGAACTCGGTGCCTTGGTGCGGACAAAACTTTCCGTCCAGACGAGCTTCAGCGGTGCCGACGAATTGAGGTTGATGTCGCCGACCGCCTTGAGGCCGGAGCGTGACACGTCGATATCAAGGGCCCCGCCCGTGATCGCGAGATCGGGCTGGATGTTGGGAATGACGACATTGTCAGCGTGAGCCTTGCCTGCGAAATCGACCTCGTCGATGGTCACATCCTTGACAAGCGGCAGGCGCAAGGTGGCGCTCAATGTGCCGGTGCCGCCGATGCTTGAAGCATCTATGCCGAAGCCGCCGATGAGCTTCAGCGGCTCATGATCGAGAAGCGCCAGAATATCAGCAGTCGCGCCCGCGCCGGTGAATTCGATTTCCCCGATACTGTGCTTGTCGGACAGTTTCCCATCGGCAAAATGCCCCTTCGACACAGCGAGCGTCTTGCCCTTGGCGACATCGACCGAGGCCGACGACACCCAGGCGTCAAAGCGATCGCCCTGCACCAGCCCGCGCGCCATGACGTGAGAAAGCGGCGGCATACCATCCAGATAATCGACGATCGTATCGGCGATGGCGAACTCGAAACGGATGCGCTCATTAGGTATCGGCGTCTGGTTCTCGTCTGCGTCGGCCAGCAGGTTCGCGGGCGCATCGATGACGAAAGCACCTTTGGATAAAGTGCCGTCCTTCATGTTCTTTGCTACCCAGCTTCGCGCATGAGGCGAAAGCAACAGCGGCCAGACAGCACGGGCCGTGTTGACGGGTACGTTTTCTATCGATCCCTTGATTTTGACCGCAGGCGAGCGCTCGCCCTCTTCGATCCGCCCGGCGGCGATCAGCTTGCCGCCACCGACGCCGAGGGTCAGATCGGAGATGTCGATGGCGCGGCGATCGAAGTCGAGCGTGCCGACGAAATGCGCGTTGTCGAAATCGACCGGCCCTTCAAAAATACCGGCCATCTCGGTCGTTGTCTTGCCTGCGGAGAGATCGATGCGAGCGGTCGAAATATTGAGGCCGGTGCCCAGCACGTAATCGACATGCCCGGTCATCTCGATCTTGTGCGGTCCCGCCTGAAGAACAAGCTCATTCAGGTCCAGACGCTGGGCAAGCGCATCAAGGGTCAGATCCGCGTGCGCCTTTTCCAGAT
>CAZLLB010000268.1:0-3731 GCA_964560165.1 uncultured Parvibaculum sp. | reverse complement strand
AGCGCCGCCTTATATTCCATCGCCGCGCGCTTGGCGGCGGGAACAAGATCGCCGTCCGCCTTGTTGACGACCACGAGATCGGCAAGCTCCATGATCCCGCGCTTGATGCCCTGCAATTCGTCGCCGCCGCCCGGCGACAGCAACAGCAGGAACATATCGACCATATCGGCCACCGCAGTCTCCGACTGGCCGACGCCCACCGTCTCGATCAGCACCACGTCGAAGCCCGCCGCTTCCGTCAGCAGCATCGCCTCGCGCGTCCGCCGCGCCACGCCGCCAAGCGTGCCGCCCGAAGGCGAAGGCCGGATAAAAGCGTTGGGGTCGCGCGCCAGCAATTCCATGCGCGTCTTGTCGCCAAGGATAGAGCCGCCCGACCGCACCGATGAAGGGTCGATCGCCAGCACCGCCACCTTGTGGCCCTGCCCGGTCAGAAATCTCCCGAAGGCTTCCGTGAATGTCGATTTGCCGACACCCGGCGCGCCCGACAGCCCAAGCCGCACCGCGCGCCCCGTATCGGGCAGCAGCATCGTCAGCAGCGCCTGCGCCATATCCTGATGATCGGCCCGCGAACTCTCGACAAGTGTGATCCCGCGCGCCAGCGCCGTGCGCTCGCCCGCGCGAATACGCTGTGCCAATTCGCCAAGGTCGCCGATGTCACGCGCGCGCGCTGGCTCTTTCTCGTCTTTCACCATGGCAAGTTGCATACTGTTTTGGCCCGCGCCCGTCCAGAGCCTCGGCGGCGCAGCGGCGGAACCAGGCCGGCAGACCCTGCGTTCAGCCTGTGTTCAGCCAGAATCCGGCACGATCGCCGCGGTCAAAAACCGGGTAAAGGGCCATGATGTCGAAATGCCGGTCGAAAAATGCATCGCTCCTTGCGGGCCTTGCCGTCGCCGCGCTGCTTGCGGCGCAAGCCCCCGCGCTCGCCATCGACAAACCCGTGACTACTCCCGCCCCTGAAACGACCTCGCCGCCCACCGACATCGCCGCCGATTTCACGATCCATGTCGGCGGCCTGCTCTTCATTACCGGCCGTTTCAGCGCCATCGTCGAAGGTGAAGCCTATCGCCTCGCCGCCACCATGGGTACGGCAGGCACCACGCGCCGCTTCTACCCCGCCGATTACAAACTCATCAGCGAAGGCCACCTCGCCGGAGCGCAAGTGAAGCCCCGCCACTACGTCTCCGACAGCACCAGCAAACACAGCGCCCGCCTCGTCTCCCTCGCCTATGGAGCCGACGGCATGCCGCGCCTCACCGCCGAGCCGCCTTACGATCCGCAAGATCTCAACGACGTCACGCCATCGCTCCAGCGCAATACACAAGACCCGATGAGCGCCATGCTGATGCCCGTCGCCGCCTCGCAAAATCCCTGCGCGCGCACCATCCCCGTCTTCGATGGAAAGCGGCGCTACGATCTGAAACTGGCCTATGAGGGCGAAAAGAAAATGACGCCGCGCGGGCTGGAGCGGTCGGTTACAGCCATAGTCTGCACCATCCGCTATGTCGCCATCGCGCCTGCCGAGCGGCGCAAATTCACCGACATGCTGCGCCGCAACGACGATATGAAAGTCTGGCTCGCGCCATTCGATAGTGGACGGGTCTATATGCCCGTGCGCTTCCAGCTTCGCACCCCGCTCGGCGGCGCGGTGATGGAGCTGACGCAAGTGACAGAGCGCGTGGCCGCGCGCACAGACGCCGCGCCCAGCTCAATGACGGCGATGAAATAGGGAAAATAGAGGCGCTACCGCAGCGCCTTGCGCAAACATCTGCGCGTTTCCGAAAGCAGATCGGCAAGCCGCAGCAGCAGCGCATCATCGGACGGCGTTCCTTGCGCCTGCATGTCGCGCAGCAGATTTTCAAGCCGTTCCGCAAGCATCTCGTAATAAGCACGCTGTGCGCCCTTGGGCGGTGTCGTTGCGTTCCCGTCGCCGGGGCGCATGGCATTCGTCTGGGCGCTCATCGAGCACCTCCGTCGGATCTCTCCTGAATTAAACTATACCATCGCCACGCTTGGCCGAGGCCCGTCCCCCCGATTGCGCGACTTGTTCGGCGAAGGCTCGCCCAATGCAGCTCGGAGATCGTTGAGTGCAGGAGAACCGGCGCCTGACGAAACTCAAAGGTCCGTCATTGCGACCGATTTATGGCGCGCGCGTTAACCATGCAAGTGCGCCAGAAGTATAGGTGCTCAAATGTCGCACGCGCGGGGAGACATCCGGTGGCCCGAAGCCACATCGGATGTTCCCGCTACGCGTTTTTAAGCAGCCTTGCGCCGTTTCGCGCGGATCAGCGTCAGAATTTCCGAGGCGGCGGCAGGAATATTCGTACCCGGACCAAATATGGCCGAAGCGCCCGCTTTCTTCAGGAACTCATAATCCTGCTGCGGAATAACGCCGCCGCAAATAATGAGAATGTCGCCCGCGCCTTCCTTCTTCAGCGCTTCAGCAAGTGTCGGCACCAGCGTCTTGTGCCCGGCGGCAAGGCTCGAAATGCCGATCACATGCACGTCATTTTCAATCGCATCGCGCGCCGCTTCTTCCGGCGTCTGGAACAGCGGTCCCACATCGACGTCAAAACCCAGATCGGCAAAGGCAGTGGCGATCACCTTCGCGCCGCGATCATGCCCGTCCTGCCCCATCTTGACGACCAGCATGCGTGGGCGACGACCTTCCGCCTCAGCGAATTCCTCGATCTCTTTCTGGATCTGCATGAAGCCTGCGTCTCCCTCATAAGCCTGCGCGTAAACGCCGGAAATGGATTTGATCTCGGCGCGGTGCCGCCCGAAAACCTCTTCCATCGCATCGGAAATTTCCCCGACGCTGGCGCGCGCCCGCGCCGCGTCAACCGCCAGCGCCAACACATTGCCATTGCCGCGCGCGCCTTCGGTCAGCGCCTTCAGCGCCGCCTTGCACTTGGCCTCATCGCGAGTGTCGCGCATCTTCTTCAGCCGCGCGATCTGGTTTTCACGCACTTCCGCATTGTCGATATCGCGAATGTCGAGCGGCTCTTCCTTGGCGGGCTTGTACTTGTTGACGCCGACGATGACTTCCTGCGCCCGGTCGATCCGCGCCTGCTTGCGCGCCGCCGCTTCCTCGATCTTGAGCTTGGGCATGCCCGTGGCGACCGCCTTGGTCATGCCGCCCAGTTCCTCGACCTCTTCGATGATCTTCCAGGCTTCTTCCGCCAGCGCATGCGTCAGGCTCTCGATGTAATAAGAGCCGCCCAGCGGGTCGATCACATTGGTCACGCCCGTCTCATGCTGAATGACGAGTTGCGTGTTGCGCGCGATCCGCGCCGAAAATTCCGTCGGCAGCGCAATCGCCTCGTCAAGCGCATTGGTGTGCAGCGATTGCGTTCCGCCAAGCACCGCCGCCAACGCCTCGATGGTCGTGCGAATGACGTTGTTGTAAGGGTCCTGCTCGGTCAGCGAGACGCCCGATGTCTGGCAATGGGTGCGCAGCATCAGCGATTTTGGGTCCTTCGCGCCGAAGCCGGTCATGATCCGGTTCCACAACAAACGCGCGGCGCGCAGCTTTGCCACTTCCATGAAGAAGTTCATGCCGATGGCAAAGAAGAACGAAAGACGCGGCGCGAATTCATCGACATCGAGACCGGCCTGCAACGCAGCGCGCACATATTCGCGTCC
The DNA here is from genome assembly GCA_964560165.1 of uncultured Parvibaculum sp. Classification (GTDB taxonomy): domain Bacteria; phylum Pseudomonadota; class Alphaproteobacteria; order Parvibaculales; family Parvibaculaceae; genus Parvibaculum. The sequence continues at coordinate 89 of CAZLLB010000268.1, read as the reverse complement.
GTCAGCCAGCGTGAAGGCCAGCTCCTGAAGCTGTGTCGCGCCCGCTTCCTGCATGTGATAGCCGGAAATCGAGATCGTGTTGAACTTCG
>CAZLLB010000267.1:0-3736 GCA_964560165.1 uncultured Parvibaculum sp. | reverse complement strand
GATGCGCGGCGCTGCATTTCCTATCTCACCATCGAGAACAAGGATCACATCCCGCTCGAATTCCGCAAACCCATCGGCAATCGCATCTATGGCTGCGACGATTGCCTCGCCGTTTGCCCGTGGAACAAATTCGCGCAGGACGCCCGCGAAATCGCCTTGCAACCGCGCGATGATCTGCGCGCGCCGACGCTTGCCGAATTGGCGGTGCTTGATGACGCCGCCTTTCGCGCCCGCTTTTCAGGCTCGCCCGTCAAGCGCATTGGCCGCGATCGCTTCACGCGCAATGTCCTTATCGCAATCGGCAATTCAGGCGATATGTCATTGCTGGATATTGTCCGCACACATCTCGGCGATGCCTCGCCGCTGGTCCGCGCCATGGCGATCTGGGCGCTCGGCGAACTCGCACCCGATGAGACGCGTGCGCGCGCCGAAGAAGCGCTGGCGCGCGAAGAAGATGAAGGCGTGAAAGACGAATGGCGCGCTTACCTCGGCGCACCCTTCTTCAAATAATCCCGCGCCGCTGCCGCTGCCGGATCATCGCTCCGCCCCGTTTCGCGTGCAAAACGCACAACGTCTTCCCAGTCCGAGCGCGCGCCCGCCACATTGCCGTTCGCCGCTCTCATCCGCCCGCGCTCAAGAAGCGCCGCCAGATTATGCGGCGCGATAGCGCCAGCCCGTTCGGCATCGGCCAGCGCGGCTTTCGGATAGCCCAGATTGCGCAGCGCCGTCGCGCGCAGCGTCAGCGCCTCGGCTGATGTCGGCAATTCGGCCAGCACCTCGCCCGTATCGACGCGCACCCCTTCCCAGTCTTTCGACAGGGCCCGAATGTCGGCGCGGCGAAGCAGATAATCAGCGGCAGGGTCGAGCGCCAGCGCCTGATCGATGGCGATCCGCGCCCTGCCAGGATCATCGGCAAGCAGCCAGGCGTCGGCAGCTTGCGCATAGGCCTCGGCGCGCGCTTCCTTCGGCGCGTCGTTCATATTGAGCGCCACTTGGCTGAAAGTAGAGGCCGCTTCCGCGTCGCGGCCCAGCGCCGACAGCGCCAGCGCCTCGCAATGCAGCGCCGCGAGCGCGTTGGCGCCTGCCTCCGTTTTCCAGGCTCGCGCATAGACCAGTGCCTTGTCGGCATGGGTCGAGACCTGCGCGATGCATATGTCGTAATCTCTCGCTGGCGTCATGGTGCTCGGGGCAGCCAGAGCGGCGGCAGGCGGCAGCATGAGAGCCAGCATTGCGGCAAAGAGGAAGAGTTGGTGTCGGTTCATCGGCATGGCGGGTAAGCTCGGCTAAGGTGCCGCAATTGGCAAGTTGAAGTTTGGCAAGGATGAGCGGGTGGGCGGCGGTAAAAGACTTTTCTGCTTCGGCCTCGGTTTCAGCGCGCAAGCCCTCGTCGCCCGTCTGAAGCCTGAGGGCTTCGCCATCGCCGGAACCTGTCGCTCGGACGCCAAGGCCATGGCGCTCTGTGCCGAAGGTATCGAGGCGCATGTCTTCACCGGCGACAAACCGCTCGACCCAGCCGCGCTTTCCGGCACGACCCATCTTCTCATCTCCGTGCCGCCGGACGGGGAGGGCGATCCGGTCTTCCGCACTGAAGCTCCCGCCATCGCGCGTATCGCGTCAGACATTCGCTGGGCCGGTTATCTTTCGACCACGGGTGTCTATGGCGACCGCGCAGGCGAATGGGTGGATGAAACCTCGCCGCTCCTGCCCACGACCACACGCGGCCAGCGCCGCCTTCTCGCCGAGCGCCAATGGGCGTCGCTAGACCTGCCGCTCCACATCTTCCGTCTTGCGGGCATCTACGGGCCGGGCCGCAATCAGCTCCGCAGCGTCGCCGATGGCAGCGCGCGCCGCATCGTCAAACCCGGTCAGGTCTTTTCACGCATCCATGTCGCGGATATCGCCGCCGTGCTAGCCGCGTCCATAGCGCAGCCCCATCCTGGTGCCGCCTATAATGTCTGCGACGACGAACCCGCTCCGCCGCAGGATGTAGTCGCCTTCGCCGCCGAACTTCTGCACCGCCCTCCGCCGCCGGAAATCGCTTTTGAAGAGGCGGATCTCTCGCCCATGGCGCGCAGCTTTTATGAAGATTCAAAGCGCGTCTCCAATCGCCGCCTTCATGATGAGCTTGGCGTCACCTTGCTTTATCCAACCTATCGCGAAGGTCTCGCGGCGCTTGTCGATACGATCTGAAGGACACTGATTTGCGCAGTTTTCTTTTTTACGCCGCCGCCGCTCTCGCCGAGATCGCGGGCTGCTTTTCCTTCTGGGCTTATCTGCGTTTGGGAAAACCCGTCTGGTGGCTCTTGCCCGGCATCGCCTCGTTGATGTTCTTTGCCTGGCTCCTCACCTTCGTCGAAAGCGATGCGGCGGGCCGCGCCTATGCAAGTTATGGCGGTGTCTATATCGCCGCATCTTTGCTCTGGCTGTGGAGCGTCGAAGGCGCGCGCCCCGACCGCTGGGATGTGACCGGTGCGCTGATCTGCCTGATCGGCGCGGGCGTCATCCTCTTCGGCCCCCGCGCCGCCTGATCATTCGATTTCGCCGAGCAGCAATCCGATCTCGCGTGTCAGCCGCGCAATGTCGGCTGGCGTCGAAAGCCTGTGATCGCCCGCCTTGGTCAGCGTGATTGTCACATCTTCGCTCTCCAGCGCCTCGACAAGACGCATCGCATGGCCCCAAGGCACATCCGCGTCAGCCATGCCTTGCAGAATACGCACCGGCAGCGTCAGTGGAATTTTTTCGCCCAGCAGTAAATGCGCGCGCCCCTCCTCGATGAGCTTCATCGTGATCTCATAAGGCTCATCGCCATATTCCGAAGGCCGCCGGTAAACCCCGTCGCGTCGCAGCGTGTCGCGCACTTCGTCCGAAAAATCTTTCCACATCAATTCTTCCGTGAAGTCCGGCGCGGGCGCGATGAGCACCAGCGCCTTCACGCGCTCGGGCCGCGCCAGCGCCACCAGCAGCGCCATCCAGCCGCCCATGCTCGAGCCGACAAGCACCTGCGGCCCGCCGGTCAACTTGTCGAAAGCGGCCAGCGCATCGTCGAGCCAGCGCCCCACGGTCGCCTGTCGGAAATCCCCGCTCGACGCGCCATGCGCGAAATAATCGAAACGCAAAAACGTGCGGCGGTTCTGCGCCGCCCATTCGGCCAGTGCGCTCGCCTTCGTCCCCGTCATGTCGGATTTGAAACCGCCAAGCCAGACAAGCCCCGTCGGCCCGGCCGGCAGGGCGGGAATTGCGCGTTGATAGGCAAGGCTTTCGCCGTCCTCGCGCGCGAGCTTGCCGGAGCCTTCACTGTCGTTCATCTTGGCCCTGTATGCTGTGCTGGTAACATCAATAGATACCCGGCCATAGATACCCGGCTTTCCGTCGATTAAGGGACTAAAACTTTGTCCTCTCCCTTTGAAGGGCTCGCTCGCCCCACGATTTTGCAAATCGTGCCCACGCTCGACATCGGCGGTGCAGAGCGCACGACGGTAGATATCGCCCGCGCCGTGGTGGGAGCCGGTGGACGCGCTGTCGTCGTCAGTTCCAGCGGCAGGCTTGTCGATGAACTCATCGAAGCAGGCGCCGAACATTTCGAGATGGCGGCCCATTCCAAAAACCCCGTCGTCATGGCTCTGAATGTCGAGCACCTCACGCGTCTCATCACGCGCGAGAAGATCGACCTCGTTCACGCCCGCTCGCGCGCGCCCGCATGGAGCGCGCTGGCCGCCGCGCGCCGCACCAGCCGTCC
>CAZLLB010000266.1:0-3755 GCA_964560165.1 uncultured Parvibaculum sp. | reverse complement strand
GAGGATGGATTGATCGAAGAAATCCGCCGCGCGCGCGGCAGCGAACGCGAAAACGCGCTGGCCTATCTCGACATTGTCATAGACTTTCGCCGTATATTGGGCCCGGACGGCGCTGCCGAGACATTGCGCCGACGCGGTAAGGTCGCCGCGCAGGCTGTCTCCTAAGTCTTCTCCAGAAACTCACCTTCATAGGCAAAGAGCCCCGGCATGCCGCCCGTGTGCAAAAAGACGAGCGCTTCGTCTTGCGCGAAGGCACCGCCTTTGATGAGCGATAGAAATCCCGCCATGGCTTTGCCAGTATAGACAGGATCGAGAAGGATGCCCTCCGTCCGCGCCACAAGCTCGACCGCCTCGACCATTGCGGATGTCGGAACGCCATAGCGAGGGCCGACAAAACCGTCTTCGAGGATGACGGCGTCGGGGCTCGGCATAGGTAATCCCATTTTTGCGGCGGTGGCATCGGCAAGTTTGGCGATATCGGTTTTCATCTGATCCGTATCAAGACGATAGACGTTGATGCCGTGAATGGCGGGGCCTTTCTCGCACAACAAGCGGCCGACGATGAGGCCAGCCTGTGTGCCGCCGCTCGACGAGGCATGAACGATGCGGGCTTTCGGCAATTCGCGTTCGGCAAGCTCATCGGCAATTTCGATATAGGCGGCTGCGTAGCCGAGCGAGCCGGTGGCGGTAGAACCGCCCGCCGGTGTGAAACAGGCTTTGCGGCCTTCAGCCTCGATTGTCGCCATCACTTGTTTGAAAAAAGCGCCCGCGTCGGTACCCTGCGGGATGATCTTGACGTCGGCACCGAGAATGCCGTCGAGAAGCCGGTTGCCGGAGCGGCGATAGGCGCTGCCCTCATAAGGCACCATGTCGGCCAGGACGAGCGTGGCGCGGAGACCCGCCGCGACGGCAGCGGCTGCGGTTTGCCGCGCATGGTTCGATTGCAGTGCGCCAGTGGTGACGATGGTATCGCACCCTTCGGCAATCGCCTCGCCGATCAGGAATTCGAGTTTGCGCGTCTTGTTGCCGCCGCCCGCGAGGCCGGTGCAATCATCGCGTTTGATAAAGAGGCGCGGGCATGAAGGCCCAAGCGCCGCGCGCAGACGAAGCATCTCGGTGAGCGGCGTCGGCAGATGAGCGAGCCGAAAGCGCGGGAAGGCGGCGAAGGGATCGCCCATCAGATAACACCCTCGGCGCGGAAGCCTGCTATCTCCTTTGGTGAATAGCCGAGGCTCGTCAGGATTTCATCCGTGTGCTCACCAAGAAGCGGTGCGCGCGTGCGAAGCGTGCCGGGTGTCTGCGACAGACGAACCGGCATCTCCATGATCGGCGCGGGGCCGGGAAGGCCGGGGAAGTCCATGGGCTGGAGGTAACCCATCGCTCTGATGTGCGGATCGTTGAGCGCCTCTTGCACCGTGTTGACCGCGCCCGCTGGAATGCGGGCCTTCTCAAGCTCTGCCAGCGCTTCTTTCGTCGTGCGTGTTGCCGCCCATTGCGAGGTGCGCTCCGATAGAATCTCGCCATTATCGCCGCGCGCCAGATCATCCTTGAAACGCGGATCGGTGAGCCAATGATCTTCGCCCATCAGCCGCGCCCAGCGCTTGAAAAGCGGTGCGCCGATGGCTTGCACCAGAATCCAGCCATCTTTGGTGCGAACGATGTCGGCGGGTCCGGCATAGGGACTGCGATTGCCGATGGCGTTGCGATTGGTTTGCCGCAGCTCCTGCTCGATCAAATGAAAGTTGAAATAGGCGAGAGCAGTGGATAGCAGCGCACCTTCGACGATCTGCCCGCGCCCGGTTTTTGCGCGCTCCATCAGCGCCGCCAATGTGCCGAAAGCGGTGACGGATGCAGTGCCGAAATCAACCCAGGGTGCATAGCTCTTCACCGGCTCGTCCGGCGTGCCGGTCAGGTGCGCCGCGCCGACCATGGATTGCGCAACGCCGTCAAAGCCGGTGCGCTCGCTATAGGGGCCGCCATGGCCGAAGGCCGAAACCGTGGTGAGGATAATGTCCGGTTTGACAGCGATGAGGCTTTCATAATCGAGGCCCATAGCTGCGAGTGTTGAGGGCGGAAGGTTCGCGACGACCACATCGGCGGTGGCGATGAGGCGTTTCACAATGCTGCGTCCCGTCTCCGTCATCGGGTCGAGCGTCAGGCCGCGCTTGTTGCGGTTCATCTGAAGGAACATCGCGCCTTCGCCGCCTTGCCCGGCTCCTGCATCGGGCACGATGGGCTGGACGAAACGATCTTCGCTGCCGTCCCGTTTCTCGATGCGAATGACCTCGGCGCCAAGATCGCCGAGCAGCGCGGCGCAATAGGGACCGGCGATGTAGCGACCAAAATCGAGGACGCGAACGCCCGAAAGAACCCCGCTTTTGCTATCCGCACCGGTCATTGAACTATCCCTTTCAGCCCAGAAATCAGCCATTTTTATGTGTCCGCCGAGGTCTGCACGATAGGCGGGCGGCGAGGGCAAAGAAAGCCTGCAATTTTCCTATTTCTTTAAGGTTTCACCCTAGAGTGACGCTCGGATTGGCTGGCTTTGCGCCCGTCAAAGGGGAAAGCGCGTGGCAAGAATAGCCAACCAGGACACAAGTTTGATGGAAGCTGCGGAGCTGTCCGTCCCGGCGAGCGAGCGCGCTTATTTGTGGAGCGGCGAATTCGCGGATGCGCGAGCTGAAGCGCAATTCCGGGAAGAGACCTGGAGCGAAACGGTCGAACGCACACGAAGCATTCAAATCGCAATCTGGTTGTTTGCCGGTTGGGGCGTGATCGATTATCTGCTGTTCGGCCCGAGCTGGACTTTCGCCTGTATTTTTGTCGCTCGCATTCTCTCAATTCCCGTTGGACGCCTGCCGATGAAATTCTTTCCGGCAGCGCGACAGCATGTGATGTTTTTCGCGACGCTCACCTTTGTGCAGCTCTATATATTCGGCGTTTTTCTGCTCGTGGTGAACGCTGGAGGCATGCTGCCATCCGAACACACGTTGAGCGCACTCATCATCATCTTCGCCTTTTATTTCGGCGTTCCAAACCGATTGGTGTTGAATGCGGGTGCGTCGCTGGTTTCGACCGCAGGCTTTATCGTTGTGCTGGCGCAATATGATGGCATATCGGTGCGCTCCTTAACGATCGTCTCTTTGCTGCTGCTGGTAGGGAATTTCTGCGGCGCGCAAGCTGTGCGCGTGGCCAACAAGCTTCGTCGGAGCGAATTTCTGACGCTGGCGTATCAGCGGCAGTTGAACGAACGCCTTACAGAAGAAGTTGCGGTGCGTCAGGAGGCACAGCGCGCGGTGCAGGCGACGGAGGAGAATTTCCAGAGCATTTTCGTGGCCGCTCCGCTGCCTTTGGCCCTGATCGACCCGGCGACGCATCGCGTGGTGCAGGCAAACAGAGCGGCGCTTGAGCTTTATGGCATCGACGAAGATGAAGTTTCGAACTTCGATGCGCGGGAAGTCTTCGCCGACGAGGATATGCGCAACTATCTTGGCGAGACGCCGGCGGGTGGGAACAGACCTCGCAATGTCGAAGCGCGCCTGCGCAAACGCAACGGCGAGATTATCTGGGCGCATATTTCGGCGGCGCTGGTCCGCTTCCATGGGCGGCCTGCGCTTCTGGTCGCTCTTCAGGATGTGACGGCGCGCCGCAGCGAGGCCGAGGCGCTACGCAATGCGCGCGACCAGGCGACGGATGCGAGCCGCTCGAAATCCGAATTCCTGGCCAATATGAGCCACGAGCTTCGCACGCCGCTG
>CAZLLB010000265.1:0-3755 GCA_964560165.1 uncultured Parvibaculum sp. | reverse complement strand
TGATCGCTATGACTGGGCTGTCATCGACAAGAAGCCGATGATCATCGCGGCCAACGACTACAAGGCCGAAAGCGTGAAGTACAAGGACTTCGTCAAGCCGCTTCACCTCAATCAGGATGCGATCCGTTACGAGTTGCACCGCACCTGGAACTTTGAAGCGAAGCTCAAGGCGAATACACGTCACGTCTATGCGCGCCGCGTCTATCACAATGACGAGGACGCATGGGAAATCTCGAGTGCGGAACTCTATGACGGTCGTGGCCAGCTCTGGCGCGTCCAGGAGCTCCAGCAGCTTCAGCGCTACAACGTGCCGCTCTGCGGTTCGGGCGCGGAAGTCGTTTACGATCTTCAGGCGGGCCGCTATCTGGCGCTTGCCATGCAGAACGAAGAGCCGCCGGTGAACTACTTCGCCGACGAGCTTGACCCGAGCCGCTACACGCCGAACTCGATCCGTCAGCTTGGCGTCCGCTAAAAAAGCGTTTACTGTCTAAGGGCCGGGCCTCGGGATACCGAGGTCCGGCCTTATTTCTGCCTGGGGGCCGCCACAGCGCTGTTTCGGCGTCTTTATTGTGGGTTTCAGGGTCGAAAATAAGGTATTCAAGTACGACGTCGAGCCTCCAAAGCTCGGGAAATCCTGATCGAAGTCAGCCGGCCGCAAGAGTCGGGATGAAAACGAGAGAGCAGCGCAGGTCCCGCCGTTCAGCGAGGGCTTCGGACGCCGCTCACAAACGCAGAGTGCAGGGAGCCTCAGTCAAATCATGTCGTCCATCTTCACGTCATTCATTTCATATTCGCCGGTCCGCGCCATTGCCATTGCCTCCGCACTTGCGCTGGCGGTGATGGCGGCACCTGCCGCACAGGCCGAGGACGCAGCAGCGCCCGCCGGTCAGGAAAAAATCGAGTATGCGACGCCGTCGGCGCTCGCCAGCAAGGATCTGATGCTTTCGGCGACGATGGCGGGCAAGCGCCTCGTTGCAGTCGGCCAGTTCGGCCACGTCATCTATTCAGATGATGGCGGCGAGACCTGGACCCAGGCCAAGAGCGTGCCGACGCAGGTGACGCTGACCAGCGTCTATTTCGTCGATGACAAGATCGGCTATGCCGGTGGCCATGACAGCACGGTGCTCCGCACCGACGATGGCGGCGTGACATGGACGCTCGCCTATCACAATGAAGAATCCCAGTCGCCGATCATGTCGGTCTATTTCGAAAACCCCGAACACGGCTTCGCCATGGGCGCTTTCTCCTTCGTCATCGAGACGGAAGATGGCGGCAAGACCTGGAACCAGCGTTCGCTGATCGAGGGCAGCCAGGAAGACTCGCATCTCAACAAAGTCTTCTCGACGAAGCAGGGCACCATTCTTGTGGCAGCTGAATTCGGCAAGGTTTATCGCTCGACCGATCACGGCAAGACCTTCGCCGAAATCAACACTGGCTATGAAGGCTCCTTCTGGGGCGGCCTGTCGCTCAAGGACGGATCGGCGCTCATCTATGGCATGCGCGGCAACGTCTATCGCACGACCGATGACGGTGCGACCTGGGCCAAGATCAACAGCGGCACCGACAAATCGGTTGGCGGCGGCGTTGAACTCGACAATGGCACCATCGTTCTTGTCGGCTTGCAGGGCTATGTCGGTTACAGCACCGATGATGGTCTGAACTTCACTGAAGTCACACGCGCCGATCGTCTGGGCTATGTGGCCGTGTTGCAGGCCGCCAACAACAAGATCGCCGTCTTTGGCGAGCCGGGCGTGAAGTTGCAGCCCGACGATGCCAAGAAGGCAGCCGACGAGGTTGGCTTCAAGTTCAACACGGGTAGCTGACCTCCAGTCGCTTTCCGAATCTCTTCAAAACCCCGGCCCTTGCGGCCGGGGTTTTTCTTTGTCGTCGCTTCACGCGTCCGTCCGTGCCGGTTTGGCTTTCCAACGCGCCGGGCACGCGCCACAATCGTGAAAACGACAGGGAAAAAATCGGGAGGGCGAGGGCATGTCGCGGGCGGGCAGTGCAGATCACGCGGTCGATTTCGGACGCTACGCACGCATCAAGGCGAGCCGGCAAGGCCGGGTTCTGACGCTCACCCTCTCCAATTCTGCATTGATGAATGCGGTGGATGGTGAGATGCACCGCGAACTCTCGACGATCTTCCTCGACGCCGCCGACGATCCGCTATCCGATGTCATCATTCTCACCGGCGAAGGCGCGGCCTTCTCCGCAGGCGGCGATCTCAACTGGATGAAGCGCTCCTTCGAGGCGGGCGAAAAAGGCCCCGATGCGGCCGAGGCCAAGCGCATCATCTTTTCGCTGCTCGATCTCGAAAAGCCGATCATCGCCAAGGTGCGCGGACCCGCCATCGGCCTCGGCGCGACGATAGCGCTGATGTGCGATGTGATCTTTGCAAGCGACACCGCGCGCTTTGCCGATCCCCATGTGCGTGCCGGTATCGTCGCGGGCGATGGCGGCGCAATCATCTGGCCGCAGCTTGTCGGCTATGCGCGGGCGAAAGAATATCTCATGACCGGCGATGCGGTGAAGGCTGTGGAAGCCGAGCGTATCGGCCTCGTCAATCATGTTGTGGCTGACGCCGAACTCGACGCGCATGTCGATGCCTTTGCGGCCCGCATAGCGGGCGGCGCGACACTCGCCATCAAATATTCCAAAGTCGCGGTCAATATCGGGCTGAAGCAGCTTGCCCATTCAATCCTCGATGCGTCGATCGCCTATGAGATGCAAACCTTCGCCACCGAGGATCATCGCGAGGCCGTGCATTCTTTTCTCGAAAAGCGCCCTGCGAAGTTCAAGGGGCGCTGATGGATAGGCCGATCAATTTCGATGAGCCTGAGCATGTGCGCCTGCTGCGTGCCAGCGTCGCTCGCTTCGTCGAGGCAGAAATGCCGCGTGAGAAGGCGCGCGAATGGGATCGCGGCAACATCTATCCGCGCGAGGTGATGGGCAAGCTTGCCGATATGGGTTTGATGGGCCTCACCGTCGAGGAGCGCTACGGCGGCGCGGGGATAGACATATATGCGACGATGGCCGTCATCGAGGAATTGGCGAAACGCTCCGTCGCCGTTGCCTGTCCCTACATCATGGCGGTTTGCTATGCGGGCATGAATGTCGGCGAGAGCGGAAGCGAAATCCAGAAGCAGACGCTTTTACCGAAAGTCGCGCGCGGCAATCTGCTCTTTGCCTATGGGCTTTCCGAGCCCAATGTCGGCGGCGATCTCGCCTCGGTCGAAACCGTCGCGCGGCGCGAGGGCGATGAGGTCGTCATCAACGGCGCCAAGCGCTGGTGCACCGGCGCGCATATTGCGGATTACATATTCTGCCTCCTGCGCTCCGGCCCGAAAGAGGCGCGCTACAAAAATCTCTCCATCGTGCTGGTGCCGCCGACACTTCCCGGCATCACCATCACACCGCTCGGTCATCTCGGCATTCGCGGCGTCGAGACCAAGGATGTCACTTTCGACGATGTGCGCGTACCCGCATCGAATATTCTCGGCGGGGAGCAGATGTGGGATCGTGGTTGGGAGCAGCTTGCCGGCCGTGCGCTTGAAGTCGAGAAGCTCGAATTGTCGGCATGTGCGCTGGGGCTTGCCGAGGCCGCTGTCGCAGACGCATGGGCTTACGCCGAGAGCCGCGTGCAATTCGGTCGCGCCATCGCTGATCATCAGGCCATCCGGCATATGCTCGTCGATGCGCGCACCAAGGTTCGCGCCATGCGCATGATGCTTTACAGCGCCGCCTGGCTTGCCGAT